>JBEKBK010000275.1:0-10745 GCA_050015435.1 Bryobacteraceae bacterium
CAAGAAACCTTGATAATAAAGAACCTTGGACGCTTCGCGGCATGAATGATGCGGAACCCGGTTCCCGGCCTGACGGCCGAAGAATTCGCCGAACGCTTTGCGGAAATTCACCCCGCCTTCGCGCCGCAAGCGGCCTGGGTCGAAGCCTCGCGGTGCCTGTATTGCTTCGACGCTCCGTGCACCGCGGCTTGCCCGACGCACATTGACGTCCCGAAGTTCATCAAAAAGATCGCCACCCACAATCTGCGCGGTTCCGCGCTGACTATTCTGGATGTCAACATTCTGGGCTTAAGTTGTTCGCGCGTCTGCCCGGTGGATGTCTTGTGTGAGGGCGCGTGCGTCCTGCATCGCTATAACAAACAGCCGATTGAAATTGGACGTCTGCAACGCCACGCGATGGATCATTTCTATTCGCATCATCCCTCCATCCCGGTGCCAGAGGCGGGCGAAAAGCGCGTGGCGTGCGTTGGTGCCGGTCCCGCGTCGCTCGCCTGCGCGGCGGAGCTCCGCCGCCGTGGGTTGGCCGTAACCGTCTTCGATCGCAATCCGATGGCGGGCGGTCTGAACACCTACGGGATCGCCGAATACAAGCTGCGTCCGGCGGACAGTTTGAAAGAAGTCGAGCTCGTGCTTTCCATGGGGGCCGAGTTCCGGCTGGGTGTAGAGATCGGCGATGACATCGACTCCTTGGAGAGGGAATTCGACGCGATATTTATCGGTGTCGGCCTGGGGCCCACGCACCGGCTGAATCTTCCGGGCGACGATTTGCCGGGCGTAGTAGACGCACTGCGATTTATTGCCGATTACAAGACCGGGTCCACACCCGTGGGCCGCCACGTGGCGGTGATTGGAGCGGGCAATACGGCGATTGATGCCGCCACAGCCGCGCGCCGGCTAGGCGCCGAGAGAGTCCATATCCTTTATCGCCGCAGCGAAGCCGAAATGCCTGCGTTCAAGTATGAGTACGAACTCGCCAAGCTGGATCGGATCGAATTTCACTGGCAAACACGCCCTCTTCGGATTCATGGGTCGCGCGTGGTGGAGAGTATTGAATGCGACGGGCCGTACGGAAGTTTTCACATCACTTGCGACATGATTGTCCCCGCGATCGGCCAATCGCGGCTGGTTGAGTTTCTGGAGCGCGTTCGGGGAGTGGAAGTACGCGCTGGACACGTCATCGTGCAACCGGAAACCGGTCAGACCGCGAATCCGAAATATTTCGCGGGAGGCGATTGCGTGAACGGGGGCAGGGAAGTGGTGGACGCCGTCGCCGGCGGTAAACGAGCCGCCATCGGGATCGCCGAATTCCTGGGGGTCCATCATGGCTGATTTGACCACCTTGTTCGCTGGTAAAATTCGCTGTCCAAATCCGTTTTGGCTCGCTTCAGGTCCGCCCGCCAACTGCGGCGACCAGGTTATGCGCGCATTCGACGCCGGTTGGGGCGGCGCGGTGTGGAAGACGCTGGGTGATCCAATCGTAAACGTGTCCTCGCGCTACAGTTCGGTCGATCTGAACGGGCAGCGCATGATGGGGCTGAATAATATCGAGTTGATTACAGATCGCCCGCTCGATGTAAACTTGCGGGAGATTTCGGAAGTCAAAAAGCGCTACCCGAATCACGCGGTGATCGCGTCGCTGATGGTCGAATCCAAGCGCGAGACCTGGCATGAGATGGTTCGTCGCGCCGAAGGCGCGGGCGCCGATGGACTCGAGTTGAACTTCGGCTGCCCGCACGGAATGAGCGAGCGTGGCATGGGCAGCGCCGTGGGACAGGTGCCCGAATACTGCTCGATGATCACGGAGTGGGTCAAGGAAGCGGCGAAGACTCCGGTATTGGTCAAGCTTACGCCGAACGTGACCGACATCCGTCACATGGCTCGCGCGGCCCGAAAAGGCGGGGCGGACGGACTGTCGGCGATCAACACCATCAACTCCATCACCGGAATCGACCTCGACACGCTGGTTCCTCGGCCCAATGTAGATGGAGCGTCCGCGCACGGAGGTTACTGCGGTCCGGCGGTGAAGCCGATTGCGCTCCACATGGTTCAGCAGATCGCAGCCGACCCGGCGGTCGGCTTGCCGGTCTCCGGCATCGGCGGTATCTCCGGATGGCAGGACGCGGCCGAGTTCATTCTGCTGGGCTGCCAGAGTTTGCAATTGTGCACCGCTCCGATGCACTACGGATTCCGGATGGTCGAGGACATGATCGACGGTTTGAAGAACTGGATGGACGACAAGGGTTTCAGTACCGTTGAGGAGTTTCGAGGCCGGAGCCTGCCAGCCATGCAGGACTGGAAAAACCTTAACCTGAATTACAAGATCATCGCCCGCATCCATCCTGATAAATGCATTGGATGCGACCTTTGCTACATCGCCTGCTGGGACGGGGCACATCAGTGCATTCACATCGATGGATACGCGAAACCGGAGGACCTGGTCGCGGCCAGCAGCCGTCGGATCGCGGCGACGCCGATTCCCAAACTCGACGGCGCGGTTATGGCTTCGCCGCACAAGACGCCTCCGCATCGGATTCCGCGCGTGGATGAGGCCGAGTGCGTTGGCTGCAATCTCTGCTGGCTGGTTTGTCCCGTCGAGAATTGCATCACCATGGAACGCGTCGATATAGGCGTGCCTTTCGAAAGCTGGGAACAACGCACAGGAGCGAAATGCTGACCACTCTGATCCGCAACGGGACCGTGGTTACTTCGACCGACACCCGGGCGGCCGACATTCTCATCGAGGGCGAGCGGATCAAAGAGATCGGCCCGTCACTCCCAGTTGACACCGCGGGCAAAGTAATCGACGCCACCGGCATGCTGTTGTTGCCTGGCGGCATCGACGTCCACACGCATCTCGACATGCCGTTCGGCGGCACCACGTCCAGCGATGACTTCGAAACTGGGACCAAAGCTGCGGCTTTCGGTGGCACCACCACGCTGATCGATTTCGCGATTCAGCCGAAGGGCACACGCATGCGCGATGCGCTCGATACCTGGTGGAAGAAGGCCGAGAATCGGGCGTCCATCGATTACGGCCTGCACATGATCGTCACGGATCTAGGCGAGGCCGGCCTCGAAGACATGGACCACCTGGTGAGCGAGGGTGTGGCCAGCTTCAAGCTCTTCATGGCATATCCGGGAGTCCTGATGGTGGATGACTCCACGATCTTTCAGATGCTCAGCCGCACGGCCAAAAATGGCGCATTGATATGTCTGCACGCCGAAAACGGCGGCATCATCGATGTGATCGTCAAACGTGCGATTGCCGAGGGTAAAACGGCTCCCATCTATCACGCGTTGACGCGGCCGGTGGCAGCCGAAGCTGAGGCCGTGCATCGCGCCGTGGCGATGTCCGAGATCTCCGGCGCTCCCGTCTACATTGTTCACTTGTCCTCGGAGGAAGCGTTGAACGAAGTCCGTGCGGCGCGCGATCGCGGCGTTCCGGTTTTCGCTGAGACTTGCCCTCAGTACCTGCTGCTTTCCGTCGACGACCTTGCGCGGCCGAATTTCGAAGGGGCGAAGTACGTCTTCACACCGCCTCTTCGCGAGAAGAATCATCCACCGAAGCTGTGGGATGGATTGAAGCACGATCATCTCCAGGTCGTTTCAACAGATCACTGCCCGTTCTGTTTTGAGGATCAAAAAATCCTCGGCAAGGACGACTTCACGAAGATCCCGAATGGCGGGCCGGGCGTGGAAAATCGTCTCCAACTCTTGTTTCATCACGGTGTCAACGCTGGAAAGCTAAGCCTCAATCGTTTCGTGGAGTTGGTCTCCACCACTCCAGCGCGATTATTCGGTTTGTATCCGCGCAAGGGCGAACTGGCCCCTGGCAGTGACGCCGATATCGTCATCTGGGATCCGAACGCCGAACTCGAAATCAGCGCCAAGACCCACCACATGCGTGTCGATTACTCGATGTTCGAAGGCTTCCGCGTCAAAGGGAATGCGCGAACCGTGCTGTCGCGCGGCGAAGTGATCGTCGAAAATGGCGGCTTTCAAGGGCGAACCGGGCGCGGAGCATTCCTGAAACGCGCCGCGCGTGGCGGAGCATGGAAGTAACCGTCACCCACGATCGATCGCTCTACAACGAAGATCTGGCCCCGATTCCGCTCGAACGTCGCACCTGGGGAATCTACAATTACGCGTCGCTGTGGGTCGCGATGAGCGTGTGCATTCCCACTTATATGCTGGCCTCCGGATTGATCGCTGGAGGGATGAACTGGTGGCAGGCGGTCGGCACGATTCTGCTCGGAAATCTGGTCGTGCTGGTTCCGATGCTGCTCAACGCGCACGCTGGAACGAAGTACGGGATCCCTTTCCCGGTGTTCGTGCGCGCTTCTTTCGGCGTGCGCGGCGCCAACGTTCCGGCCGTGCTGCGCGCCTTGGTAGCCTGCGGCTGGTTCGGGATTCAAACCTGGATCGGCGGCCAGGCGATCTACGCGATGCTCGGCATCCTGTGGCCCGCGGCCGGGGCGGGGAAGGCGGGAATCTGGATCTGCTTCTTCGCATTTTGGGCGCTGAACATTTTCGTCATCTGGCGCGGCATTGAGACCATCCGATTCCTTGAGGGCGTCGCCGCTCCATTCATGCTCGCCCTCGGTTTGCTGCTGCTGTGGTGGATCACAAGCATGGCGGGCGGTATGGGACCGGTTCTCAGCGCGCCCAGTAAGTTCACCTCCACGCGCGAGTTCATCCGCTTTTTCATTCCTTCGCTTACGGGAATGGTCGGCTTCTGGGCGACGGTAGCTCTGAACATACCGGATTTCACGCGCTATGCCCGCTCACAGCGCGATCAGATGTTGGGTCAAGCCCTGGGATTGCCCACCGCAATGACCCTCTATTCGTTCATCGGCGTTGCGGTCACCTCGGCTTCGGTCGTGATTTTCGGACAGGCCATTTGGGACCCGGTCATCCTGCTCGGAAAATTCAATAGACCCACCGTCGCGTTCGTGGCGCTGATCGCACTGCTGATCGCAACGTTGAACACCAACGTCGCGGCGAACGTCGTTTCTCCATCAAATGACTTCTCCAATCTGAATCCACGCCGCATCTCATTTCGCACGGGTGGTCTGATCACCGGTGTGATCGGAGTCTTACTGATGCCCTGGAAGCTGCTGGGCGATTTCAGCGCTTACATTTTCGGATGGCTGGTCGGCTACTCAGGTTTGCTTGGCCCCATCGCCGGGATCATGATCACCGATTACTTCGTGCGGCGGAAATGCGAGCTCGATGTAGCGGCGCTGTACCAGAGTGAAGGTCCCTACGCGTATTCGCGAGGTGTGAACTGGCGGGCTGTGGCTGCGTTGGCCGTCGGCATTGCGGTCGCGTTGCTCGGCCTGGTGCTGCCGCCGCTGCGTTGGCTTTACGACTATGCTTGGTTCGTTGGCTTCTTCGTCGCGGGGATTGCGTATTTGTTGTTCATGCGAGGCCAGCCGCAATAAGTAGCGGTTTTGTAGAATCAGTCCGACAGGAGGTACAGCTCGTGAAACCGCGAACCTATTTCTTCACCGCGGCCGTCTTGGTGACCTTCAGCCTCAGTGCCGGCGCTGAGGATTGGCCCCAGTGGCGCGGTCCCGGGCGTACCGGACTTTCGCAAGAAACCGGTCTTCTCAAAGAGTGGCCCAAAGCAGGTCCGAAGATGCTTTGGCATCTGACGGACATCGGCGAAGGCTATGCGACGCCGTCCGTGGTCGGCGGCAGACTCTACATGCTCAGCAATCGCGGCATGGATAACGAGTTCGTGCAGGCGCTCTCCGTCGAGGATGGCAAGCAGCTTTGGTCCACGCGTGTCGGAAAGGTGGGCAATCCGGACCAGGAGCCGCACTATCCCATGGCCCGCTCCACCCCGACAACTGATGGCGAGTTGCTGTATGCGCTGGGGTCCGATGGCGATCTGGTGTGCCTCGAGACGGCCACTGGAAAGCTTCGCTGGCAGAAGAGCCTGCGCGCGGATTTCGGCGGGGTGCCCGGTCAGTGGGCTTATGCCGAATCGCCGCTGGTGGATGGCGATCAGGTCATCGTAACGCCAAGCGGTAAGGAAGCCGCGATGGTTGCATTGAACAAGAAGACGGGAGCGCTCATCTGGAAATCCGCCGTGCCGGGTGGTGATCCGGCGGCGTATTCGTCAGCGATGGTCGTGGAAGCGGCCGGCCATCGGCAGTACGTCCAGTTTGTCAATAAAGGCGTAGTGGGAGTGGACGCGAAGACCGGCACTTTCCTGTGGCGTTATGATCGAACCGGAAAATCGGTCGCAGCGAACATGCCTACTCCGGTGGTACGTGACAGCTACGTCTACACAATCGCGCAACACATCGGCGGTGGTCTGATCCACTTGGTTCCGAACGGCCAGGGCGTCAACGCGGAAGAGGTTTACTTCACTCGCGGCCTGCCGAACGCAGTCGGCGGCTCTGTGCTGCTGGGCGACACTCTCTACGGCGCGAACGAAGTGGAATACGTAGCCGCTGATTTCCTCACGGGCAAGATCAAGTGGCATGAGGAGGGCATCGGCGCCGGGTCCACGTTTTATGCGGACGGCCTCCTGTTTGTGCATGGCGAAAATGGCGACGTGGCGCTGGTCAGCGCCGCCGAGGACGGCTATCACGAGCACGGCCGCTTCAGCCCACCGGGACAGCCGAAACACGTCGGGGGACGCGAAAAGGCGTGGGCGTATCCGGTGGTCGCCGGCGGCAGGCTGTACATCCGTGACCTCCAGAATTTGTGGTGCTATGACGTCAAGGCGAAATAATCAGCGCTTACGCGCGGCTCGCGGATTTTTCTTCACCGGGTCCGCCGGAATGTAGTTCAATTCCTTTGAAAGCGTTTCCACCAACCGCGTGAGCGTTTTCACCCGCGCCCAGTTCTTGTCATTGCCCTCGATCAGATTCCAAGGCGCGTTGCGGGTGCTGGTCTTGACCAGCATCTCCTCCACGGCTTCATAGTAGAGCGGCCATTTCTCCCGATTCCGCCAGTCCTCTTCGGTGAGTTTCCACGCCTTGTACCCGATCTTGCGTCGCTCCTCGAACCGGCGCAATTGCTCCTCTGCAGAAATATGGATCCAGAACTTCACGAGGATCGTGCCGAAATCCCGCAGCTGCCGTTCAAACGAATTGATCTCAGTGTAAGCTCGCTTCCACGCGTTTTCCTCGGCGAAGCCCTCCACGCGTTCCACCAGCACGCGTCCGTACCAGGTGCGGTCGAAGATCGCGATCTGGCCCCGCTCCGGCAAACGCCTCCAGAAGCGATGCAGATAGTGCCGAAGTTTATCCTCGCCTTGTGGCGCGCTGATCGGATAGACCACGTAACCACGAGGGTCCATTTTTTCGGTGATGCGCTTGATCGCCCCGCCTTTGCCTGCCGCGTCCCACCCCTCAAAGGCGACGATCACCGAACGTTTCTGCTGATAGGTCTGCCAGGACAGCTCGCGAAGCTGGATCTGACGCCGTGTAATCTCCAGCACGTATTTGTCGCGTGGCAGCGATTGCGAAAGGTCAAGCGTCTCCAGCATCCGCGCCTTCCTTGGAATTGTCGAGTGACTCGCTCGCCGCGCGCAGATCCGCCTCGCGCTCTATGACTTCTTCGGCGGCTTCGTAGGCAGGCGCCGCGCGCCCCAATCGATGTTCGAGCGCGGCTATTATGGTGTCGAAAATTTTCTTCCTGGCCCACCAGCGCGAAGTTGCTTCCACAATCGTCCAGGGAGCGTACTCCGCTTCGGTCGTCTCGAGCATTTCCTCCACGGCAACCAAGTACTGGTCATATTTGCGCTGCCGCGCCCGGTCTTCCTTGGTGACCCGCCACGACTGGAGCGGATCTTCCTGCATCTTCTTCAGCCTCCGCTTCTGCTCCTTCTTGCTGATGTGCAGGAAGAACTTGAGCATAACCGTGCCGTCTTCGGCGAGCATCCGTTCGAAATCGATAATGTCGTGAAAAGCCGCGCGCCAGGCGGACTTGGGGACACGCTGCTCCACCCGGTCCTCGAGCACGCGTCCGTTCCAGCTTTGATCGAAAATCACCATTTCCCCGCGGTTCGGCACTCTCTGCCAGAAGCGCCAGAGCCACGGATAGCCTTGTTCAAACGTCCGTGCGCCTTGAATGGAGTAAACCTTGAAGCCGCGTGGATCCAGGCGTTGCGTGAGCGACGAAATCGCTCCGCCTTTGCCGGCCGCGTCCCAGCCCTCGAGAATAACGGCTGAGGATATCTTGTGATCCCAACAGGCTTTCTGCAAATCGTAGAGCCTCCGCTGGAGTCCCGGAAGCTCTTGATTGTATTCTTCGCGCGACAGGCGTCGCTTTAAGTTAACGTTTTCGAGCATCGCCTGTCGGTCAGGGATCTACTTGGCGGTCAGCGCCAGCACCGAGTAGGCGGTGGCCGCATCGCTCATGAACCGGCCCGCATCGCTCGTCAGATCGCGATTCTTGTTCAGCGAATACGCCGGGAAAGATCCCGCAGTCGGGTTCTGATTCGCAACCAGCCAGTCGAGGCCGCGTTTCAGCCCGCTCTGGTCGTGTTTCACTCCAACCTGTTCGAGCGCATACGAGATGAGCGCCGTGGCGTAAGCATCGCTCTTGGTCTCGAGCGGCGTTCCATCATGCCGCTTCCAGGTTCCTACCACGTCCGTCATGCTCCATCCGCCATCTTCTTTCTGCAAAGTGAACAAGGAATCGATCGCGGACTTCTGCTGCTCCTTGGTCAGCAAGCCAGGCATTTTGGAGGAAGCCCACAAAACCATCGTGCGCAAAACCGGCGATTGCGCCTGATACCCTTTCTGGAGGTATTGCCGCAGCAGAGCGATATTCGCCTTGACCGCTGGTTCACTCTGGTAATCCATCGGAGTGAGCCCCACCGCGATCGCGGCCAGCGTGGCTCCGTAATATTGGGAGTCCTCTGCTTCCCACGGCTCGTTGTGGAAATTCAACCAGGTCAGGGCGCCCTTGCTGTCGCCGTCCTTTAGTTGCAGCGCCCACATGTTGTCGAACGCAGTCTGAGTGGCCTTGGAAAGTCCCCCGC
Organism: Bryobacteraceae bacterium; assembly: GCA_050015435.1. Classification (GTDB taxonomy): domain Bacteria; phylum Acidobacteriota; class Terriglobia; order Bryobacterales; family Bryobacteraceae; genus Palsa-187. The sequence goes on from JBEKBK010000275.1 coordinate 9,008, forward strand.
TACGCGAGTCATAGTTGATCAGGATCAGCGCATTGAGCACCGATTCGGTTCCTCTGGATTCGGCCGTTTTGGGTGCGCCACGGTCCTTGTCACTGTAGAAGGGCTCGACCTCATTCCACATCATCACGCGCTTGGTGACGTTATCCAACAGTTTGTGCTCTGTGATTGAGGGGCCGGTCTCCCCCATCGCGAATCGAAGGGCCTGCCGCCCCAAGGCATACGGAGCAGCCGTGTGGCACGAAATACAAAATGTCCCGTGATCGCGGGCCGCCATCGGCCACCCCTGCCACCAGGCTTGTCTTTCATCGAGATATCCGCCCGCGGCTTTGGCGTTCCAGGTGGCGCTTGCATCGGCTGCAAACAAAGAAACGCTGCCCAGACCCGCCAGCAGCGCGCAAATTCCGAATGTGGATCTCATGGTGATTGGCTCCTCTAGATAAATGCCATGGTTTTGATGCCGGAGACGTCGAAACGCTTGCGGCACCGAATGTTTTTGCAAACTGCCTTATCGTCGACGAGGACCATATAGCTCAGGAACTTCGTGAAGCGGGCCCGGTCGCGCTCATCCGCGCCGCGGGGAAGCTGCTCCACCTTTTTGCGCACCATCCACCGCAGATCGTAACTATCCGACGTTCGACAGAATGGACAGTTCAACGTCACCGGCTTCGTGGTCGGCGACTCGCGATAGAACGCGCGCTCTTCCATCTCTATAGTGTAATGCGGCAGGCCATCGGAGGGGTAGTTCAGTTGGAATGGAAAAAAGGGAAAAACAAATCCTGGTTGAGCGTAGGGATCGCGGTCAGACACGCGGGGGGTGGAACGAAGTTGGCCGGGGATGGAACCCCCGGAGTGAACGTATTGAACGTCATCGTGGCGCTGAAAGGACCTACCCATGACATCGAAATCGGCGTGTTTCCGTTGGCACACAAGTCAATCTCTGTGAAGGGACTGCCTGTAGGGGGTTGGTATATCCAGAGCGTCCCGGTCCTGCCATTAGAGCTACAAGTGCCGTTCTGGTGCGCGTTTTCTAAAAAGTCAAAAAACCCAGACGCCGGGTATGGTTCCGGGAGGTCACTGACCGTACAAGTTCCAGTTGCCGGATAGTACTTGTATTCCCCCGCCGCAAGCTCCTTCGGCTCTGGAGTGTTACAGTCCGCAGCACAGACACCTTCCCATAACTGGTACACGTGCACATTGGTAAAGTCGAACCTTGCCTGTTTTCCCGTGTACCACTCGTAAATGCGGGCGTCTTGCTGGCCAGCCTCGTCATAAACCACGCTGCTCTGGTCAATCAGTTGCAGGGTGGTGTCTATCCCGGCCGAGACCGTAACGGCGGACACGAAATTGTCGTTGATAGTTGGTTGCGCCCGCATCAAACCACCGAAGCTCAACAGGATCGAAACTGCGAAAACCAGAGACAAGTGTGCCCGCATGAGTAGAAACCCCTCATCGGAACATTACCACTACGGATTGCTTCCAACAATTCGCCAGATGGCTTAGCCGAAAGGCCTAAGCCATCGGAACGCTAATCGTGCTCTCGATAGAAGGCAGCTTCGAGCAACGGATAATCCACAACGATTGCCCTCCCGCTCGATATCGCTTTTACGGAATGTAGCGTGTTACCTGAATTATGCGCAGAACGATCCTCGAAGCGCGTGGTTCGTATGATCTGAGCGTGCGGCGAGCGCGATCGATGTCTCGTTTTGATTCTTTCTGTATCTGACCCGGTTTCCTCCAC
>JBEKBK010000276.1:0-17660 GCA_050015435.1 Bryobacteraceae bacterium
TACGCCGAAATATTCGGGCGGGCGCACACGTCAGCTCCACTACAGATTCTGTTAAAACTGCCCATGGAAATAGGACATCGCGATCCACAAGCCGTAAACTATGGTCAGAGCGGTTAAAGTCTCTTCCCATTCGTCGGCTGCGTCCATTTTGTGTGCCTGTTTGTGTGCCTGCGCGACCCGGTGAAGCATCTTCTCTTCGCCTGTGCCCAGGTGAACGAGTTCATCCTCTTGGTGGAGCATCATCACTTTTCGATAGACCTCCACTGCAAGCAACGCGATTCCGAGCAGAGCCCAAAGAATGATAATTGGAGTTAGGTTCATGATGTTCACCACCTCCTGGTGTCCTGCCAAGCAATCAGGGATCCACTTTCCGAACGGAAGGCGCGACGCTTAGCTCAACCAGTCACTTCTGCGTTCGTGGCGCGTTTAGAAAAGCGACGAGGTCGCCGATATCAGTTGCCTCCAGAGTCGGCCACGAAATGCCCATTTCCTCGACGTGATCGACCATCCTGGGGCCATGCTTCCACAGCGCGGCGGTAAACGAAACCGCGGTGTACGCATCGCCGCCGGCTTGTAGCCGGGGCCCGAGATGCGTACCCTCAGCCTCCGGTCCATGGCAGTGGGCACAGCCGCGCACTCCGAATACGCGCTGGCCCACGAAGGCCGAACCCGTGGGCTCAACGTATCGCAGGCTTGCGAGAAACGCCGTCAGGTCGGCCATTTCCTCGCGCTGAAGCGCGGGTATCGGAATACCGTTCTCTCTGCCCAAACGCAGCATGGCCGGGGCATGATTCCACAGAATGCTCGCGAAAGCGGCCGTGGTGAGGGGGAGATCGCGTTCCGGACCCAACTCCGGACCTAGCTTGCCGCCGGTCCCTCGGACGGAATGGCATTGCATACATCGGGTCTGAAACACGGCCCAACCGCGCTCGGCGTCGCCGGCTTTCTCGGATCCTCGTGGCTTTTCGTTCCCTTCTCCCGCGTACGCAACCAGGTCGTTCATCTCGCTGCCCATGAACTCGGGCCAGTTTCCGAGGGCTTTGGTAATCGGCTCAACCATGGACTGGGTATGATTCCACATCGCGCGCATCCACTCATTGGCGCCGGCAGCGGCGACGCCCGACAGTTCGGGGGCAGCCTTCCCTCCCACCGAGCGCACAGAATGGCAAGTCACGCAGCCTTTATCGTGAAAGACTTTTTCGCCGGCGTTGGCGTCGCCGGGATGGTCGACATTACTGGCCTGGTAGAGAAACGCTAGAATGTCCGCCATGTCCTGCGAGTTCAACTGCGGATAAGACTCGCTATTTCGGATCCGGCGGAACATGCCTGGAGCGTGATTCCACAGCACCGTCGCGAGCCATCCGATGGCGGGCGTGCCCGGATGCTCCGCGGCAAGATCTGGCGCGATGTGCCCGCCCGAGCCGTTGATGGAGTGGCAAATGGAGCACTGTTTGTTCCCGAAGAATAGCGCCGCCCCCCTTTGTGGGTCGCCGACGACGTAAAGAGCATGCTTTTGCTCACCAACCCGCTGCTCCCGAACAAGAACTGTGACCAGGACGGCCGAGGCAACCACGGCCGCAGCGACCCAAAGCAGAAACTGTTTGCGTCCACCCGGCATTGTCATGCCCGGAGGACAGCACGTCAGGCTCCATAGGAAACTTCGTGTTCGTTCAACGAGGCGCGCGGCAAAGCGTCGGAAAACACTACAACCGTACGATTCTCGTACGGCCGTCAGCCCTCATACTGGCGTAGCTTGCGATACAGAGTATCGCGCGAGATGCCAAGCAGCGAGGCCGCTTTGGTGCGGTTGCCGTCCGCCATCCGCAAGGCCTGCTGGATGGTCAAACGCTCCATTTGCTCCATCGATACCGGAGCATGCATGGAGGGGATCACGCCAGTTTCCTCGGCGGCGGTGTTGAGCAGAGGCCTCAAGTCCTTGTCGTTGATAGATTGCGGGTTGTCGGCGGACACCGCAGCGGCACTTTCGATCAGGCTATCGAGTTCGCGGACGTTGCCCGGAAACGAATAACTCAGCAGTAGCTCCAGGGCGCTGCGGGAGAGTGTTATCTCTCGTTCATACCTGCGCGAAAGCCGCCCGGCGAAGTGCTGCGCCAGCACGAGGATGTCTTCCCGCCGCGCCCGCAACGGCGGCACTTGCAACACGACGGTCGCGATGCGGAAATACAGATCCTCGCGCAGGAGCGTGCTTCGCAGTTCGTTTAGCGGTCGATTGGTTGCGGAAACGACCCGGACATCTACATGCACAGTCTTGGTGCTGCCCACTGGACGCAATTCGCCTTCTTGCAGTACGCGCAACAGCTTCACCTGGACGTCCTTGGGCATCTCGCCGATTTCGTCCAGAAAGACCGTGCCGCCGGAGGCCGCTGAAAACATGCCCTGCGCATCCGCATACGCTCCTGTGAAGGCGCCCCGCCGCACGCCGAACAATTCGCTTTCCACCAGTTCGCGCGGCAGCGCTCCGCTGTTGAGGGCGACGAACGGCATCCTCGCGCGCGGGCTGGCTTGATGAATCGCACGGGCGAGCATCTCCTTGCCAGTCCCGGTTTCGCCAACAATCAGAATCGAGGCATTCGTGGCGGCTGCCAGGCGGGCACGCTCGAGCGCACGCTCCATGGCCGGTGAGACGGCGATGATGTTCTCGAAACAGGCGTGGCGTTCGAGATGGGCTTCCAGTTGGGCAACACGCTCGCGCAGTTCCATGACCTCCATCAGTCGGGCGATCTTCTTGCGCACGGCTTCGTAGTCGAACGGCTTGGTCAGATAGTCTTCGGCGCCTTTCTTGATGGCCTCGATCGCGGTTTCGATAGTACCGTAGCCCGTCATAATGACTACGGCGAGGTCGGGGTCACGGCGGCGCAGTTCGCCGCTGAGCGTCAGGCCGTCCATCAGAGGCATGATCAGGTCGACCATGGCAAGGGAAATGCGTGGACTGGCCGCCTGAATGGCGAGCGCCTCGGCTCCGGACTGCGCCACCTCGGCCTGATATCCTTCGCGTTCGAGAAACTCCTTCAGCGTCGCGCCGAGGCTCGCGTCGTCATCCACGACCAGAATGGCCGGGCCCGGCTTCACGCTCTTACCTCCGGCGCGAGCGGCAAATCGATATATGCCGTAGCGCCCTGTCCCGCTTCACTTTCGATGCGAATGGAACCGCCATGTTCGGTGACGAAGTTTTTAGCGATCGCAAGACCCAGACCGGTCCCTTTCCCCGGCTCTTTAGTAGTGAAGAACGGCTCGAACACACGGGCCAAGTTAGCTTCGCTGATGCCGGGGCCGGTGTCGCTGACACCCACTTCGATCGAGCCCGTTGGTAGGGGATGGCAAGTGACGCAAATCTTTCCGCCGGCGGAAATCGCGTCCGAGGCATTACTCAAGAGGATCAACAGAACCGTTTCCAAGAGATTGCGATCGGCCCAAACCTGCAACCCTTTGGCTTCAGAAGTCTCCGTGACCAGGGTCGCGCGCTTGGCCTGAATCACCGGCTGAAAGAAGCTGGCGACGGATTCCACGGTCGCGGCGAGGTCCTGGTTCTGCTTGTCTACGGGGCCCATGCGGGCGAATTCCAGGAGCCTTTGCACGAAATGGCGGCAAAACTTAAGGCCCTCTTCAAGCTGGGCGAGATCGCGGTCACCATTGGCGCGCTCCCGCATGAGTTGGACCCGCAGCAGCAACGCGGCCAGCGGAGAATTCAAATGATGCGCCGTGCCTGCCGCCATTTTCCCCATACTGGTGAGCTTTTCGAGTTCGAGCATGGCCTCGCGCCAGCGCACGCGCTCACGAATATCGGAGGTTGCTTCCAGGAAATGGACCGGCCCATCACGCTCGCGGAACGGGCGGAGGCTGAGTTGCACCGGGAACGGCGTACCGCTTCCATCCAGCCGCGTAGTCTCGATATTCAGCACCGCCTCGCCCGCCTCGACGCGGGCCATGAGTTCCCGCAGTTCAGCGAATTTCCCTGGCGGCACCGTGGGCAGCGTCCGACCGAGGATTTCAGCCTTGGCCCGGCCGTACATGCGCTCGGCGGACGCGTTCCACTCGGCCACCCGCAGGTCCTTATCGTACAGGATCACGCCTCCCGGAAAATCCTCGAGCAGTCCGCGATACCGTTCGCGCGAGCGGCTCAGTTCCTCTTCATTGAAGCGCCTCTGCCGAAGCACGAACCAAGCCGCCCAAAACGCCAACACCAGCGAGGAGGCTACGCCCCGCGTGATGTACAGATAGTGCAGAGTCAGGTAGTCGGCATCGCGAAAAAAGCGGTTCTCGGCCAGTTCCCACGCGGCGAACACCACCGACACGATGGTGATGCTCGATAGGGTCAGGGTCGCCCAAAACCACTGCTTTTCGCCCATAAGGCCGACGCCAGCTTATGTATCAGCGTCTGAAACGCGGCGTGACTACTCCTTCAAGGTCCTGACGTACGCGATTACGTCGTCTATCTGTTTCTCGGTCAGGCCGGTGACCGGCTTCATTTTGCCTTTGCCGGCAGTGATGGTCTGCTTGATCTCCGCATCGGACTTGGACTGAATCTCTTTCGAGCCCAGGGGGTGCATCTCGACCTTATACATCTTGGCGATGGCAGGTTTGCCTTCCCCCTTCTGCCCGTGACAAGGCTGGCACTTAGCCGTGAATACGGCTTCCCCTTCGGGTGCGCCCGCGCTGACCAAGCCGCATGTCGCGATAAATACCAGAGCGATAGTTTTCATAAATCTCCTCTTTTTGGTTTAGCAGTCTAATCCTTTGGCGGAGCGGCCAGGTAACCCGAACCGTTAGCTTCCAGCCTTCGGATCACCAGGAAGATGGCCACCACTGTAATGGCGATAAACAACACCGACACCGCGAGTCCGAAGCGCCGATAATTCTTCTCTTTGAGTGCAGCCTCCCCGGCGCGCAACGTTTCGCCGGCAATGGACATGCCGGCTTCGATCGGCTGGTGCATCTCCTCGGGGTGAAACGAATGCATCGCCAGGCGAGCCTTGACCAGATCCTCCCGGCCATCAGCCAGTTGCGCCTGCGCGTCGGAAACCTCCATACCGTCCCTTTCGGCGGTGCCCAGAACCGCGTCGGAATGTTTGAGCGACGCGTCCAGCGTGTTCATCCATCCGGCGATTTCCACAGCGGCGTTCGCACCCGGCGTCGACGGATCATGGCACTGAGAGCAGACAGCCTGGGGACCCACCAGCATGGCCGTGGAGGGTTCGTGAATCCCGTGATTGCTGTGGCACACGATGCAGCCCCCGCCGCCGCCCGCCCCGGAAAACACCGGCTCGTGAGGGCTCTTCTCGTAAAGCTGCTGGAACAGAACATGGCAGCTCCCGCATACCGCAGCGACCGATTCCACTTGCGGCGGCTTGGCGCCGTGATTCCCGTGGCAGGAGACGCAGGTGGGCGCCGAGAGGTCGCCGTTCTTGAGCGCATCCCAGTGGACGCTGGTGTGGTACTGCGCCAGCTGATCGGTGGGGATGCCGTACTTCGCCATCTTCTGCGCGTCGGCATGGCAGCGGCCGCAGGTGTCGGGAATGTGCAGCGGATAAACCGGGGCGGTGGCGTCTTTAACGGCCCGAATATCGTGAACGCTGTGGCAATCGACGCACGTGGCGACGTTCCCGTCCCCGCGGGCGAGGAGTTTGCCATGCACGCTGGTTTTGTACAGATCGAGCTGATCGACCCGCTGCTGCGGGCGGAAGCGGCGCATATAGTCGGGGCTGCTGTGACACTTCGCGCAGAATTGCGGAATCGCCTGGCGGCTTGGCTTACCGACAAACCCTTTGGCTTTGCTCATGGCAACCGATGGATCGTCGCTGGTGCGATCGCCGCCGTGGCAATCAGCGCAGCTCAGTCCGTTCGCGAAGTGGATGTCTTCCTTGATCAGCAGCGCCGGTTTCTGAATCGGACCGTCCATGGCGGAGTGGCACTCGATGCAGGTATCTTTCGCCGGCTGGGCGCACAGCAACCCTGGGGCGAGGAGGAGCAGAAGCGATTTCATTTGAAGTACCCCAGTACGGTAAAGATGGCCAAATAGGCTGCCAGGAAAATCCCCGCTCCCGTGACCAGGCGCATTCGTGCTTGGCCCGCGCGATTCACGCCCCAAACCGGAATCAGCGCCCAGACTACGGCAAGGAGCCCGAAGCCGGCCATCCCCAGCAGCTCGCCTTCGAACACCCAGACATGGCTCGGGATGAGCTTCAGCGTGTAGAACTGCGCCAAAAAATACCACTCCGGGCGAATCCCGGTGGGCGCGGAAGCGAACGGGTTCGCTTTCACGCCGAGTTCCCACGGAAAAATTGCGGCCAGCCCGCCGAGCACGGCCAGCGCTCCGTACCACACCATCACTTCGCGCAGGAAAAAGTTCGGGAAGAATTTCATCTGCCTCACGTGCGAAGGCGAGATCCAGGGCGGCGTGCTCATGCCGTTTTTCTGCACCAGCACCACGTGCAGCGCCAGCAACCCGGCGGTCAGCATCGGCAACACCATCACGTGCAGCGCGAAAAAGCGCGTCAAAGTCGGTGCTCCCACGTCGCTTCCGCCGCGCAAGACGCGCGCGATGGTGGGGCCGATCACGGGCGTGATGGAGGCGACGTCGGTCCCTACCTTGGTCGCGAAATATGAAATCTGGTTCCACGGCAGCAGATAACCGCTGAAGCCGAAGCCAAGCAACAGACCGAGCAGGACGATTCCGCTCGCCCACGTCACCTCGCGCGGAGGACGATACGCATGCGTGAACACGACGCTGAACATGTGTACAAAAGCGGCAAAGATCATCAGGTTCGCCGACCAGCTATGAATCGACCGGATCAGCCATCCGAACTCCACGCGCGTCACGATGAAGCGCACGCTGTCGAATCCTTCGGCGACGGTCGGGCGGTAGTAGAACATCAGCAGCGTCCCGGTGATGATCTGGACGCCGAACAGAAACAACGTGATCCCGCCGAAATAATACCAGCGGGTAGCGGAGTGCACGGGCACCGTCTTATGCGCCGCCAGCTCGCGAATCGCGCTGAGGCCGAGCCGGTCGTCAAGCCATTGGGCTATTTTCGGAGTTATCATGTGCCGCCTATGCCCGCCGCGAAATCCAGACTTCATCGCCGCGAATGTTCACCGCGTACTCCTCGAGCGGATTTGGCGGCGGCCCGGAAACGACTCTTCCGTTGAGGTCATAAGTGCCGTTGTGGCAGGGACACCAGATCTGGTCGGTCGAGGCGCGATATTGAACCGTGCAGTGCAAATGCGTGCACACCGCCGAAAACGCCTTCCACTCGGTCTCGTTGACGCGTATCAAAATCGCGGGTTGATCGCCGAACCTCACGATCTTGCCCGCGTTCGGCTTCAGGTCCTGCACCTTGCCGGCGTCCACTTCATTCACTGGGACCTCGATAATTAGCGGCGGATTCAGGAATCGGATGACCGGATAAAGGAAAGAGGCCATCGACGCCAGCGCGCCGCCGCCCAATAACCACGACAACATGGTTCTCCGGTTGTCTTGAGAGTTATTGCATTCCTTGCACTTTCCTGAACAATCATCGGTTGCCACGAGTGGATCCTTTCGAGTTGACCTTTGGTCGTTGCAAATGGCAAGGCAATAGCCATATTTCGAAAAATAGCCCCGTCGTCAGTTGTGCGCCGAAGAGACTGGAGTTCCTGTCTGCCACGTCAGTCATGGTGCGACAAGGCGAACGGCCGTACTTGTCTGAAAAGCGGTCAATGTCAGATGATCGGACAACCCCCAGCCGCTCTGGGGTGAAGTTGCTTCGCAAGCGTTCGTCTGTCCACAGGCGGTCAACGCTGCCCTCAATGGAGTCGGAGGCGGATTTTGGAACCGCGAAGGGGCGATCATGTTCGCCTCCGAAGGAGATGAAATACTTTCCTCACGCAGGAAATCCGCTTTTCGTCGCGAAATGATAATTCTTCATGTGGTGCAAATTGACCAGCGGGTTCGACGTAGGGAATGTCCTAGTTCGCTGACCTGTTGGCCCAGAATCTGCATTGCGAATCAAACCATTCGATCGCGCATGACTTGTGGGTCGAGGCCAACACTATTTCGCCTGAATCGACTTTACATAATCGGTGAGATTCGATACCCGTTGGGTGGCAGTTAACTGGTTGTTCATCGATTTGAATACGTCGCCCCAGATCGGCATATCGCGCGTACCGTGAGCTTGAACTGCGTCGTCCCCCCCGATATAGCGGGAGACGTGGACTCCGGGGAATTTACCGTCGCTACTGTGCGCTGTAAGCTGGGTAAGGTCAGCCGGAGCCTTCTTCAGCGCAGATGCGGCTGGGCCGTTGCCCTTGCCCTCCTGGCCGTGGCAAACCGCGCAATACTCCATAAACATGGCCTTGCCGTCCGCCGGCGAAACCGCTTTCGGTTGAACCTTCTGAATCTTGGTTTGGGCTGCACCGGCGACCACGAATGCGATCAGTGCGGCGATGACTGTGACGAATTTTGGTGTAGGCATTGAAAGCCTCCTTTTCTGTGCAGCGGTTGGAGCACTCGGATAACCACAATCACAGTGGTCGAAACACGTGGTCGAAAAAGCATTTGTCAGGCATAAGACTGAATCTCAAAGGGCGGAATCCAACGGGCTGCGCCATTTCACCCAGTTCAGGTCGAATACTGCATAAGCGTCATCAATCCCATGTCCATGTGAAATTGATGATGGCAGTGAAACAACGAGGATCCAGGGTTGGAAGCAATCACGTCTACTTCGACCTGACGCCAAGGGGGAACCACGATCACGTCCTTGCGGACACCCGAGGTCGCCTTGTCGATGAAGTGGGTGACTTCAAATGTGTGCCGGTGCAGATGGATCGGGTGCGCCAGGGCGCTTTGATTGTCGAAAATCATACGGTACCGTCTATCTGCACGCACCATCAACGGGTCCGTGTGGGGATATGACTTTCCGTTGATTGTCCAGTGATGCTCGGACGGCTCTTTGAACACCATCGGGAAGCGGCCGTCGGGTACTGGCGGCTTTAGGTCGGCTCCGAACAGGGTGTAGTCCCAGGTGAAGTTCGGCGGTGGAAACCATTGAGGCGGCCCGTGCTGATCCGCATACTCGACGACGATGCCTAACCCTGTATCTCGCTGCCGGCCGTTCAATTCACCTAAGACCCACACACCGGGGGTATTCATTTCGACTACGGCGTCCACGCGCTCGCCCGGGCCTAGATCGAGCACCGGCACATCGCGGCTCGTAGGCACGGCGTTGCCGTCCAAGGCGATCACGTGAAATGAATGACGGGGCAGCGCCAGGCGATGGGACATCGTCGCGCTCGCATTGACGATCCGGAACAGAACGCGCTGCGAGCTGTGGACGCGAATCGGTTCACCCGCTCCCAGCATCTTGCCATTGATCGAAAACAGCTTGTAATCGATGTCATCGTCTGCCAGGAATGGCTCCCACTCGTGTAGCATGATGGGGACTTCCAAATCGTATGCGGCCGCGTCCTCCGGAGAATCTACGACGAATAGTCCGAACTGACCGGTGTAAGTACCCCGCTGAAAATTCCTGCCGGCCATAGAATGGCTGTGATACCAGCGTGTTCCAGCGGGCCGGGCGGGAAACACGTAGCGGCGATGATCGTGGGCAGCGATGTGTGGCGTCCCCTCCTCGTGTGCCCCATCCACATCCGAAGGGATATGGAATCCGTGCCAGTGAACTAACTCGTCAACGGCGGTCTCATTCGAGACGTCGACGGTGATCATCTTGCCCTCGGGGAATCGCAACATAGGCCCTGGAACCTGACCGTTATAGGCCACTGTTTTGACGGACTTTTTTGGACCCAGATCGAGCGTGACCGGCGCAATGCGGAGCTGAACGTCGGGCTCTGACGATGGCGCAGCGTGGCACAAAGCGGTTACGCTCAGGGCCAGCATTTGGCGACGAGTCATTGCTTAGAGCCTACCACGCACTGTTTCGTCTACTCACGCATTTTTGTTTCCATTAACCCACGGACCCTTGCGAAAAACACCCTTTTAAAAACAGAGGACCATCCCTAACATTTTCGGCCGGCGTGTGCTTTCACTCACACCAGTGCGTCATGTAACCCAACTCCTGGCTCGATTTCGCGTATTCCCAAAATTTAATTATGGCTATACGAATGCACTGGCTCTGCTACAGAAAAGGAGGCCTCGATGCCCACACGAAACATCCTCACGCTAACCGCCTATCTGTTCGCCTTCGCGATCGTTGGCGCGGCGCAGACTAAAATCAATAAAGTTGAACCCATCGCGGTTTCGCCTGCGGATGGCAAAGGCATGTTCATGGAATATTGCGCGGTTTGCCACGGCCCGGAAGGTAAGGGCAACGGCCCTGCCGCATCTGCCCTCAAGAAAGCTCCGGCTGACCTGACCCAGCTGGCAGCGCACTCGAGCGACGGTAATTTCCCGGCCGTTCACGTATCCCGCTATATCGCGGGTGATGACACCGTTTTGGCACATGGCACGCGCGACATGCCGATCTGGGGCGACGTGTTCAAATCGATGGCCGGGGGCAGGACCGCGACGCTCATGCGCGTCTCGAATCTCACCGATTACGTCAAATCTATACAGGCGAAATAAAGGGAATAAAGTACGCCTTTTAGTGCACACTTTTTAAGGTCCGCATCGCAAAGGAGGAGTGGTGAAACTATTTCATTCGCAGTTGCAGTCAGTTTGGTGAGCGGTCCTAAGAGCCCGTACTCGCCCCACGAGAAGGCCTTCTATATGGACCCGGCGTCGGTCCAGTTCATCCAGCCGGGTCTGGTAATCACGGTTAATTCAGCGAAGATCGCCGCCGACGGTACGATTACAACCGTGTATACGGTCACCGACCCGACGGGAGCGCCCTTGGACGCAGCTGGTGTGATAGCGCCAGGGACCATCACGTTCGGATACGTGGCTGCGGTCTTGCCCCAAAATCAAGAGGATTACACTGCCTATACGACTAAAGCAGCGAGCGGTACGGCGGTGGCTTCGACCAACCAGCCGGGCGCCGACTCGGGCGGCGTGACGACGCAGCTGGGTCCGGGCCAGTATCAGTACGTTTTTAACACCAAGGCCCCATCCGGATTCGACGCAACCGCGACACACACCATTGGTATCTACGCGTCACGAGTCTTGACCGCTTACAATCTGGGTACGGATTACGCAAGCGCTACGTTCAACTTTGTCCCCAACGGCGCCAAGGTAACCCACGTGCACGACATGATCGAAACAGCGAGTTGCGACACCTGTCACGATCAACTGTCGCATCATGGTGGCAGGCGGCGCGGAATCCAGATGTGCGTGCTTTGCCATACGGATCAGAATATCGACACGACCACTGGAAAATCGCTCGCTCTGAAACAAATGATTCATGAAATCCATATGGGCGCGAGCCTGCCAAGCGTAGTTGCCGGAGGGAAGCTGGTTGTGAATGGAACGGACTTTTCAACAGTCATTTTTCCGGCCGATCCATTCGATCCACGCCGCTGCGAAAAGTGCCACGACCAGACGACGGGTGCCGCGCAGGCAGCCGTCTATAAGACGGAACCGGCGCGCGAGCCTTGTGGCGCCTGTCATGACGACGTGAACTTTGCCACCGGCTTGAATCATCCGGGCGGCATCCAGACGGATGACACGCAATGCGCCAACTGCCACATTCCACAGGGTGAAACGGACTTTGATGCCTCGATAAAGGGCGCGCACGTTGCGCCAACTGCTTCGAGCCTGCTGCATGGCTTGGCCGTGAAAATTACTCAGGTTCAGAACGGCACGGCGGGAAGCAAACCGGTTGTTTCCTTCACGGTCCTTGATAACGCCGGCAACCCGGTTGCGCTTTCGGCCTTGGGCTCAATCTCGTTCACCATGGCCGGTCCGACCAGCGATTATGGCTACACGAGCTTCGGAACCGACGTGACCACGCCGGGATATGTGAGCGAGAGCGCCAGCGGCGCCGCTTGCGACAACAATGGAAATTGCATGTACACGTTCACGCATGCCGTCCCGGCCAAGGCGAGCGGCACATATGCAATCGGCGTCGAGGCGCGGCGGACCGACGTTGTGCCAGAGTTGATCGGCGGAGTCACCACGCAGACGAGCATCGAATACGGAGCGCCGAACCAAGTGGTGTACTTCTCCGTTGACGGCTCGCTCGTAACGCCGCGGCGAGAGGTCGTCGCGATAAACAGTTGCAACAATCAGTGCCATGTGAGCTTGCAAATGCACGGTGCATTGCGAAACAACACCGAATACTGTGTGATGTGCCACAATCCATCCAACACCGATGCATCGACACGTGCCACGGCGACCGTCGCCTCGGACAAAGCTGCGCCTCCGCAGGGCATTCACTTCAACCTGCTGATACACCGGCTCCACTATGGCGCCAATCAGCCATCCAACCGGCCGTATGTTGTGGTCGGTTACGGTGGCAGTCACAACGACTTCAGCGGCATACTGTTCCCGGCGCTGACTCCCACCGGCAATCCGCTGGACCTGGAAAACTGCTCGCTATGCCATGTCAATAGCACCGAAGAAACCAACCTGACGTTGACGGGCCTCAACCCGGTAGTCGATCCACAGGGCCCGATCAATCCGATCCAGCACTTCTCCTCGGCTTGCACGGGTTGCCACATGGACCTTGCAACGGCGGCTCATACGCTCGCAAACACAACCACGCTCGGAGAGAGCTGCGCCGTCTGCCACGGTACGGGTGGCGCCTACGCGGTCGATCAGGTGCATGCGCAATATTAGTTTCGCAAAGGGCAATGATCAGATCGCGCGACTGGGACTGACAAATGATTTTGAAGGCCTTACTGTTCAGCATGGTTTCAGTCAGCGGCGCTCGCCAGTATGATCGGGTGACCGAAAGGACTCTGCGGCGGAATTTGCGTACGGATGCGCCGTTATTCAGGCGTTGATCGCTCTTAGTCGGAGGTCTACCATGAGCAGTTTGGTTCTACGCAGACTCCAGGTACTGAGTCTAGCCGCTCTGTTTATGATGCTGACGGCGCGTCCGATGTTCGCCCAGTTGACCGCGGCGATCTCAGGAGAAGTTGATGACCCATCTGGAGCGCCCGTTAGTGGCGCCACCGTAACGGTGAAGAGCTTAGAGACCGGAGTCACGCGAACCACGACGACCGACGAAGCCGGAAACTTCAGCGTCCTCTCTTTGCCTTTGGGCGCCCATGAGGTGAAGGCCGAAAAAACGGGCTTCAACGCCGAGGTGCGGACGGGGATCAATTTGGAAGTCGGGCAGCAGGCGGTAGTCAATATGCGGCTCGAGGTGGGTGATTTGGTTCAGGTGGTCACGGTCGCGGAAGCCGTTTCAGTAGTCAATACGACCACCGCCGCGGTTTCCGGCATGGTGGGCGAGCGCGAAGTGAAGGATCTGCCGCTGAACGGCCGCAGCTTTGATAATCTGATCACCTTGAATCCCGGAGCCGTCAGTTATAGCTCAATGAAAAGCGCCAACACCAGCACCAGCGATGGCAATACTTTCTCGGTGGCTGGACGGCGGCCTGGCGACAATATTTTCCTCATCAACGGCATCGAATACACCGGATCGAGCCAGCTCGCCGTCACGCCGGGCGGCGTGAGCACGGAACTGCTTGGGATTGACGCCGTCCGCGAGTTCAACCTGCTCACAGACACCTATCCCGCCGAGTATGGGAAGCGTTCCGGAGCGCAGGTGATCGTGGTCACGCAATCCGGCACCAACGCCCTGCATGGAACCCTTTTCGAATTCCTGAGAAACAGCGACCTGGATGCGCGGAACTTCTTCGACCAGGGATTCGTGCCTCCCTTCCGTAGGAACCAGTTCGGCGGCGCTCTGGGTGGGCCACTCAAGAAAGACAAGCTGTTCCTGTTCGGCAACTACGAAGGATTTCGGCAGTCGCTCGCGGTGACCAATGTTAGCGTCGTTCCGGACGCCCAGGCGCGCCAGGGGTTGTTGAACGGAACCAAGGTCACCAACCTGAGCCAGTCTCAGTTGCAATACATGCAGTTCTGGCCTCAGCCGAACGGCCCGGAGCTAGGCAGCGGGGAGGCACTCTCTTATAACAATCCCCTGGAGTCCATCCGCGAAGACTTTGGCACTCTGCGAACCGACTATGTCATCAGAGATCGGGACTCGCTTGCCATTTCCTACACGATCGATGACGGAAACAGCTTAATCCCCCAGGCCGACCCCTTGTTCGGATCCGCTGAGAGGTTGCGCATGCAGGTGGCTAGCTTGCAGGAAACGCATATCGTCACGTCGCAGATGCTCAACACGTTCCGCGCAGGCTTCTCGCGCGCCGCTTTTGATTTCGACGCTGCAACTCTGGCTTCCTTTCCGCCAAGCCTCTCTTTTGTCACAGGGGAAGAGCCGGGTGGGATCGTGATCGGCGGCGGCAATACCACCGCCGGCGCTTCGTCGATCACGTCGGCGGGTCCCAGTAATGCAGCGAACGTTTGGAATCGAAGAAACCTGTTCACGGTCACGGACAGCGTTCAGGTCGCTAAGGGCAGGCATCAGCTCAGCGCCGGAGTTTGGCTGCAGCGCATGCAGGACAATGAAGACACCGGGTCCCGGCAGCTTGGAGTTGCCACGTTCGCCAGTTTGACGACGTTCCTTCAAGGGACTGTAACAACGTTTCAAGTCATACCGAATGCCAATGAGCTGGGCTGGAGGAGTCTGTTTGGTGCGTGGTATTTCCAGGACACCATCAAATTGCGACCGAACCTGACGCTCACGGCGGGAATCCGGCAGGAATTCACCACTGGCTGGAATGAGGAGTCCGGAAGAGCTGCGAACTACATCACGAGCTCGTCCGGCGTTCTTCAAACCGTTCCCGACCTCGGCAGTTCGGTTTTCACCGCGAACAACGCAAAACACCTTTTTAGTCCTCGAGTGAGCCTAGCCTGGGACCCCTTCGGAAACGGAAAGACCGCAATACGGTCCGGGTTCGGAACTTACTACTCGTTGATTGACGCCCTTAGTTTTCTGCTGAATTCGCTTCCTCCGTGGAATGGATCGGCGACGTATTCGGGTGTGGCATTGTCTTCGGTGTTGCCGGTGGTTCCCGGCGTTTCCCCGCCACCTTCGTGCGGTCCTGGTGTTCCGACACCGTGCACGACGTTCGCGCCTCAGGGAATTCAGCCGAACGCACAGACCCCTACAGTGGAAGAGTGGAATTTAACAGTCGAGCATGAGCTTGATTCCAAGACAGTGTTTCGCGCAGCCTATGTCGGGTCGCACGGATATCACGGATTGCTCAGCGTCGACCCGAACAGTATCCCCGCACAGGTTTGCTCTAACCCGAGCGGATGCGTCAGTGGCGGCGTTGCGGCATCTACTTTGCGGGGCAGCGTGCCTGAAGGCGCTCAATATATCCCCGTGGGCACGCGGCCCAATCCTTACCTTGGCGCCGGGTTCTTCTGGTATACGGAGGGGAATAGCAGCTACAACGCTCTGCAATTGGATGTCACCCGCCGTTTGACTCAAGGCTTGCAGTTCCGCGCGAACTATACCTGGTCGAAGAATCTGGATATGAATTCCGGGTTGACCGGCGCACAGTCCCAGAATCAGGCCCAGATGATCATGGATCGCAACGATCTGCCACGGGACTGGGGGGCGTCCGCTCTGAACATCACCAGCCAGGGCAGCATTTCCGCCCGCTACGAATTGCCTTTCGGAAGCGGAAAACGCTGGCTGAACAGCCCAGGCGTCAGAAACACAATGATCGGCGGCTGGCAGTTGAACGAAATCACCACCTTGTTGACGGGCTTTCCTTTCACTCCACAAATCGGGGGAAATCGCTCCGAGGATGGAGACACCCGGAATCCGGACCGACCTTCGTGGAATCCCAATTTCAGCGGCCCTTTGATTATTGGTTCGCCAAACGAATGGTTCAATCCGAATGCGTTCACTCTCCCGACTTTCGGTACGTGGGGCAATGTGGGGCGGGAGACGCTGACCGGACCCGGGCTCGCCAACTTAGATTTGTCGCTCTTCAAAACTATGCGCATTACGGAACGGGCCAACCTGCAGTTCCGAGCGGAGTTCTTTAATTTGCTGAACCACCCGAACTTTGGAACGCCCAACGCGACCGTCTTCACGAACGGCACAACCACAACTTCGACGACGTCGGCGATTAGCCCGTCAGCCGGGTTGATTACGGCCACGGCAACAACGTCGCGGCAGATTCAGTTCGGCCTAAAGCTGATCTTCTGACACCGCGCTCTTACGGTCCTCGTAGGTTCCTGCAAACAGGCCAACCTGTTTCTGACCGTGGCTGCCGGGACTTGCACACAAGCTGACCGACAGACACGCGGAACGTCCGTCGCGCAGCCACTGAGTTGTGTGCTGGGCATCCTTAGCTCTTCGGGCGTGAAAGTCCTTCTGCCCAACCAGATTTCGGTGAAGAGCTAGTGATAATGCAAGGCTTACCGTCGCGAGGCGGGGTCTGAAGGAAGCAAGGATCAAACGTGCAGGTCGATAGACAACAACCGGGGACAAGCCGTTTAGCTCGGACGAGTGGGCAAATTACCCCGAAGTCGATATCCACCAAAGGTGGGAAGCCTAGATTTCGGCGCTGTGCACGGAAGGCGGCTAGCTTACCCCAAGAGAATCTGCTCCCAATCGCTTCGGTGACTGAGGCTGTGGTGAGGCAACCTGACCGCGGGGCAGAAGTCAGAAAACGGCAGAGTACCCGGCTAAAGGAGAAGGCCCGAACGAGAAGGAGCGGCCAGAAGGCCATGAGTCTCAAGGACAATAATCAGCAAAACATCCGAATCGAACTGAACTTCTCGTCTGCACCTGACCGGCGAAGCTCGAGAGGTGGGAAGGGACTGCTTTGGGTGAGCATTGAGCGTGATTTTGAGTCAACAGTGACGGCTTTGGGTGATTTGCCGCTGGACCGCGTTTAGCTGACACAGAGCCGATTACAAATATCACTGCCACTGCACCTGTATGCTGTCGGTTTTCAGGCGGGAGTTCTGGAACTGCAATTGCTCTCCTATAGACGCAAAACCGAACATTGAGGAGGTCCTATGAAGCGTAGAATCGTTTCGTCTGGTTTGTTGGGAGTGTCGCTGCTAGGTTTGGCCGCTTGGAATATGATCGCTGGCTCCGCCGAGCAACGGTCCGAGTTTTCGTTTAACACCACGTTCAAATTTGCTGGCGTCGCACTGAAACCGGGCAATTACGTGGTGATACACAGAGAAGACGCTATGAAGGAGGAAAGTGCAGAATGCACGTTTATCTATCGCGCGCCTTATCAGAAGGGAAAGCAGCCCGTCGCGAAGGCGCGCTGCACGCCGGTAGAAGGAAAACGGGCAAAGGACTTCGTGGTGGAATCTACCCAACAGCCCGATGGAACCCAGCTGATCAATTCGATTCAATTTGCTGGCAGCACGGTGATTCACAATTATGGCGCTGGCAGCTAGAGCATTTTCAGATATACTATAGACTGCTCTGCTAAGCTTCTGGCGTGAGTATGGCGAAAGCCTATTCGAACGACCTGCGTCTGAAAATCATCGAGGCGCACCAGCAAGGGGAAGGAAGTCTGGAGGAGTTAGCGGACCAGTTCCATGTGAGCGTGGGTTGGGCCAAACTGGTATCGGCCACGTTCCGCCGCACGGGGAGCGCGGAGCGGCCAGCGGCTGGCAAACGGGGCCGTCGCAGTAAGTTCACCGCCGAAGT
>JBEKBK010000277.1:0-10633 GCA_050015435.1 Bryobacteraceae bacterium
CAGGCGGCCTGAAGCGATTTGAGTTTGTAGAACAAGAGCCACCACCGGCGTTTGCCATAGAACCGGGTTTCGAGCAATTCCTCCTCGACAAATCCCTGAGCGGCGACGCCACGGAAGAGGAAATCGAGTTTCTGAAGATGTTGAAGTTCAAGGGAAGGCGGCCTGCTCCCCTCTACTATTACCGGGAGTTGCAGAGCCTGCGAGATCCCCTTCATTTCCTCTCAGGAACGCTTTGAGCAAAGGCCTCTCGCGTAAAGGAATGTTTAAGTGACGTGACCGCTCCGTGACGTCACTTACGAGGACGCGGTCCGCCGCCCGAACCCGTGGCTGAACGGCTGTAATGGGTCTCGCTCGTTCCCCCCGATGGTCTCAGCGTATTTCCCGGCTGATTTCTCGGATTCCTTTCCGGCCTGACCATCGGAGGAAGGCTGGTGTGGGCGTGCGAGCGGGATAGGATACTCGCTCGTATAGGCACGACCGGTATCCCGACGGCAGAAAGACCGAAAGCCGGAATCGGAGCGCCCCGGCAAAAGCGGCCGGGCGGTGTTCGCGTTTTAAGCCCAAGGCCTCCGCTCAGAGGCTCCACCAAAGAAATGGGACTTATATTTTCTGGCACTGTGCGATGGGTTGAGGGCAGTGTGCCTGAAGGATGAGCAGCGGCGGACAGAGGCGGAAACCAAACCCTCCCGGACAGACGAATCGTGTGCGGGAGGGTTATCTCAGCCGATTTCTTCGGAGCCAGCCCCGTCGCATCGGCCTTGGGCATCCGCCCTGGGCGCGACCCCGTGCGGACAATCGAAAACGGCCTCCGGCGCCACCGGCGCACAGCGGAAGCTACAGCGCCAGGCGGTATTGACCGTTGGCCTGAATGAGCCAGCCCTGCTGGCAGGCTTCGGTAATGGCGAGTTGAGCCGTGCGTTTGGAACACTCGGTGGTGTTCATGATCTGGTCGCGCAGTTGGTTGTAGCGCGCCTGGTCGCCCATCTTTGCCAGAGCCTGTGTGAGGTCCGCCTTCTCGACCTTGCGCCGTGGCGCCGCCGCAGCGGGCGGCTTGTCGGCCGCACAGAACCAGAGCGTGTGCGGATCGAGTTGCAGCAAGCGCGGAGGCTGCGAAGCGGCATAGCGGAACTGGAAACGAAGCTCGATGGTGGCGATTGGAGGCGAAGGCCGGGTGAGCAATAAATAACTGTCGCCGACCGCATGCAGAGCGCTGGAGCCGCGAAAGGCGCTGCCGATCTCGTGACGGCCGATGGATTTGCGGACATGGTGCACCACGACCAGAGCGGCGCCGGAAGCGTCGCGCAGGCGCAGCAGCGACTGGCACAAGGCCGCCATGGCGCGCGTATCGTTTTCGTCCTGATCGTGCGTGGAGTAGAGCGGGTCGAGGACAATGATCTCGGCGGCGGCAGCCCGCGCGGCGGACACAAAGTGGTTCAAGCCCTGCGCGGCGCTGAGTAGCTGGCCCTGGGCGCGGGTGTCCACCAGAAGATGCTGATCGGCAGCCGTTCCCAGAGTGCGGCGCATGACGGCGAGGCGGCTGACAAACTGCGGCACGGGCAGCTCAAACTGGCAGATGAGAACGCGGCGCGGCGCGGGGACAGGAAACCCGATGCGGTCCGCGCCAGCCGCCAGCGACAAGGCGAGGTTGGCGACCAGCAGCGATTTGCCCACCTTGGGTTCGCCTCCCACAAACAGGATGCCCTGCGAAGGCAGCAGTCCCGGTTCCACCAGACAGGGCGGTGCGGTGGGTGGCTGCTGCTGGAGCAACTGAGCCAACGACAGCACCGCCGGTGCCAGGGATTTCTTCGACGCGGTATCGCTCACAGTAGCGCCTCGGTGGTGGCATCCAGCAGAATCGCTTCCCCGACCGTCGACTCCTTGCGCGATGCCGCCAGACGCAGCGCGGTCAGGGCTAGCTTGTTGACCTTGCGAAGAATGCCTTTGGTGGCCTGATAGAGGGCCTGGCGCGCCGTATCGTCAAACAGCGGCTGGGATACGCCGGCGGCCTTGAACTGATGCGCCAGATAAGCGTCGAGTTCTTCGCGCGAGAGGCCTTCCAGGTGATACTGCACAGCGATGCGCTGACGCAGGGGTTCGTGCATCTGCAGCGAGAGGGTACGGCGCAGCAGCGGCTGCCCCACCAGCAGCAAGGTCAGATAACGGCTCGAATCCATGTCGAAGTTGAGCAGCAGGGGGAGTTGTTCGAGCGCGGGATGGCACAGCAACTGGGCTTCGTCGCAGATGAGAATCGGGTGCTGCTTCTTGCTCTGATTGAGACGCACGATGGCCTGCGAGATCTGGCGCGTGAGATCGCCACGATAGTGCGCCGGTTCCAGATCCAGTTCCAGCGCCAGTTGGCGGAACAGATCGAGCGTCGATCCCGGGGCCCAGTGCAGATAGAGGATCTTATATAGGTTGGGATTGAGTGCGGCGGTGAAGGTGCGGGCGGCAGTGGACTTGCCCGCGCCGACTTCGCCGGTGAGCAGACCGGCGCCGTGATGATCGGCCAGGAACTGCAGGCGCGCTTTGGCCTGGTTCCAGGCCTGCGAAGCGAATAACTGTTTGGGATCGGGACTGTCGCAGAACGGTGTCTTTTTGAAACCGAAGAAAGCTTCCAGCATGAGGGTTACTCCTCGTCGTCCTTCCCGTCATCGTTCTTCTGTATGAGCAGCTCGACGAAGTTGATGCTGGTGGGTTCGGGCTCGGGCGAGGCGGCGGGCTTTATGGAAGGCAACTGGCCGTTGACGACCGGATCGACGGGCCGCGCCGTGGCTTCTTGCTTTCCCTGAAACCAGATCTCGACCAGCGCAGAGTCGAGAGGATCGAAGCGCACTTCGATGGTGTGACCGGCCAGATGAGGCGGCGCTTCGTACAGACGGTTGTGCAGCAGGAAGGTGGAATCTTTGCGCACCAGGCGATCGAGGCGATGAAAGAAGAGGCGGCGCAGATCGGTGGCGGGCGCAAGCTGCCGGATGTGTTCGATGTCGCGCTGCCAGCGCAGGAGCGGCGTGGTCCCGAGCGCGCTGTGTTCCGCGCGGTGATAGACGCTTTCGATCCAGACCCAGAGACGGTCGTTTAACTCGTCCAGGGAGAGTGGGTGTTTGGGATCGAGATTGGCCAGGAACTGCTCGCGCACCGTGCGAAAGCAGCGTTCGATCTTGCCACGGCCTTCGGGCTGATAAGGCCGCGAGTGAATGATCAGAATGCCCAGCGAAGCGGCGATGCGCGCCAGTTGCGGGGAGCGACAGATCTTCGCGTTGTCGATGTAGAGACGAATGGGCAAGCCGCGGGCGGCGACGGCGTGGCGCAGACAATCGAGCGAAGCATCGAGCCCCTGGCTGGCATAAAACTGCGCATGCGGGATCAGCCGGCTGGCGTCATCCAGCGTGGCGTGGAGAAAGACCTGCATTCTTCCGGCACTCGGGCGCCGAACCCAGGGGCCGAACAGCATGTCGGCCTGCCAGATCTGATTGCTGAGTTCGGCTTCAAACTTTTTGCGCGCCTGGGGCGCGAGCAGCTGCCTTTCCGAGAGGCCGCGCTGTTTGAGGAAGCGATACAGCGTGGAGGCGGACAGCGCGGGCGCGTCCTGACCGGAAGACAGGGCCAGTTCGCGCAACAGCGTGGTGCCGGTGCGATGCGGGTTCTCGCGCTTCAGGCGTTCGATGAGACTGGCTAGTTGTGGTGTAATGGCGCGGGACTGCCCCCGGTCCTGGCGCGGTTTGGGAGCCAGCGCCTCGAAGCCGCCGGTGCGATAGCGCACCGACCAGTCGAGCAGAGTGTCGACAGAAACCGCTCTTCGTTTCGAGTCGGGGATGTCGTAGTGGCGGGAGGCAATCTCCTGGGCGCGGCGCGTGAGTTCACCGCGCGGAAGGATCTCGATGACCAGGGGCGCGATCAGCGCGTAGCGAAACAGGGCGAGTTTTTCGGCTTTGGCATCCATGGAAAAAACCTCCGTGCCCCGAACGATAACCGGGCGCGGCGGCTTCCGCCATGCAAATGCTCTGTGAGGACCCTCAGGAGGTCAGACACGCCGGGGCCAGCGTGGTGCGCCGTCCGTCCGGAGCGAGAAAATGGGGCCAGCCCAGCAGGTGCGCGCGCAGTTGCGAAAACAGGAAACGGTGAGCCGCGATCCAGCCGATGGATTCCAGCATCCGCAGGGCTCTGGAGATGAAGTCCGCCGCCGCTATGGGCGTCACCGCCAGCGGCGCCAGCGACAGGCTCAAGGCGGGCGCCTGCTTCTGAAAACGGTGAATCCAGAACTGCCCGCGCTGGTAAGGCATCGCGGTTGGCGCAGCCGCTCGGGCGGCGGCCAGGAGCGTCAGGCCACGGAGCAGCCTGGCGACCAGGAACAGCGCGATCACCGAAACGCTGAAGCGGAGCCAGGGCAGGACGAAGTCGGGGAGCAGAGAGACCGTGCGTTTACACGAGTGGCACTGGTAGCGGCGAATGCGGATGATGCCGTCGAAGGCTCCATCCACCAGCGTGCGGCAATAGAAGCCGTGACCGGTCAGAGGATCTTTCGCCTCGCATTGCGGACAGTGGTCCGGGCGATAACGCCTGGGATCGGAGACCTCTTCGGCGTACTGTTGGATGGAGCCGGCGAATGGGTGTAGGATTTGCATGGAAGCCCTTTCCGGGAGTGTCCAGACTCCCTGGTTTGGTCTTACGGAGGGCTCGGTGTTGGCCAATAGAACAGCCGGGCCCGCCGTGCCGTTCCATATCCTACAATCGTTGAACTGGTGACCGAACAACAGCTCCGTGAAAAGCTGCGCAAGATTACCGCATTATTCGAGGGTGCCGCGACCTCGGGCGAACGCCAGGCTGCGGCGGCTGCGATGGAGCGGCTCCGGCAAGCGCTCAGCACCGCAGTCAAGACCGAACCCCTGCCCGAGACGAAGTTCTCTATGGCAGATCAATGGCAGAGACGCCTCTTTACAGCCCTTTGCCGGAGATACGGGCTCGAACCGTATCGCTATAAGGGCCAGCGTTACACCACGGTGATGGTGCGCGCGCCGCGGTCCTTTGTGGATCACACGCTCTGGCCGGAATACCTCGAGTTGCAAGCGGCCTTGCACTCCTATCTCAACGAAGCCACCGAGCGTATTATTCGGGAAGAGGTTTACCGGGATGCGGACGAAGCGGCGGAACGGGCAGGCTGACGGTAACACGGTGCGATCCGCGCCCGCGTCAAATTACGCCACGTCCCAGTTCCGGGTACGCTGCCGTTCACGCCAGACTTAATTCGAGAAAAACCGCTGGCTACGAAGGGGAAAAGCGCGCGCCGTTACAGAACGGCCACACAACGCAACAATGCTGCTCCTGGGGCCTTACCTGGCCGAGAAGCTAGCTGTCGACGTTGCAGGATCGACCTTCACCGTGATGTATTTCGACTGGGCGGTGATCGTCTTGTAATTGATCTTGTCGTTGCACTTGGAATCCGTGTGCATCCACAAACCATCGACGAAATTGCCATCGCAAAACGTGGAAGCAACGTCGTCGATACGAACCTGTCGCACCGAATCTCTGGAGGTGTTCAACGCGAAGTAGCCCGCAGCGGCGGCCTTGCCCGTCTTGTATTCGGAAAGCGCTTGCTGCACCTCGGGACTGAGTTCGTCCGGGCGAAGATAGACACTGAAGGAAAAATGGTTGCTTCCGTACTCATCTGACGCCATCGGCTGTGCATAGTACGAATAAGTGACTTCGTAGGCAGGAGCAGGTGACTGGAACGTCGTGTACGAACACAGAATCGATCCGCCAGGATCCCTGCTGGCGGCTTGCTCACAGCCACGCTCGTCGATTACTGATTTGCTTTGGGTAGCGATCTGGACGAGCTTCACGCTTTCAAGTTTGATGGACGATAGATCCGCGCCTTCTGGGATGCTGGCAAAATGCGTGAAAGGATGCACTTCCTGGACAGTCGTGTGGGTGGACCGTGAGTCGTTCGATTTCAGCGTCAGGCCGTCGGCCATGGCTGATAATGAGCAAACCACGCAAGTCGCTGTCGCGACCAAAGCTCGTCTCGGTATTGGCATCTTAGATTCTCCTTGTTCCGCTGTCATGGATGATGCGTTACAGTCAGATCACAGAATAACTACAATCAAGTTACAATTACAAGACCTCAATTGAGGGACTGAGGATGATTTTTTGAAGGTACAACGGCTACCGGCAGAGCGTGCCTTGGCTTTCTCCGCTGTAAGTCCTTGTTGTTTAAGTGGTTTGCGATGTTATTCGTGTCTAGCGGTCCGTGAGGGCAAAGAAGCTCGTAGGTGGACAGGCGCAGAAAGCAACAACGCCGTCCCGGCCGGAGCCGGAAGCGGCGTTTTAGCGACAACCTGGCGGATCTGACTACTTCGCGATGCGGTATGTGCGCTCCCCGGCAGCGTTCTTCGAGGATTCGATCTTCTGTCCGCCCTTGCTGCCCAGGATGCTGACGAATCCCTGAACCGTGTGTCTCTGCCAGCCGGTCGCTTCGATGATCTCTGCCAGCGTCGCGCCCTTGGCGCGCTTCATCATCGCGATCACTTCAGCCTTCTTGTTGCTGCCCGATTCAGTTGCGCCCTTTTTCGCCCGTGCGCGCCGCGGAGCCTTGGCCAGGGACTTCTTCCCATTCCCCTTGACGGGCGCGCCGTCGGCCGCCGGTGGCGCACCGTCTGGGGAAAGACGGCCGACCGCCTGCCAAATGCGGGCCACGGCAGCCTTGCGGTTGGTGAACTTTTTTACTGGCTTCAGGTCGTCGAACGGGGCCACGCCCGCGAAGCTGTTCCAGGTATCAACCAGGCGGGACGCGGGCCATTCCGCAGTTAGCTTGGCCAGTTCCTTCTGGTTGGCGAAAGATTGAGATTGGTCGGTGCCAGCGGGAAGCTCGGCGTGCGCCGTGATGTTATTGTCAGAGTCGATTGTGAACGTTGCCATGGTATTTCTCCTTTGCCGCTTGTCGTTTGCGGTCGTCACATTCATCCCTCTGGTGCGGAAAAACATCAAGTCAAATCTTTCAACGGCTGAGACGGTCAAGTGGAGATGAACGCGGAGTTGGCGGACGGGTTCCCTTTTTAGAGGACTCGACAAAACCGCGCGTTCTTTCGCTTGTCCTAGTAGAGATTGTTCATGGTATCTTTGCTCTTGATAGGCAGTTATGCGGTCGAGCGAAGCCGTGCGCGAGAGACACGGCAGCAGACGTGAGAGAAACCGCAGAGGTTAGAAAACGGGGCTCGATGGAGTCGTTTAGACGGCCCGAAGACCAGTCGGAGACCAGTGCTGCAATGCCAACGGAGGTTCGGGACCATAGACGACGGCGTCGCAATCCCGCCGGTGAATCGTGACGGTCCAGTTGCGCGTGAAGGCGGCGTCAGGCGGTTCGTTGCCGGGGATCAAGAGCCTGTCGGCGCTGAGCTCGCAATACACGAACTCGGAATCTTCGAAAGCCAGCTCCGCCGGAAAGCGATGTTCGATCAAGTGACAGAAGCCGTAAGTGACGCTGCCGCTCATGCCGAAGATCGAAAGCCCGGCTGGTCCGTCATTCCAGAGCTCGCGGGTATAAATCATGAATCCAGGCGACGTCACCATTCCCCCGCGTCTTTTTCGAACGATGCCATCGGATGCAAGTGTTCCGTAGGCAGCATCGTCGCCGTCCGTGAGATAAAAGTGCGTCTGCGCACCGGCAGGAAGGACTTCAGCGGCCTCCCGCGTCAACTCGATTTCCGTCCGGCTGAGATGGCTAAAATAACGCCGCCAATCATTGACGAAGCATTCCTCGATATAGTTGCCCGACATCTCGACCTTGCGGCGCTGGCGGGCGTGGCGCGGATGCCAGTCATCCATGCCAAAGCGCGTCGTGCGAATCATCAGATCGTTTCGCGCGAATCGAGCACGCGCAGTCGCCTCTTGTTCGCTGAGCGTCAGCCTGGAGGGGTCGTTGAAGATTGCGTCAGACCGCAGGAATCGGCGGCCAAAAGATCGGCGCGTCAGGAGTACGGCCATGGGGCCTCGCAAAGCTGCCTCATCGCGGCCCTGGAAGGGCTTGCCGCCATGCCGAATCGATAGCCGCTGCCGGAAATGGATCAACCAAGACACGATCTTGACCTCCTTCTCCTCAAGAAAAGCTCAAGGGCCTGCCGCCAGGGCTTCTTTGACCCATTCGGGGTCAACATCAATTGTCGCGCTCCCAGCGGCGAGTTCGGCGCCGCCCTTGATATTAGTGCTTCGGGGGATGACCTCCAGATGCAGATGACCGGCATCCAAGCCGCGTGCAACGATGTTGTACGCGGGCTGGTCGCCGAGACGCCGTACGAGGCGTTTCAGAGCGGAATCCAGTACGATGGCAACGTCTTGGGCATCTACCTCGGCTAGGCATTCAATTGGTTCCCGCGCTATGATCAGCAGCGTGTAGTTGAACTCCGGTGCGGGATGAGCGAACAGCGCGAGGTTCTTGGCGGCGGGCAGATCAATCTCAATCTCGTCGCACTCCTTGAGAAGGTCGCTAAACCAGGAACGATTCTGATGCAGTGTCCGGTAAAGCTCTGGTTGACTCATACAAAGTTGGGCTTGCGCGTGCGGATCGGTCATGGACCGTCCGCTCATGGGACCACCTGCGTTCGCGAATAGAAGCGGCGTTTCTCCCCGCCGCAGGCCTATTTCTTCAATCACCTGCCACGCGCGAATAATCGCCGCCAAAGCAGTCACCGGCAATTCGTGCCAATCAAGCGTGAAGTACTCCGGTCTTGTCGCAATGACGAAGGAATCGGAGATCGGCACATCGCTCTGGAATCCCGTGTGGAAAAGGTTCAGTGTCGCCCACGCCTCGGCATCGGGGGGAGCGGGATTCAACGGTGCCAACTGGCGAACGACGCGGCTGAGTCCTTCCGCTGTGCGATCCGGGGCAGGAAGTGAATTAGCGCGGTCGATCCACGGATCGACATTAAGGACTTGGACGCGAAGCTCAAGATCGACAGCGAAGAGCGCCGGCGGTGTCTCGCGGCGGCTCAACGGTCCTATGGTTGGCGGCCCACTCAATTGGGTGCCGCCGGATCGCGGCCTTTTGCCGCGACCCGTAGTCAGACCGACGGTGCCCGCTGGACCTTTCAGCAAACGCGCGAGCTCGCGGAACGTGTACGGGCGTACCTGCCGGATGCTGCGTTCAATGGCTGAACAATCCGCGAAGTTCATTCGGCAAGTTTGCGTCAGACACGCCGTTAAATTCAAGATCCGGTTCAGCGCGAAACGTCAGGTGACGAAATAACAAGGCACTTAGCGACGAAATTTCCAGGCGCCCGGATAGGTCCACGCCTGTAGCACGTCGTGTCTACCTGCCGTAGAGGTCCAAGTTCAGCTGATCTTCACGGAACACGTTGGAGATGTCGTATCGAATCGCCGACGACAACCTAAAGACCTTCTGATTTGCATCCATCCCCTCAATCATCAATTTTTCTGCATCTCAGCGAGAACTCGAAGCGTGGCCTTGGTGTCTCGGCGCGCGGCGGCACTGGGGACGTGAATGCTTGATCGATCTTACGGACGCGACAGCTAGCTGGCCGGTCAGTGGCACGCTCAAAGCTCCCGCCAACATTCAGCTAACCGAGAAATGCAGTCCGGCCCGCTAATGGCAGCGGCGATCGCCGATCACGGGTGGAGCGGGCGGGAACTGCTGGACGCCGCGTAGCGTACGATTCTCTTACTGCTTCGTCAAAGTAGTGTCACTTGCCAACGTTGGCCACACGGCGCGAACGTTGGCGTCTGACTGGCCGGGTGGTGGTCAGAAAGGCCAACCAGCAATTGGTACACCTTTCCATCCAGGAAGCGTCTTTCCAGACAATCAAACCCCGTTACAACAGCGGGCGCTCCATGCCTCTTACCCACAGAGCTCAGCGCCCGCACTTAAACCAGCAAGTGGGTTGGCAAGCCGCCCGCATGTCCCCCGCCTTAACTATTTCTTGCTTGCCCCGTAACGTTTCAGCGCGGGGTCCATCATCATAGGGTTACCGGAGGGACGGGACCTCATTAGAGGATTCGCTCGCGCGACGGGGCGTAAGGTCAAGATAGTACGGCTGGGGTAGAACCTCCGAATCCCTGGTTGGGTCCTACGCCCCGTTTTCAGACCGGAGCCGCGCAGGTGGTAAACATAGTCATCGCAGGGCTATTGCTCAAGGCCCGCCGCGCCGAAAATTCCGCCAATGCTTCGCGGTGAATCAGCGGCATCCGCGTGGAGTCCAAACGGCCAAAACGGTCCCTGACGCCGACGGTGTCACAACACCTTTCGGAATGTAAGATTGATGCGAGCAGCGCCGGTCAGCGGATGTTCCCCGTCCTTGAGCGGAGCAACGCCGTGATAGACGAAGCGTGCGGGACCTCCCCACACAACGATGTCACCGCTTTCGAGGAGCAGGCGGCGCACCGGATTGGAGCGGCGTTTGCCGCCCCACAAGAATACGGCAGGCAGGCCGAGCGAGACGGAGACGATCGGAGCCCACGCATCCTTCTCGTCACGGTCCCGATGAGGGCTGAGTTTGGCACCCGCTATGTAGCGGTTGATCAGGCAAGCGTCGGGATCGTAGTTGGCGAATCCGGCGGCGGCGGCGGCTTGCACAGCGATGTCGAGGAATGCCGCGGGCATTGCGGGCCAGGGCGCTCCCGTGTCAGG
>JBEKBK010000278.1:0-10633 GCA_050015435.1 Bryobacteraceae bacterium
ATCAGTTGATCGCCATGCTGAACGCCACTCCGGTTATGCGAAGCGAGAGACCCTCAACCTGACTGAAAATGGCCGGATCGGAGTCCGGACTCAGCATAAACCTGGACTCCGCATTAAATCTGCCCTTCTCGGAATGGACGACGGTTTTCCCCAATCCGCGCTTGTGCAAAGCTCTGTTGGATCGCGTGACGGACCGGGCGCACATCATCGAGACGGGAACCGAATCGTTCCGTTTCCGCCGGACCATGGAAAGGAGGAAGAAAAAACCTTGAAGCCGAGGGCAGGCTGTCGCTTCGAAGCCCTGTGGAAAGCCGAACGTGTTTGAGTTTTTTAAGGCATGAGCAAATCTATCAATCCGATGTATCTTCTCTATCCCGAGGGAGAGCCATTCCGGCTCCGCCCCCGGTGCCATCGTCTTGATGAGTTTGCAGCCGGCTATTCCTTGGCGGGGTGCTCTCCAGCAGTGCCCGCCTCCGCTTCACCGACCGGCTTCCATTTTCAGGCCAACGAAAGAAATATGTCAACCGTTCCACTGGACTTAAAGGACCGGTCAAGGCAAAATATTAACCACCGGGGTGGGCCAAATTAGGGTAATTATATAGTTGACAAAATGGCTGCCCGAGCGGTAGCATAGGAGTGTGTGCCGTGCTACAGGCATCGTCAGGAAGATATTTTGTGAGCGATGAAGCCGAGAACGCAACGTTAAACCAAGTCAAAGATGCCTATACCAAGGCGACTGACGCAAAGGCTAGGCTAGAAGGAAAACTCACGGCACTGGGTGCCAGATTGAGTGACTTAGGAGCTGCGCTGCAAAAGCCAGGGCGGCATGTGTTCTATGTCGATGAATCCGACAGTATCAGCGTTGGCCAACCCGGCCTAGAACCACGGCGCGCAGTCGCTCGTATTACAGCATCAGATTTAGACTGGAAAGATTTGTGTGATGCGCTTCGTGGTTATAGCCGCGCTACGGAGGACAAGAAACAGAATGCTGGCTATTTGAAGGACATGGGGCTTCCGGTTCCAAGCGACTAATTCTGTTTCGTGCGCTTCTTTCGTTCCCTGAGTTTCTTTAGTCGGGCCTCTTCCTTCAAATACGCTTCCTTTGGAACCGTGAAGATTTTTCGCACGGCATAATCCATTCGTTCTGCTTCCGTGTTACCGGGCACGTTCGGCGGTGGTAATGGTTTCATGGCTGAGTGTATGGATTCTTTCCGACTGGCTTATTATTGACAGAGTCAGCATACGCCTTGGAGCTAAAACTGACGATCATATTGCGACCGCTGCTAAAAGAGAAGCCTTCGAGGGCGATTATTGAAGTGCCGTCGGTAAGCGTCCATGACCGCACTGGGCTGTCTATCTTAGCTCCGTATGCGTTCTGACTTGTAATGACGCTGGTATGTTGTGGAGGCCCAAATGCTTCCACTAGAAATTTAACTTGCTGGTCTATGCTTACGTCGTCTTTGCCGTCAATATAGAAGACCGAGGCCTGAGCAGCTTTGCCGTTCGCAAAAATCCAATCGAACTTTCTGCCGTCGCTCTCTATCGCGCTGTACTTGCCGTTTCCGGTCCCGCGAATGTCACCAAGGACGTGGCACGGTGCTGACGCCTGGAGTTCCTTCAGCCTTTCCGGCCATGATGGTAAATCAGCCATGCCTCCGGCACGCTGGGTGATCTCGGCAGGCTCCCTCTTGCAAATGTCTTCTAGGTCCAGATGCGCGGCGGTCAGCCATTCATCGACGGTCTCACCGATCCTATGTTGACCGATTCGGACTGGCTTTGATGGCGGAACGAAGGTCTTCGGTTTCGCTGGTTGCGTAGTCGCTTGCGCCGCCACTACTTCCATGCACAGGGATCCTGCCGTGAACCAACAAATGGCACGCCATGACGCCGAAAGCCTCATCGCAATTCCGTGGGAAGTATACCACGCCGCTGCTCCGATGTGGTACACTCCGCCTGACGGCAGAGTTCGCTAACAACTTTAGGATGACGGTCGAAACGCTGGCTTGCTTGGCGGCTGGTAAGCGTTGACGCCTTTTCCGGTAGGCTAGGGGTAGTGTACCTCAGGTGCCCCGGAAAGGCAAGCGTGGCCTTAGCCCTCACCATTCAGGACTCACCAGCGATTCCATCCCTTGGTCTCGCTTGCCGTCGTGTTTGGAGTCTGTTTGATTTGACCAGATATGCAATTCGCGATCTTCATGCGCTGCTGGTTTGGATGGACCACACGGCCCGGTGGACGCTGAGCCAAGAAAATTATAGAACCGGCAGTCAAGCGGTCCTCACAAAAACTGAAATAGGTCCAGTGCAGACGCAGGTCACCTGCTTGAAAAAGCATTGCGTAGCGCTAGAACTGCAAGACACTGCCCGCGCGTGCGATATTATTTTAGACGCGACGAAAGAGAGAATGACACTTGGAGAATGTCTCGGCCACCTGATCAGTATACGTCGCACTATTGAGGCTGCTCTCCTAGACAGAGTATTTATGTATGTTCCTCTAAATGTGGCTAAGTACGCCAAGGCCTATCAGGAACCTACACCACCAATTTTAGCTGGCGTCGGCAGAACGGCTGCCAGCGAGATTCCTCAGCGCGATGCCTTGGTGAAGCCTTTTGGTGATACGGTGTTTAATGTATTTCCAACTGCGCGATACGACTCGGAACAAGTTGCGCTATGTCTCATAGCCGGAGCGTCAACCGCCGCCGTGTT
Source organism: Bryobacteraceae bacterium (assembly GCA_050015435.1). Taxonomy (GTDB): domain Bacteria; phylum Acidobacteriota; class Terriglobia; order Bryobacterales; family Bryobacteraceae; genus Palsa-187. The sequence continues at coordinate 2,704 of JBEKBK010000278.1, forward strand.
TCATATGATGCGCGTTATTGAATGCGGAGTACGTTCGCTTGGAAAAGAACTCGGTATTACAAAAATGAAAGAGGTCCCCAAGAGCAGCGTCGCCGCTGGTGCAACTGGTTCTCATTCCCATCCGCCGTCAAAGAGAGCAAAACCAAAGTACAGACTTATACCGATAGAATATTTGCCTTGGGAAAAGCTACACAACCAATTACGAAGCAGGGCGGATTCTAAATTGAACAAGCTTCGCTCTGGACCGGCAAAGGATAAAAAACAGTCCTTCTACGGTTCGGTCTTTCATGACTTTCATGGATTCAGGGAAGCATGGAGGAACCATGTCATGCACACCCGAGAGAACTTTGATGAACCGGAAGCTATACGTGTTCTGGCACACGTCGAGCGTTTCATGATAGCGATTGCGGAGAAGACTGGATGACGAAGGAATTAATTCCTCTTGCCACGTCTTTGACGTTTCTTTTCCTTCTCAGTTAAGACACGTCGCAGAATCCGGTTGCTTACCGGTCAATTGATCGAAGGTTAGCCGCTTGCCAACGATGCCGCGAACCACCACATCGAAGCGCTCGGCATCGGTCATCTTGCGATTGTTGAAGCGATACACCTGCTCATCGAGATACCGGAATAAGTGAAACGGTTCGACAGAAACATAAGTGCCCTTCAGACCGCGCTTCAGGAGCGACCAGAAGTTTTCAAGGCCGTTCGTGTGAATCTTGCCGTCAACGTATTGCACGGCGTGGTCAATTATCTGATGCTCAAATTCCGTCAGGCCCTCATAGGATTTCAGGGCATCTGTGTATAGCGTGGAGCCGACTTCAACATGCTTGCGGACCTCGGCTTGAAGCGCTTTCTTCTTGCGGTTCGGAATTACTGTGGTGCGGACTGTGCTGTGCTTCCCGTCCTTGCTGCGCTCAAGGATTCCCATTACCGCAGTCTTGTCTTTGCCGCCGGTGCCGGTAATCTTGCGTGCGCGATTAACGGGGTGCATATTGCGTGCCGCGCCGCCAATGAACGTTTCATCCGCTTCGACATGGCCGGATGCTTTATCGCCCGGCTCAAGACCCATAGCGAATCTAATACGGTGGTCCATGAACCACGCTGACTTTTGCGTAATACCAATCGCCCGGTGAACTTCACAGGAGCTTATTCCATTCTTTGAGTTCACAATCTGCCACATGACCATTAGCCACTTGTCCAGACCGATAGGAGAGTCTTCCATCACGGTTCCGGTCTTCAGGGTGAACTGCGGAGCGTCATGCTTCGCCCGGCAGTGCCAACGGTTGTAGTTCTCCAGGAACAGCACGTCCTTGCTACCGCAACGGGGGCAGGTAACGCCATCTGGCCAGCGCCGCGCCACAAGGTACTCACGGCAGTTCGCCGGATCGGTGAAGTAAACGATTGCCTCTTGAAGAGTGGTGGGTTCCTGTGTGGCTTCCATGCTTCAATCGTACGGCATCTTGGCTATTTTGTCAACTATATAATTACCCAAATTAGATGATCGAAGTGGGCCAGGCCGGATGATCGAACTCACTCGGCGACCATGATATTTGGACGTTACCAAGATAGAGCGGGTTTTGCCAGTTTCACGCAACGTCCGAAGCATCGCGCGCACTTCATCCTCTGTGTTGGTAATGTCTCCATCAATCAGTTTCACCGCAGAAGACGGGACTCCGTACCGGATTAATACCCGGACGCTGTAGGCGTCTTCCGGCACGAAGCCGATATCCAGTTTCTCGAGGTCCTTGGATTCGACGGTCGGCGCTGGGCGTGTCACCCAGACCTCCGAAGCCAAGCCGCGCTTGTAGATCCCGGCCGCTTCCATAGCCCGAAATGGCAAGTGACCACCCAAGACTACGATCGCATCAGCTGGCTGGAGCGGATCTTCGACACTCAGCCAGGACCCGGCGAAACGGAAGACAGACGCTAACGCGAGCAGAACAAGAACAAGGGCAGAGATGAGGAGCCAGCTTCGGCGGGTCCGCGATTTCCGCTCGATCTTAACCGCTTGAGGAGTCTCTACCATGCACGGCCGACCTACGGAACCGGCACTTCGGCGAAAGCGGCCTTCTTCTCGGAGAGGTGTGGGTTATCCGTCTTGTAAAGGATAAATGGGCCGATGGAGAGGACGTCCATTCGGGTGCGGAGAAAGCAGTCGATTGCCTGCGTGGGTGTGTTAACGATGGGCTCGTTTTCGTTGAAGGGGAATCCGGGACACCAGTGACGTCGCCGAACCCACCAGTGACGTCGGAGAAGCAATGGAGCTCGGTCGAAGATGGAAGAGGAAGTTGCATTGGCGAAACCCGCCGAGACAGCGCTACGCTTTTTGTTGAGCATATACGATCCGCTCAGGCTGTTGGCCAAGTGACCCTTGATCCCGTTCTTGAGAGGACACTCAGAGCGAGGGCGGAAAATAGCAGTGCGGCGAACCTCCCGCCCGGCAGAATTAGCTTCCGGACCGATGTTGCTCACTCATTTTTTGCTCCATTACGCCGCAAGGTTTCGAGTGCTCGACTGTTTCGAACCGCTTTGACAAGTCCGTCGGGCCTCTTCCCGCTGCGGGCCGGGCTTTTCATGCGGGCTAGTTTAGTTCAGTTTATGACCTACGCGATTAGGGCAGTTGGTTAAGGGCTCTCATCGTTCGGGCGTAGAGTATGGAACCCTGAGGAGTGAAGTGGTCGGTATCAAAGAGCAGCGGAACGCCGCGTGCAGCATATACCGGGCATCCGAAGCTCGTCTGGAACAAAGCCGTGGCTACCGTTTTGAGGTTTGTGACGCAGAGGTTTTCGTAAGCGGATACGTAGCGGACTTTCCACTGGCTACGTGCGAATTTTGAAAGCTTCTTGTCTGTTTGCAACGGTTCGGTATTGCTATGTGAGTCGATCAAAGCAGGCTCGTGATCGCGGAGCGACATGGCGAGGAGCCGCGGCAAGGGAACGTCGAACTCAACGACCGGACCGAAAAGGATAACCGTAGCGCCTTGCTGCTGCATCCAACTGATGGTACGTCCGAGTTCGGGGAAATCGGCTTCTTCCCAGCGCCCCGAGATCATAACCGCATCGACGTGGTGGTGGACAAGATAGTCGCCGTAGATGTACCTCCACATGCTTACGCAGTAGTTGTCGATGCCTGTTGGCCGAGTTAAGAAAGGCTTGCAGGAGGCAGTGGTGCCTGCGAGATGTTTAATTCTGGAAAGACGGTTACGAGACCGGGATAGAGGTGCGCCGCATGGCTGTCACCGATCAGAAGGTAGTGCTTGGGTGTCGGGTCTTCGGCTAGGCACGTAGATTTGTCGAAGTTCGTGAAGGCGCTCCCAAGAGTTGTCTTCGGGTCGATGAAGCAGACATTCTCACGAAACGCGCTGGTGAAGTCATAGTTGGTGTAGCGATCTATATCGAGGGCCTCGGAGGGAAACCGTGCGGGGAAGCCTTCGTACGCGACGGTGAACGACCCGACTCCTGCAATGAGGGTAACGGCAATTCCAGTAACGAGGAAGAGGGCGCGACGGCTAGGACGGAACCGACCTGTGCGAAAAGGCGTTTCGACGAAAAGCCAAGACAGAGTTGCGACGATGAGTGAAGCGACGAAGACGGCCACTTTGACTGGTTTGGATCCCGGAGGCGCGGAGATCAGGATATAGCTACTTTCTTGGAACACCAAAATGGGCCAATGCCACAGGTAAAGCGAGTAAGACATGAGCCCGATGAAGACGACGGGACGCCAGGCGAGCAAACGTCCCACCAGTGAATGCCCGCCTTCGCCTGCGGCGATAAGGAGTGCAGCGCCAACGCTAGGTGGCAGCGCCGCAAGACCCGGGAAGGGAGTCTTTGCAGTGTATAGCACCGACGGTACCATGATGAGCAATAGGCCGATCATCGCAGTGAAATTACGCTGCCCATTGCTATTTATGGCGGGCACGTAGTGCTGCGAGATGATGGTGCCGATCAGCAGTTCCCAAGCGCGCAGTGGTGCGAAGAAGAAGGCAGCTGCTGGATCTCGCTGAACGCAAACGCAGGCCAGCGTAAAGGTGAGGACCGTGATACCCCAAATAGCCGTCTTGAGCCGGTTCGGAAACCAGCGGCGCACGACGATGAGGAAGAGTGGAAACAATATATAGAATTGCTCTTCGACCGCTAGAGACCAGGTGTGCAGTAGCGGCTTAAGTGCACCTGTGGTGTCGAAATAGCCAGCCTGGTGCCAGAAGAGGAAGTTTGAGACGGAGAAGAGCGCGGCTATTCGAGGCCCCTCCAGGGGAAACAGTTAACGATGCAGATCAGTGTGTCGCTAATTTCTATCGGGCAGTCAAGTTCGACTGTAAGGGTGTCGCCCATTATGCAGATGACCCGGTAAACGAGACGGATGTTCGCGCATGGAGGCGATGGCTCGCCGATCAGGCAGTATTCCGTAAGATGATGTTGACAGACCCGGAGTATTACGACATTAGAATCGCCGGCAAATTCTGTTGGATGATGGGACTGAATATTGCACAGGGGACTGGCAACTCTAAGCCTAAAAACAATCCTAATGGAATCCATGGATTGGAGTTCAGAAAGAACTTCTTCAGGAACTTCGAGGACCTGCGTAATCGTCTACGTTACACGCGAGTACTCTGCGATGATTGGCAACGCGTTCTCACTCCGGTCGAGACCACTGGCTCCGGGCTTACTGCCGTGTTCCTCGACCCTCCTTACGCCGATAACGAGTACGTCTATGACGTACAAACCGTGGGCGTGTCGCACGCGGTACGCGAGTGGGCGATAGCTCACGGCGACGACCCGCTATTCCGTATAGCGCTCTGCGGGTACCGCGAGCACGATATGCCTGAGGGCTGGACCGCGTTCGACTGGAAGGCCGCTGGCGGATACGGCAACCAAGGTGAGGGGCGCGGCAGAGAAAATGCGGAATTAGAGCGGATCTGGTTCTCTCGTCATTGCGTCGACCCTAGTAAGGGCAATTATATATTTGCCTAATCCAAGGTTTGGTGGTAGTCTTTGGGGTGAGCAGTGAAGGCTCTAGAAGAGCATGTCCTGTTCGAGCCAAGCGAAGGCCTTGTCGATTCGCCGTTTTTGATGCCGCGCCCTTATTCTAATTCGCGTGTGGATAAAGCCGGAGAGTTTATCACTATGCGTGTCCCGTGGCCCGACAATCAAGACGAATGGGGGCCGCTCATAGACGACGCCTTCGATGTGGTCTGGGCTTGGCGCGATCTTCACGCTTACCCACTAGATCAGGTATCAAGGACACTGGAAAGACGAACTCTCAGCGTAGACCAATCCGCTATTTTCGCACAGCGGTTAAAGCGGCTTAGGTCGATAGACTTAAAACTCCGAAATGAACCAGCCATGCACCTAACAACAATGCAGGACATGGCCGGATGCAGAGCTGTTGTAGACACCATTCAACAAGCATATGCCATCAAAGAGAAGTACGAATCGTATTCCGATCGGTACCCGGAAAAGGGGCCAGAGTTAATTGGCAAATGGACCAAGGACTATATCTCTACTCCTAAGATGGATGGGTATCGGAGTATCCATTTGGTGCTGCGATACCGAACCAAGAAACCATCCATTAGTCACTACAATGGATTACGAGTCGAGGTGCAGATCCGTTCGCGATTACAGCATGCGTGGGCTATGGCGGTGGAAACGGCCTCATCGGTGACGAATCAAGCGCTAAAATCTGGCCGAGGAGAGGACCGCTGGAAACGATTCTTTAAGTTGATGGGTTGCGTAATTGCTATGCGCGAGGAATGCCCATTGGTGCCAGATGTGGTCGAAGACCCTTCTGTATTGCGCGCTGAAGCGGCTAAACTAGCCGCCGAATTGAAGGTGATCCCACTACTTGAGGGTATGAGCCACGTCTTAGTGAACTTTAGTAGTTCTGGGGCTGACGAATTATATTTGATGACCTTGGACTCTCAGGAACGCAAGGTGCATTATAAAGGCTATAAGCAGGAGGACTTTAATACCGCACGCAAAGACTACGCACAGGAAGAACTAAGCCACAGGCGAAATGATGACGTACATGTCGTTTTGGTCGCCGTAAAATCAATCAATGAACTGAGAGAGGCGTACCCCAGTTACTTCCTGGACAGCACTAAGTTTATTACACTGGTCCGGGAAATATTCCAATGAGCCGACACGATGAAGAAACAAAGTGTAACTTTAGGATCTCCGGTGGAGTACACAGAAGGTCCAGAGGCCTTCCGTCAGTTCGACGAAGGCGTGAAACAGATTCTTTCCGTACCGCACTCCACGCTTGCACGCCGCGAACGCGCCTACAAGAAGAAAGCCGCTGCGAATCCGAATCGCAGAGGACCCAAGCCGAAAGTCAAGCCTTCGGCTTAGGTCCGCGTCGTCCTGGACGCCACGGCCTAGTTGATCGTTTCCGTTTCATCCAACTTGCCGGTGAGTTCCGCATAGGTCAGCCGCTTGCCGACGATCTCACGCACGCCGATATCAAAGCGCTCTCCATCGGTCATCTTGCGGTTATTGAAGCGGAAAGCCTGTTCGTCGATATAGCGGAACAGGTGATAAGGCTCGACACTAATGTAGGTCCCATGCAGGCCGCGCTTGAGCAGGCTCCAGAAGTTCTCCATGCCGTTGGTGTGGACATTCTCGTTCACATACTCGACCGCATGGTTAATGATCGCGTGCTGGTAATCAAATTCAAGCCCATCGTAGGAGTGCAATTCATCGGTAAAGATGGCCGCGCCCGCTTCGACATGTTCACGGACGTTCTTCTGAAGTTCCTTCTTAGTGCGATTGCCTACAACCATCGCCCGCACGTTTCCGCCGCGCTCCAACATTCCCATTACGACGGTCTTATCTTTTCCGCCAGTGCCGGTAATGACGCGCTCACGTTTGCTCTTGTGCATGTTGCGGGACTTGCCGCCGATCATGGTTTCGTCAATCTCGACTTCGCCTGCCAACTTGCCGCCGTGCTTCCCCTGTTGCGCGAGTCTGATCCGATGGAGCATAAACCACGCGGTCTTTTGAGTGACATCCAGAGCCCGCGCAATCTCACAAGAACTGATTCCGTTCTTGCAATTCAAAATCATCCACATTGCCGGAAGCCAAGTATCAAGGCCAAGGGGAGAGTCCTCGAATATGGTGCCGACCTTAACGGAGAATTGCCGCTTGGGATGCCGGGTGCTGCACTGCCACCGCAATTGATTCTTGAGGAAGCTAACATTCTTGCTGCCACAGACCGGGCAAATAACACCATCCTTCCATTCAGTCCGACGAGTGACGAGGTAATTGATACAGGTCTCTTGGTCCGAGAAGTACAAGATCGCTTCTTGAAGGGTTTTGGGTTCGTAGACGGCTTCCATGTATCAAGTCTAACCCAAAACTCTGGATTACGCAAGTATATAATTGCCCTAGTAAGGGACAAGTGGGGCTGTTTGACCAGCACGATGCGGCATAAGTGTTTCCCCCAATGAAGACGGCTACCCCTGACGAGACGACTAGGAGGTGCCCGATACATACGTTGCCGTAAACGTTCGCGCACAGGGCGCGCACTACGCTATTGCGGGGGGCGAGGTGGTAGTAGACGCCACCCACAGTCGGCGGCGCGCCACAGATATAGCAGGTGGCGTGATTGCATTTGCACGCTCCACTCGTGATCGGCGATATCAACGACCAGGGCGGAACAGGGGCGGGAACGAGGCCGAAATGAGAGGAGAAGGACAACCAAATGGAACAGCGAAAGCGCTGGTGACGAAACCCAAAGCTTAACAAAGGACGAAATACCAACGGGCGTGCTCCGAACAGGGCACGCCCTTTTTGTACCTGGATGGAAAGAACAAGGGCTCTCCGCAGGAATTCGTAACAAGTGGCATTCTACGCGGCTTTCCTGGCTTTCTGAAAAGCGACGTATTCGGTGTTGGTCACGGCTATGCGCCGTGCTTTCAGCAGGAGGTAACGCA
>JBEKBK010000279.1:0-10630 GCA_050015435.1 Bryobacteraceae bacterium
CTGTTAGAGGCCTCTGTTAGCGCTGTCGAGAAAAACTGCCATGGCAGCAGTGCGGCGAAGACTATGATAGCGTCCGGGACGTCCGATGGTGGGAGCTTGGACATGCGCCGAAAGGCGACGAAGACAGCCATGGTTAGGGCCGGCCGGATGAGCGCCCAGGCTACGCCGATGATGGTTTGCTTGTAGCGTACAAGCAGGTCGCGTTGCGCGAGGAAGTACAAGAGCTCGCGGAAGTGCCAGAGGTCACGCCAGTAGTTGCGCTCGGCGCGGCCGGGCTCGATGATTAACTCATACTCCATAAAAGATTAGGCCCGGGCATGAGCCACAGATGGCCGGGCAGACCGGCCGCCCTCGAACATGAAAACTCCCCACCGGCAGTCCTGTTGAAGAATCAACGAGTCGCAAAGTTCAGAACAACGTTAATGAAATAATGGGAGCCGAAACGGACCCACCTTTTAGAACTCCTCCCTCACTCTTTGTGGCCGTAGCGGTTCTTGTAGCCTCCGTAGTAGTAGCCGTTGTAGTTGCCGTAGTAGCCGTTGGGGCTTCGCTTGGGGTTCCAGTCGTTCAGGATGGTGCCAAGGAGGCGGGTTCCGTCTTCCGCGAATCTTTGGCGGGCGGCCTGGGCGGCGGCCCTGGTGGTTTTGCCGGCTCGCATTACTAAAACAACGCGGTCGACCATCCGGCCCAGGACCCGGGCGTCGGGGATCTGGAGCATCGGCGGGGTGTCGATCAGGATGGTTTCAAACTGCGTGCGTAGCTGCTGAATCAGCTCCGGCATGCGGTTGGAGTACAGGAGACTCGTGGCGGCTGAATTCACGGCTCCGCTGGTGAGGACGTAAAGCTCCGGGACGTCCGTCTGCTGAATGATTCCTCCTTCGAGGAGGGTTGTGACCGGGTCCTTGGAGCGCAGCAGCTCACTTAAGCCGCGGTCGTTCTTTAGTTTGAAGATTTCATGCTGACGCGGCTTGCGAAGATCGGCGTCGATCACGAGAGTTTTTTGATTCACTTCGGCAATGGCGATGCCGAGGTTGCTGACCACGGTGGATTTGCCGTCCATGGGGTTTGCGCTGGTGACGACCATGACGCGGGGACGGCTTCCGTTTTCGCCGGAGAACAGGATGGAGACCAGAGTGGCGCGGAACGACTCGGCGACTATGGAGGGTTTGCGCTGCCAAGAAATGAGCTCGACCCGGCTCTGGATTGCGAGCGCCATCGACGGACCGGCGCGCAGACGAACGCGGAGGCGGCGGGCGGAATCGTCGGAGGGGATGATTCCTAACTCCGGGAGGTTGAGGAAGGTGGGGGTCTCGCCGGGATCCTGGATTGTTCGATCGGCACGCTCCCGCATGACGACGAAGGCGGCACCGATAAACAGTCCGCTGAGGAGACCGAGGCCTGTGCTAGATTGAGGATCGGGTTTATAGGGATGGGTCGAGGGCTTAGCCGGGTCGACGACGTGGATGTTCGAGGCGCGAAGCGCGGACGCCAGGGAGGATTGCTTCAACTGCTGGAGCATGGCGTCATAGAGCTGGCGGTTGGATTCCACGTCGCGCTTGAAGATGTTGTACTGGATGGCCTTGCTGCCTTCGCCGGTGACGACGGCGCGCTGCGAGGCGTAGTCGGCCGCGAGGAGGTTTTCCTTGCGGACCGATTCGTCGTATTCGTTCTTGATGCGCTTGAGGATGTCGGCACGGGCGGCATCAAGGGCTGCCTGGATGGGCGCGATCTGGGCCAGGACCTTCTGGACAGTGCGGTAGTCGTCTTTATAGACGGCGCGCTGTTCGGCGAGCTGGCGTTTGAGCTCGGTCAGCTTGGCCTCGTAATCACGGAGGGCCGTGTCGTTGAGAATATCGGGCAAAGCGTCGGGAGGGCTTGAGTTCGCCATTTCCCAGCGGGATTGCTTGACGATGCGGTCGGTCTGGGCGGCGGTGAGGGCCTGCTGGAATTGGGCGAGCCGCTCCTCGGAGACGCTGCCTTTTTCGTTCTGGGTGAACATGAGGCCGGCGTCGTTGGCGTATTGCTGGAGGCGGTCCTCCGATTTCTCGAGGCGGATGCGCATGTCATCGAGCTCGCGAGAGAGCCATTCGCCAGTGTGCTGGGTGGTTTTCCAGCGGGTTTCGAGATTCTGATCAATGAATTCACTGGTGAGGGTGTTGGCGAAGGCGGCGGCGGTGCGGGGATCGGGCGAATCGACGGTGAGTTCAATGATGCGGGTCTGGCCGGCGGCGCGGGCTTTCAGACTGCCTCGAGCGTACAAGAGTGCGGCTTGGCGGGGATCGACTGGCTTAGACACAGGAAGGTTGAGGGCTTTGCGCCAGGTGTCGAAGCGAGTTGGGGGAGCGGCGGGCAGCTCGGTGGAATGAAGCTTATCGACGACGCGCTCGAGCAGAGAATCGCTTTGGATGATGCGGATCTGGGTCTGGATGTCCGTGGTATCCGCGGATGAGCCGCTTTCCGCCAGAGGGTTCGCCTCCTGCATTTTGAGGAAGTTCTGGTTGAGGCTTACGATTTCGAGCGAGGTGCGGACCTGATAGATGGGGGTTTGAGGGAGGGTTACGAGGAATCCGATGACGGCCCCCAGGACGGCCAAAATGATGACGGTGCCTTTGCGGCGGCGGAGGATGTGCCAGTACTCGAGGAGGCCTCCGGTTTCCGGCTCCGCGTTGGGGTCGGGAGCCCCGTTGTAGGAGACCTCGGTGTAGGTGGCGGGGACTATGGATTTGTCGGATTCCGTCATCGGCCTCGCTTATGAAGCTTCTTGAACATTATGGGATTCGGTAGAGGGCGAGCCCGGTCAGGCCAACAGCGGTGTCGATTGTTCGATAGGCTGCGGTCTTCGCTCCGCTGGCGGGGACAAAGAGGATGTCGTCGGCTTTCAGGGGCACGTCAGGGATTTTGCCGGCCAGCATATGTTTGAGATCCAGGGGGATTTCTGTACCGTTGCGCATGATTTTGCAGCGCTGACCGGCGGCGAGCCGATCGAGGCCTTCGGCGAGGGAGAGGATTCGAAGGGCACTCAGGGACTGGTTGTCATTCAACATGAAGCCGCCGGGTTTCTTGACTGCTCCGATGACGTAGATAATTTCGCCGCGAGGGACAGTGATGACGTCATTGGGCTTGATGTGGATGTTCTCGGCGGGGTTGGTGGCGTTCATGATGCTTTTCACGTTGACCGAGGCGATGGAGAATTTACCGGTGGAATCGGGGGCGGCGGTCGGGAGTAGGATGGGTCCCCATTCGATCTGACGGGTAATGATGACGGTGTAACCTGCGTCGGCGCGTAGGCCTCCGGCGAGAGAGAGGACTTCGAAAAGGGTTTTGTCGCCCTGGAGCTGATGGACTCCGGGGGTTCCGACGGAGCCCAAGACGGAGACCGGTTGGCTGCGGAGCTCGGCCAAGGAGACAGTTACGTCGGGGTGAACCAAGACTTTTTCGAGGCGAAGGGAGATGGCGGCTTCGAGCTGGTCGGGAGTGAGTCCGGCGGCCTGGAGTTGGCCGACGACGGGAAGATTGATGTTACCGCGGCGATCGATGGGGACGGGTTTGCCGTCGATCTCGTCGATTCCGATGGCGCGGATCAGGACTTGGTCGCCAGGACCCAGGGCGTAGTTGTCGTCAACGGCTGGGACGACCGGACTCGCGATGTTTGGGGTTGGGGCGATGGGAGTTGCAGCGACCGGAGGTGGGACGACGGGAGCTTGGAAGAAGAGGAGCAGGGGTAGAAGAAAGGCCATTTTATCCACCGATGGACGCCGATAGACGCATATTGTTGTTCTCACGCTGCGCGGGCATTCGTTCGAACGCAAGAAGTTTGGGGACCAGGACTTTGCGGAGCACGTCTACGTAGGAAGCGACGACCTGGTGTTGCTGGCCGGGTCCGAAGCCGCGCCTAAGCTCGACGTGACTGCTTTCCGAGATTGGCACGGTCACTTTCCATGAGTCAAAGGGTTGCGGTTCGGAACGTTCGCTGTACTTTTGACCGGCCATTTCAAGCTCAATTTGGTAAAAGCCGAAATCGTTATAGCAGCGCTTCAGGACTTTCCAGCAATCCTCGGGGGTGGTGGCGGCGGCTAGGGTTTCTTCGAATCCCTGGATGGCGATGTGGGAGTTGAGGAGGCGGCGGAATCCGCCATCGATCAAGAGGCGGCCGGCGACGCCGAACTCCAGATAACCCAAGTGCTGGACGCCGATCCAGGTCATCATGCAGAAGACCAGAATGATGAGCCCTGAGAGGTTCCGGTTGGTGACGAGGAGGGAACATATGGCTCCGAGGGCGGCGCAGGCGTAGAGAACGAGGGTGACTTTGCGGGGGGTGAGTCCGCGGTTGAGGAGCCGGTGATGGATATGATTGCGATCGCCTTCAAACAGCGGCTGACGGCGGAGGAAGCGGCGGGCGATGGCGACGCCCATGTCGATCAACGGGATGGAGAGGGCCATGAGGGGCGCGGTCATGCCAAGGATGGTGGCGGCTTTCTGGCTCCAGACGACGCCGTAGCATCCGAGGAGGAAGCCGACGAAGAGACTGCCGGAATCGCCGAGGAAGATGGTGGCGGGGTTGAAGTTATAACGGATGAATCCGAGGAGAGCGCCCGCAAGCGGAAGGGTTGCGATGGCGAGCGGGATGTTGTTGGAGAGAAGGCCGGCGATCAGGATGGTGCAGGTGGCGAAGAGTCCGACACCGGTGGCGAGTCCGTCGACGCCGTCGATCAGGTTGACGGCGTTGGTGCAGGCGAGCAGCCAGAGGAGGGTGACGGGGAGGTTCCACCAAGCGCCTGCGCCGTATCCGGCGAGCGAGGTGATGTGGATTCCGGCCCAGTATGCAGCGCCAGCGGCGAGGAGCTGGCCGAGGAGCTTGTGCCAGGGTTCGAGGCCGATGATATCGTCGACGAGTCCGATGAGGAAGATGAGTCCGGCGGCGGGGAGGACGCGGAGGGCGAAATCCAGGGAGTCGCGGAAGAGGATTCCAGCTTTGAAGGGGACGACCAGGAGGCAGAGGTAGGCCGCGACGTAGGCGAGGGCGACGGCGATTCCGCCGATGCGGGGGATGGGGTGCTGAAGACGCTGTGATTCGGTGGCCCAGCGGCGGAAGAGATTCCGGACGAAGGGGGTCAGGAACAGCGACAACAGGAAAGAAACCGATCCGAGGAGGAGCAGGGAGTACATGCGTTATCCTACGTGCGCGGTCATGGGTTGGGGCACGGGTTGAGTGACGGCCGTTTCGAGGCCGAGGATTCGGGCGACGCGGGCGACGCCGAGGGGGCGATCGTAATGCTGGTCGAATGCGGTGCGGGCTCGATCGCCGGCTTCGTAGATGAGATGGCGCGATGATTCGAGGTGGTCGAGGAGGGCGGCGAGGGAATGGGTGTCGCCGGGTTCGATTCGCCAGCCGCAATGGAAGCGTTCGATGATACGGGCGGGGGTGGCTTCGCGGGGTCCGATGTAGAGAACGGGGCGTCCGGCGGCCATGATTCCGTAGGTCTTGCTGGGGACGATGGAACCACAGGTTTGGGGGAGTTGCGTGACCAGTCCGAGGTGACCTTCGGCTAGGCTCGCCCCTAGTTCGGCTCGCGAGGAGTAGGGGCGGAAGGCCGTGTTGGTCGCGTGCTGTTGACAGAAGTCCTCTAGCTGCTGACGACGGGGTCCACCACCGGCGAAGATGAACTTGAAGCGCGGGTCGTCGCGGAATTCCCGCATAACGGAGGAGATGGTTTCTATTTCGTGGGCACGGCCGAGGTTGCCGGAATAGTGCACGGCGAGGGGTCCTTCGGGGAAGGGAAGGGGTGTAATCTCCTGGCCGTCAGCCCAGTTGTCGGCGACGTGGATTTTGTGGGCGGGGATATCGCGGGCGATGAGCCGGGTCCTCATTTCCTCACCGAGAACGATGATTCCGTCGGCATTGCGGCGGGACCAGTCGGCGAGCGCGCCGATGATGCAGGTGAGCATAGATTGCGGCGCGAGTGCACCGAGATCGACGGCGATATCGGGGTAGACGTCCATTTCCCAGATAAAGTGGCGGCATCCGCGGGAGAGCTTGAGCATTCGTCCGAAGACTGAGGTTAGGGGCGGTGTGGTGAGGGTGAGGACGGTGTCGGGGCGACCCACACGAAATCCGGCGAGGACGGCTCCGGCGAGGAAAGATCCGTAGGAGAGGATGCGGCCCAGAGCATCGCGACGGAAACGTGCGCCGGAGGATCGCAAGATGCGGACAGGGGGCGGCGCCGCGTCGTCAGTGACTCCGTAATCCGATGCGCCACAGATCGTGGTCATCCGGTTCTGCTGGGCTTCAATGGCGCAGGTCAGGTCCATTAGGAACCGTCCCGTGGGCGCTGTATCGGGCCAGAAGAATTGATTGATCAGGAGGAGGTTCACGGCGGTGCCTAGCTATTGGGGTTCATACACCCGCTGGGTTGGCTTTTCCGGGCGTTACCGGAAGTGCCCGCGGTAGCGAAGCGCCGCAAAACGCGCAATGACATGGCAATTCGATATGGACTGACTCGGAAATACGTTTCAGCTCGACCGCAAGTTCGTCGATTCGGCGCCTCAATTCATTCGTCTCGCTCCGCGGACCGTCGGAGGCATTTGTGACTGACAAGAATGACCGGAGGGCATACTGGCCGAAACGCGACATATTGCTATAGCCACGGGAACGGCAGAGTTCGAGCGCTTCTGCATATTCGCCCGCGGACAGGCGGAAACTGACCATCCTGCATTTTTTATGCGTGGTTTGCATTCGATTTTCGCTTTTGGGTTAAGGTGAGGTGCTGGCTCAGAGGGGCCGGACATGGTCGACATCAATGTGAACGGCAATCGACCGCTGCAGAAGATCCACTGAGAGAGTTACGCGCCCGAAATTACCGGCGCGCACGAAAATGCCCTCTATTCCAGCCAACGAGCCGAACTCGATTCTGACGCGCTGGCCAGTCCGCAAATACGGGACGGCCCGACCACCCGCCGCGATAAAGCGACGGATCGTGTCAATCTCGGTCTCCGCGATAGGAACGTAATTCCCCACCCAGCCGACGATGTATTCGACCGCGGGGCTGCTGACCACGGGGACTTTCCAACTTGGATTGAACTGGCAGAATATGTAGCCGGGGAACGCCGCGGATTCAACGGTTTTCATGCGATCCGAATGACGGCGACGCTCTTGGTAAACCGGCGAGAAGGTTACGTAGCCCCGATTTTGCAGGGCCCAAGCGGCGACTGACTCCGACCGCGTTCTCACTTTAAGAGCGTACCAAGCGGTCTCGTGGACCACACGCTCTGGTTGGGAATTGAGGTCCAACGCAAGGTTCATTATGCGTCCTCTTGAGCAGGCTCCGCCCCTTTTCGACCCATTTACCCTCTGTTTCCCTTGCGGTAACAGCTGGGTCCCGACCTATTCGTTACGTGCCCTTATTCGGTCACAAAGCCAGGGCAAAACGCACCTCAGGCCACGGAATCCGATAAATTCGTAATCGTCTGCACGGTCGCGGTGCGAATCGTCTATACACCTTACGGCGAATGTTTGCACAAGTCAACAAGTTTGTTGACGGTGGTGTTGTCCTTGGTCACATCCCGGGATCTGACCGTTTTGTATGTCATTGAAAACAGCCCCCGTGGCAATAATTGATATAGTCCAATTGAGCTAAGATTTCAACACAATGACAAAGTACTATAAAAACATTTCCGCCTTCGGATGTCTTATTCTAGGAATTTCCAGTACCGTCGGTACCTGATGTGAAAATATAGCGAGAACCGATCAAGGTTTCGGCTATAATATCACGGCTCTCTCTAGCCGCGCGAGGTGAAACGGGGTGTTTTCATGCGGTAGCGGAAACCATTTGAGCCCTCTTCGCCCAAGCCATCGCGTCGCCTAAGTTCCTAACAAGCATTGCTGGCGCAGGCAAAAAGCTTGTGAAAGCCTTCTCAGCCGAAATAATGGCTGGCAGCGCCCCTGCAAGGCCACGCGGCGTGCCCTTTCCGAATAATTTGAGCATTAACAATCCGAGATTAGCCGCACCCGAGTGCACCACCAGCCGCTTGAGAATATTCTCCCGGCCTCGCAAATGCACCCGTCGCATCCCTCCCCGATCGTACAAATGCTGATTCCATCGTTCCAACTTCTCGCCGCGTTGCCGCAACAACCGGAGGCCTCGCTCTCCGCGAATGCGCCGACGATTCGCATATACCGCCTGTTGTTCCCGTGCTTGCCCGCTCCATCGCTGCTGCCCGCGATTCGGTTCCGAGCAGTACGTGCGCACGCCCCACTCGGTTAGTTCCCTCACCACTGCGCGGCTGTGATAGCCCTTGTCCGTGACCACCTCGCGCGGACCATCCGCACTAACCTGCTTCACCGCTTCGTCACTCTCGGCATCTGCGACTACGGTCGCGATGCGCTCGCCTGCTTCCGCTACCGTCTCCTGAATCGTCGCGGTGTCGCCTTCATCCGCCCCGTGCAGCGTGACCGCCACAATCGCTCCGGTCTCCATGTCCACGGCGTGTTCGGCCTTGTGCGCCAAGTGCGTCCGTCCATCCTTCATCTTGGTGATCCGCGCGTCGGGATCGTGCGGATGCTTCCAGTCCTCATTCGATCCTTTCTTCGGACGCTTCCGATCCAGCTTCGCCAACTGCTCGCGCGTGGGCGTTTCGATCCCACTTTCCTTGGCCAGCCGCGTCAGAAACTCTTCGTACTTCTCGCCGGTGTCGCGCCGCACGATCGACCGTAGCGCCGCGTTGGCTTCCAGTGTCGTCGCGTCCACGCCGATCGTTGTGCCCTTCAGTAGCTTCTTCTCAGCCAGCACCTGAAGCACCCACTGGAACACTGCCTGATGCGTCTCCACATCCATCAACCGCCTGGTTCGCGAGATCGTCGAATGATCCGGCACACTTTCATCCAGCGCGATCCGTACGAACGACCGAATCGACAGACTATCGCTGGCGCGCCATGCGATTCCTCGTTCCGAATCGATCCCTTCGAAGTAACCCACCATCAACAGCCGGAAATAAATCCCGGGCGCCAGTCCCGGTCGGCCCACCTCATCCGCGTAGAAATCCTTACAGATCTCTTCCACGTATTCATCGAATCTCTTTTCATCCAGGATCTGATTCAACCGCTGATAAAACGGATGGCTCGCGCTCACCGGCAGCGCCGCAGTCGGAGTCCACAACCCCTCTTGTCGGACCCGCTTTCTTCGTCGTCCCATCGCCATGCTCTGAAGACGATCAGAACGCTCCTGAGGTCACACCCATCGCTGCTTTTCACCACACGCTGCTAGAGACTGCTCTCTCTAGAGAGAGTCACCGACGTTAAGTCAAACTCAAGATGACCTCGCCGTGAGGGCCACGCGACGTCTGTTTGCGGGCGTTTATGGCGGCTTTCCTCTTCGCGACATCGGACTTAGGCTGGAGTCGCAAGGCGGCTGGGCTGCGAAGGAGAAGGTGTAACAGCTCACAGTGCTTATGCGTGTTCGTCTTTGAGTAAAGACGCTTCAGGTGGTTGCGAACGGTGTTCCGGCTCAAATGTAACTCCTGCGCGATCTCGTAGACGTCCTGCCCCTTAAGCAGGTGCTTCGCGACCAGCCCTTCAGATGGTGTAAAGTTAAAAATCTCGGCGATGACAGTTGGATCGGCCGTTACGTGGTAGAGGGGATCGGAAACAAAAACCACGACTTCCCCTAGGCCACCTTGGTCGGACGCGCCATTTCTGCGGTTGACCGGTACAACAAACACAGAAATGGGCGGAAGCCCCTGGCGGACCATGCTGAATCCGGCAGAGCGCGGATCTTTTCTCCGGCTCGCCAAATCAATGGCCTCGCTCAGTGCCTTACGATACGCCTTCGACTTGGCGGCTAGTATGCCGTCCTTGGTTGAGAGAATCTTTCCGTCCGATAGCAACTCCCGAGCGAAAGCATTAATCAGAACAACCTCTCCGCGGGCGGTTGCGATGACCACGCCGAAGGGAAGCAGATTGAGAACTGGGTCGCGGCCAAGCATATGGGTTCTCTCAGCATGCTCCTTTTGCCATAGCGTCGCAACCAAGCACGTCTGCGAGTTCAAGTGTTTCATGATACTCCATGACCTACCCCACAGCCATCCTAGAAACTTTTTCCGCTCGTGCTCGATCCATCATCTGGAGGTACCGGTCATGGGCCGCTTTCCCTATAGCGAAAGGCAAATCATAGCGAAAGGCACATCGCGCACGCGCAGCCGCAGCTAGATCAGTCGAGCATTCTTCTACGTCGGTACGCAAAGCGCGGTTGATTCTTTGCAGACGCGCTCGCACACCTCGACCACTCCGGCTAAAGGTTCCAACTTGACTATAGTTGGATGGCGCTGTATCGAAAGGCCGCTCGCACGGCTAGAGCCTTTTCATATCTAACGTAGACCATAACCGCAGTGTGTAAAGCAGGCCTGAAGATTCTGCGGAGTAACCGAAGCGAGAGCTTCACCGAGGTGGTGTTAAAGCGTGAGCACCGAGCGGGCCTTGGCGGCTCGCAGTCGTTGCTTGATCTGGGCCCAGCATTGCTCGATCGGATTGAAGTCCGGCGAATAGGGTGGCAAGTAAAGCAACTGTGCACCGGTAGCCTGGATTTGTTCGCGCACGCCCTCCACCTTGTGAGCCGCCAGATTGTCCATCACCACCACG
>JBEKBK010000280.1:0-10621 GCA_050015435.1 Bryobacteraceae bacterium
TCGCGTATCACAAGGCCGACAAGGCTATCCAGAATATCGTTGCCCTGCTTGCTGCGGCGTGATGTTAGCTGCCAGAATGTTGAAGCATTCTTGTTTACAATCTCTGACCTAAGAATCTAAGCATCGCGTCGACGCATTTGTCGGAACGGATCTCGAAATGATCCTGCGGGCGAAAGATATCGAGCTGTTGTTCCTGTTCGGCATCGCCACCAGCGGAGTGGTTCTTTCCACCCTGCTCCACGCCTCCGACATCGACTACCGGCTGGCGGTTATCAAGGACTGCTGCGCGGACCTCGATCCACAAGTCCATGCGTGTCTGATCGATAAAATCTTTCCGGTCAAAGCCCTCGTGATTCCGGCGAGCGATTTCCCCGAAATCGCAATACAGCGGCAATAAGCTGCACAGGTACGACGCGAAGACCGATCTTGTATACTCTGACTTGCTGCGCTGGAGACGGTGGAAATGGAACAACTGTACTGGATTCCGTTGGCAATTGTAACGTTCGTCGCACTCTACCTGGTTCTAGGCAGCTTCTTCACCGTACGCACGGCCGAAGTCGCGGTGATCACGCGGTTCGGCAAATTCCTTCGGGTCGCCGAGCCGGGACTAAACTGGAAACGGCCATTCTTCGATTCAGTGTCCGGGACAGTGAGTCTGCGCGTCAATCAGATCACGCTGACCATGGAAACGAAGACCAAAGACAACGTGTTTGTCACCATTCCTATTTCGGTGCAGAATCGCGTTCGTCCGGAAAAAGTTTATGACGCCTTCTACAAGTTGTCCGATCCGGTGGCGCAGATCCAATCCTATGTGGAGCAAGTGATCCTGGGGCATGTCCCGGGCATGACCCTGGACGAAGTATTCGCTTCGCAATCCAGTATCGCGGCTGCCGTCAAGCAAGAGTTGGACGCGGATATGGCGCTATTCGGATACGAGATTGTGAATGTGCTGGTGACCGATATTATTCCGGATCCAAAAGTGAAGTCAGCCATGAACGATATCAACGCGGCGCAGCGCGAACAGGTGGCCGCCAACGCCCGTGGCGAGGCGGAGAAGATTCTGGTGGTGAAAAAAGCAGAAGCCGAAGCGGAGAGTAAGGCGCTCCAGGGGCAGGGAATCGCGAACCAAAGGAAGGCCATCATCGAAGGCCTGCAGGTCTCGATCGAACAGTTCCAGAAGGTGGTGGAGGGGGCGTCCGCGAAAGAAGTCATGCAACTGGTGATGGTCACGCAGTATTTCGATACACTGAAGTCCATCGGCGAGAGCGACAAGACCAACACTCTGTTTCTGACTCACACGCCCGCGGCTGTCAAGGATGTTGCCGATCAGATTCTGCAGTCCATGCTGGTGGCGGAGAGGGCGAACGGCTAGCGTTCCTCGTTCGTGAAAGGACCCCACGCGCATCCAGATCAACGGAGGGTGGGCCGTGGGCTAAGAGTAGTGCGGCCCGATCCCACAACCATGATTTCCATCGGCCCGTAATCCACGGTGGCGCCATTCGTCCGGATAACGCGGTAGTAAACGACACGCCCGCCAGGCGCTGGAAGGAATCGAGCAACAACCTTGCAGCCGTTCGAGCAGGATGCCGGCTGCTGAGTCTCGCTCGCCCATAAAAAGGGGTTCGCCCCAGAGGAATCAGTGAAGCAGCCTTCATTCCGCGGGTTGCACGGCGGGATCTGGCCGGCGGCCAATTGTCCCTGGTCGTACTCCGCGTATCCTAGTTGAATGGTTACGTTGTCGCCGGGCGCTCCGGCGCCGAATTCAAACTGAACCGGAATGAAGTCCGCCAGATTCAGATTGGCGGCCGCAGGCGCCGGTGGCTTCCTGATTAAAACCGGTTCGGCGTTCACGCCGTCCAGGTAATCGACAGTCGTATAGATCCATCCGCCCAGCGCGACCTCCCGGCTATTCCAGAAAACGCTTTGCGTGCACCTCTTGCTGAACGCCGTCGTTAGGAAGCGAACGCCGCGGCCCTGATCGTCCTCCCCGTGGTTGAATTGGACCTCCTGAATGCCTTGCAGCCCGGCATAGATCTCGGCGATATCGATATCGTTCATGGGAGAACGCTCGTAGCAGCCGTAGGGTCCCACTTGACTCACGTACGGGAAGTTCACGTAGACGTCTCCCGCGGAACTGCCGGGCACACACTCGCCGGCGATCAGCACGGTGCAGAACTTGTAATTGTCGGCAATCGTATCGTGGAGGACGCTCGCTGGTCCGCTCACGTCCACCGCTATTTTCTGATTGCTGGTTACCAACCATGGATGAACACGATAACTGTATCCCAAGGCTGAGATGTTTGAGGCGGGAATTTTATAGGTATAGGTTCCGATCAATGCCGGTGTGATAAACGTGGGCGCATAGGAACAATTATTCGGCCCCCATCCCATATAAGGGCGATTATCTATGAAATGAAATTGCTCCAATCCCGTGACCAGTTCCTGCGACTTTGAGGGGTGAGTCTGCATACAATTATCCTGGGAACCCTGATAGGGCACCCACGAATTGCCGAATGCAGCGTCGAAATTTACATAGAAGAAGGGATTGAACGGATTCTGTGGGAACGAACCCATGCGAATTGGCTTGCCTTGCACGGATGGATAATTGCCGTTGATGCAGCCGAGCACATAGGCATCCATGGAGTATCCCAAGTGGCAATCGGCGCTGACCGGGTCGTGCACCAACGCAGCGCCGTTAGGATCTGTCGCCCATTCCCAAAAGAATTCGTTCGCTGCCGACGTGTAAGCAATGGCTGGAAGATTAGACGCGTGCGACGTCTTCTGGCCGCATTGACCGTTGCCGGAATAAGCCAGTCCCTGATTTCTGAAAACGGTGGCGTTGAGGCCGGATAGCGCCACGATCCGGACGCACTCTCCGTCGGTCAACAGATAATCGCCTAGAATAAGCTGCTGCGGCCCGGAGCCGCCGGGCAGAGTATTACCGGCAGGATCCGCCGGCGTAACGCTGGAGAGAGTCAGCGGAGAGCAGTTGTTCCCTGATGCGCCATAGGCATTAGGGCACGATGACCAAGGGGCAGGACCAAGGGTGCCAGCCGTTCTAATTCCGAATGGGCCGGCCGGACCCTCAAGTTGCAGGGCGGTGCCGTCAACCATCGTCTGATACTGCCTGAACCCAAACCCGGAGTGGTCTCCACTCCACCTGTTGATCGCACCGGCAACGCCGCAATACGTACACATCGTCCCGATGATGGTATTGTTATCCAGTGACAAGACCGCCCAGAATCCGCCGTGGTCAGCGAGGCCGCCGTCCAACCGGGCCTGAAGCAGTAATGCTCCGTTGGTTCCATTCGCTTGCCACCCCACTACATTCCAACCAACCACCCCGTAATTTCCTGTGCCAAGATAATTGGCCTGGAACGCGGCGAAATTTCCGGATTTATCGTAAGCTCGGACCAGAGCATTCACATCTGCCGTGACCTCGACAGATGTCGACGTTGGGAGGAGCGCGCTGAATCCAGGGATGGTCGCTGTATAGGACCCGTAATATTGGGCATAAAAGATGCCAAACGTAGCGCCTCCCAACGTGTAACGTCCACAGTAAAATCTGCCTCCGATCAGTCCGTCGAAGACCATATTCACTTGACCGCAAGCCCCGTCGGTGAATCCACCGCCCGGGGTGGTAGCTCCAGTGTTCATGCCGATCAGGTTCACCGTGCCATCCTGCCCAATCCAAAAGATCGGGTTGCCGGGGCTGTATTCATTGGGCGCGCCGTAACTTGACCCTGGAGAGCACAGGTTTCCCGGACCCGTGGGCCCGGTGACTGAGACGGCCTGGCAGACATCGTTCAGAGTCCCGGCGGATGGCATGCCCACCCATCCGGAGGAGCCGATCGCCCAGGCGGGCGAGGATACGGAGACCATTCCGTTCGAGGCCGTGGAGGCTTGAATCAGGAAGCCGAAATTCGTCGCGCTGTAGGCGACGCCGGACCCATCGGCAGCGCACGAGGGATTGGCGAGAGTGAGGCCAATATCGCTTTGCATCGATGCGATAACGCAGGTCGAACTTCCGAGAACGATTTTGCTCCCAGCGCTCCACCGGGTCGGCAGGAAATAGTTTCCGCCCGTCCAGGTAACCGTAGCGCCGGACTTGGTCACAGTGCCGGTTTGGGTAACGATGTCGCTTTGGGAGATCGGTGGCCGCGGGCCATTGCGCCAGGATTCGAGGACGGGCGTCTGCGTGCCAAAGGTGTAGGTGGTTGGAGTTCCGGTGATCGACTGCGAAATCTTGGCGCTCGCGCAGCTTTGTCCACCATCCACGCTGAGGCAGACCGAGACAGGCGCGGATCCTGAGAGCGTCACCGTAAGTTGGAGCCAAGTCGGTCCGGAAGAGGAGTATTCGGAGAGCGCCACCGACCCGTTTGCGGTCGATAACGGTGTGATCGGCAGGAACAGGAAGCCCTGTGAAGTACCGGAATATGACCAGGTCTGACGCGAACCGGTCCAGCCTATGCCGCCAACAAGATTCGGCAAGAATGTTTGCGCCTGGTTGGAGGCCGGGTTGGGTAGAAAGTCGCCGGGCAGGGCCGCTAGCTTGACGCAAGCTCCCGTCTCCGGATCGATGGTACATACTCCGCGGGTCGTCCAGTTCTGGGATGGATACGCGTAGTCTCCCGGAGACGGTCTCCAGAACAGCGGCTCGCGATAAGCCACGCCTGTGGTCGGATTGACCGTGGTGAACGTCGCGGTGACCGGCGAATCCGACCCACATGTGACACCTACGGTGTGTTGTGTATCCATCTGCAAGGCCCGCGAATACGCGCGGTTGTCGGACGATGAGATCTGCACCCCGGCCTGTCCGCGGATTCCGAGCACAAAGGTGTGAACAGCCACGACCGTAGAAATAGACTGACCTGGAATTGCGCCCGGCCGTGAGTCGCTATTCGATCCTGGAAACAGTAACGTATTGACATCGTTGACTGGGGCGCCAAGAGAGGCACCTTGGGACGCGGAATATGTACAGTTGCCGGGCTGGTCGGTCGAGACGGTGATGACGGCTTGGGTCGCCGTCGGCTCAATGAGGGATATTGTTGTAGTGGCCCACGCTGGGACTGTCAACAGGAGAATTGAGAGTCTCATCGCTCAGTGACTAATCGACAAAAGCGCGGTGGGGCTTCACCAGGAAAAATCGGGTACATTTGTTAGCAAACAGTATACAGGCCAGCTCGAATGCTTCCGTAGAATAATCAACATGCTTCGTTACAGGCGCTGGGCAATTCTCTGGCCGTATCTCCCTGGTGTCACAGCGCTTGTTTCGATCGCTGTCGCCGCAGTTTCGGCTCGTAACCGCACCCCGTGGAGTGACGAAGGGCAGTTCTCCAGCGCTTCCTACAACCTCGCAAAGCACGGATTCTTCGGAACGACGGTCATGGAATTGGCCGGAACAGGCCTGACCAGAATGGATCAGCACACCTACTGGATCATGCCTCTGTTCCCGCTCGGCGAGGCGCTCTGGTACAGAGTGTTCCCCGCAGATGTTTTTTGGACGAGAGCGTTTAGCATCGCTTGGATTCCCATCGCGTTGACCGCATTTTTCTTGTTTTTGGACAAGCTCACCGGGGATCGCAGGGTCTCTAGCGTCGGCGTCAGTTTACTCGCCCTTAGCTTTGTTTTTATTGACAACGCGGCCTTTGCCAGACCCGATCTGATGTGCTGCGCCCTCGGCCTGTGCGGCCTCGCCGCCTACGTTCGCCTCCGCGATCGTTCCTTGCCCAAAGCGTTATTCTGGTCCAATGTTTTCATTGCTGCCAGTGGGCTCTCGCATCCCAACGGGATTCTTCACTTCGCCGCACTGGCCCTTCTCGTAATCTGGCTTGACCGTTTTCGTCTGACATTCGCCTCTCTGGCCGCCGCAGCAGTCCCATACCTGCTGTTTGCCCTGCCCTGGTCCGTGTATATCTTTCAGGACCACCACGCTTTTCTGGATCAGATGCGTTATAACGGCACCAACGGCCGCTGGACCCCTACTCTGAACCCTTTTGTCATCATCTGGCGCGAAATTCGCGACCGGTATCTGGTCACGTTCGGTTTGGTCACCCGGGGTCCTGCGCTGTTAAAGGCCTACGCCCTTCTTGTGTATCTTCTTGCGGTGGTTTGCAGCCTGGCAGACTCGGGTCTCAGACGCCGCCCGGAAACTCGCCTGTTGCTCGCCCTGTTAGCCGTGTACTTGGTACTCATGTCGGTCTTTAACCAGAAGCTCAGTTATTATCTGATCAACATCGTTCCCATTTATATTGCCCTGGTGGCGATTTGGCTGGTCTGGAACTGGGATCAGTACCCGCGACTCCGGCCGATTCTCGTCATGGCTGCGCTTCTCCTAGCGGCTATCGACACTGGAGGACTCCTCCTCAAAGCCCACATGCGTTCGTACATCGCGAACGAACGCGGCGCGATTGACTTTCTCCGCAGCCATACGCTTCCGTCAGACCGGATTGTCGGGACCGCCGGCCTGATTTATGACCTCGGCTTCGATCCCAGATTGCGCGACGATCCTTACGTGGGTCTCAGAAGTGGCCGTCCGCCGGATGCCATTGTGGTGGAGGTTATCTACCAGGATATGTATACCGGCTGGGCGACCCAGCGCCCGGTTGATCAGCGCGCGATCAACGCAAGGCTCGCCCAATACCAGTTGGCTTACCAAAACCCGGACTACAAAATCTTCTTGGCGCCGGGAAGGTAAACAACGATAGATAAACATCCGCCAACGCTGGGTTAGTATTAGAGAAATCGAGACTCGATCAAGATGGAAGCGAAACCAGAAGAGCGCATCAGTTGGTTTCCCGTGCCGCCGGAAACCGAATTGCCGGAAAACTTACGTGGACTCTTTTCCAAGGCCCGCCAGCGGCTGGGTTTCGTGCCGAACGTTTTCCGCGTCTACAGTTTTCGTCCGGAGCGCCTCTCCGCCTGGTTTTCCCACTACAAGCAACTTCACGAACCGACCGAAAACCTGAGCGCCGCCGAGCGTGAGATGATCGCCGTGGCGGTCTCGATGGCGAACGGCTGTCTGTACTGTCTGGTGGCGCACGGGGCGGCGTTGCGCGAGGCCCTGGGCGACCCGATCGTTGCCGATCGCATCACGCTCGATTACAAACGTGCCGGCCTCAACGCCAAACATATGGCCATTCTTGATTTCGCGGTGCGTCTCACCAAGACCCCGCTAGATTGCCTGGAATCCGATCTCGAGCACCTGCGGAGCGTCGGATTAACCGAACACGAAGTGTGGGACGTCATCGAAATCGCGGCGATGTACAACTTCACCAACCGCATGTCTCAAGCCACCGGCATGCTTCCGAACCGCGAATATCACGCGCTGGCGCGAGGGTCCCTATGACATTCCGCAACTTTCACCATGTGAATTTGATTGTTTCCGATCGAGAGAAGACCAAAGCGTTTTACAACGGAATTCTCGGGCTGGAGATTGCGATCGAGAGCGTGATCGAAGACGACGAGTTCTCTCGCGGAGTCGGGTTGCCGAACACCAAGGTGCTCGCCGCGTTTTTCAAGTTGCCCAACAATGGGGGCCTTCTCGAAACATTCCAGTATATTCAGCCCCAGGGCAAGCCGATACCGGAGGACGCGAAGGCCAACGACGGTGGGTTTCAGCACTTGTGTTTCCAGGTGGATGATATTGAAGAAACCTATCGGGAGCTCACGGCAAAGGGAGTCCGGTTTCTGTCCACCCCCGTGACCCTGTCTACATTCGGTGGTGTTCGATTCTGCTATTTCCTGGGCCCGGATCGGGAGCTGGTTGAAATTCTCCAGACTCCCTAACAAGCGTCGCCTACTATAGGTAAATGGATCTCAAGAACGCAGTAGTTCTGATTACCGGCGGCTCAAGCGGAATCGGCCGCGCCGCGGCGCAGGTACTTGCACAGGCGGGCGCACGCGTCGCCATCACCGGGCGCGACCCCGAACGATTGGCCGAGGCCGCCCGCTCGCTGGGCGTTGTCGGTATACAGGCGGACGTCGCGAACGAGGCCGACGTCCTGCGGACCTTTCAAGAGGTCAAGGGAAAGCTTGGCGACCTGGATATCCTGATCAACAATGCCGGCATCGGCGTGTTCAAGGACTTGACCGAAATGGACCGTGCCAGCTTTGATGCCGTGTTTGCCACCAACGTGACCGGCGCGATGCTCATGTCGCGCGAGGCGGCGAAACTCTTCAAGGAACGCAAACGCGGCAACTTGATCAATATTGCGTCCACCGCGGGCTTGCGCGGAGCACCCAAAGGCACCGCCTATTACGCGAGCAAGTTCGCACTGCGCGGGATGACCGAATGCTGGCGCGGCGAGCTCCGCAAGTACAACGTGCGGGTGTTCCTGATCAATCCGAGTGAAGTGATCACCGATTTCGCGCATAGGGCCGGCTTTCCGCAAGT
The DNA here is from genome assembly GCA_050015435.1 of Bryobacteraceae bacterium. Classification (GTDB taxonomy): domain Bacteria; phylum Acidobacteriota; class Terriglobia; order Bryobacterales; family Bryobacteraceae; genus Palsa-187. The sequence continues at coordinate 8,396 of JBEKBK010000280.1, forward strand.
GGACAATCCCAGCAAGCTTCAGGGTGAAGACATCGCCCACATGATCAAAGCGGTTCTCGAGATGAATGACCGCGGCTTCACTCCCGAACTCTCGGTCTTCGCGACGAATCCGGTGGATTGAGGCCGAGGCCAGCGAAGAAAAGTCATGGCGCTACCCAGACTGTCTGACTCAGGGATGCAGGTCCAATCAGATCGAAGTCGAACTGTTGCGTCCCTTCGGACGGCATGACCGGACCGAAGCTGACGTTGAATTGAGTGACTCCCGCGACGATGCCTAGGGCCGCGCCTCCATACAGTACCGTGATGGTCGGAGGAGCAACGTCGGTGTCAACGACCTGGCAAGAGAGAACGCAAACGTCTTTCGCCTGAGTGGCAACCTGGCCGTCTGCGAGCGGCGAGAAACTCGCTTGCCAGCCGGTCGCGTAGAACGTCACGAATGACCCGCCCCTAGCCGGATTGGGTTGAGAATTGATAGTCCCGTCCTGATTGAGGACAGCCGGAAATGCCTGGGGGGAGGAAGCGACGATCCAAACCGGATAATCGGGGCTGATCGCAGTCCCATTAGTGACGCGGATCGTTGCGGCGGTGTTAGGATCGAGTTCCATCGGCACGACAGCATTGATCTGGTTGGCGGAAACGTACAATAGGGGAGCGCTAATGCCGTTGACGGTGACTTGCACTCCGGCTAGCGTCTTCGGATAGAAGCCGCCCGAGGGCGTGGCCGTCATTGGGGCCACCGGGCCAATGCCGGGACCGAAAATCGAGATGACCTCCCATGGGGAAATCCGTGCGGTGACGTTTCCTCCAAACACATTTTGAAGAAATGAGACTTGCATCGGGGGTGTTCCGGTTGGTGCGATAGCCGACACGAAACCGCTCGTTCCTTCGATGTGAACCACGTCAAATGGATCGAGCGCGACGCCATCGGTCGTGCCGTTAGGGAACAGCGCGGAATAGGTCATTTGAGTACCTGTCGAATTCAGCTCCGCCAGGAACTCGGGCCCGGTGGACCCTCCTTGATTCGGAAACGTAGAAGAAGAGGTCTCGCCGGTCGCCCAGACATTTCCACTTGCATCGACGGCGAGGCTGCCGATAGAGTCGGCTTGACTTCCCAAATTATTGGCCCACAAAAGGGCGCTCCCGTTGGGATTCAATTTCGCGATATTAGCACTGGGAGGAAAATCCGGGTGCGAGTAATCAGGGTATTCGGCGAGGTACGCATCACCCGCCGGGTCTATGGCGATCGCTGAAATAAGGCTGGGGATGTAAGTCAAATACCCGAACCCGGCGCCGCCCGGATTCACTTTTGCCACGAATCCGGTGAACTCACCGCTTGGCAACAGGGCTCCGGGGGTCGTCGGCAGATTGCTGTTTCCAACGTTACCCGCGATATAGGCATTGCCGGCCGCGTCAGCTACAATCCCGGTACCTGTTGTGGCGAGCGTGGCGCCCGCAAAGGGGATCGGGCCGCCCACCAGCGCGCCAGAATAAACTATTTTGTCACCCGCCGCGGAGATCGACGCGATAATTACGCCAGTATTGGTATTCCCGAGTGGCATTGGACCCAAAGGCACTCCCCCGATGTGCGGGAAGTCGGAAGCGGCAGTTGTGCCCGTCAGATAGAGATTGCCTTTCGCGTCGGTCGCGAGGCTATTGATGGACGTCCCGCCGAGCGCGCCTCCGAAGTAGGTAGAGTACAGAATTGTTGTGCCATCGTTCGCGAGCTTGATGATGAATCCTGTTCCGTCGGTGGTGTTTGGCTCCGTCTGCAGCGCCTTGCTCAACGGGAAATCGGGCGAAGTAGTGGAGCCTGCGATGTAGATATTTCCTGCTGGATCGAGTGCGATGGCCGTTCCCGTGTCGACGCCTTTGCCAGCGAAGGTGTCGGTGAACAAAATTTTGCCGTTTGGGTCGAGCTTGGTTACGAAAACGTCGGAGCCGCTGGAAAATAGGCTGAGGACTGGGCCGACCGCCACGAGCCCGAACATCCCGGAGAATCCTACGCCAATCACTCGGCTGCCGACGACATAAGTATTGCCCGCCGAGTCCGCTGCAATCGCGCTGGGCGTGTACGGGTAGAAGCCGCTGAGGGAGGTCGTGAATTCGCCGGCAATTACCAGCGTCGCAGCACTCAGAAAGAGGACGAATCGCATGCCCCTCATCATAGCCTTCTGACGAAAGCGAGACTCTTCTATCAGGAAAGCGCTGCGTTGCGGCGAGGATTGA
>JBEKBK010000281.1:0-10588 GCA_050015435.1 Bryobacteraceae bacterium
AAGCGGCACCGGCATCAGGAGTTTCTGAAGTTTCTCCGGAGGATCGATCGCGAATTCATCGGCGGCGATGCCTTACACGTCGTCATGGACAACTACGGCACTCACGGCACAGCAGAGGTTAAAGCCTGGCTGCGGAAACATCCCCGCTTTGTGATCCACTACGTGCCAACCAGTTGTAGTTGGTTGAACCTGATTGAGCGATGGTTCGCTGAACTCACCAACAAACGCCTCCGCCGCGATTCTTTCTTCAGCGTCGACGAACTCATCGCCGCCATCAACGAGTTCCTGGCCGCGTGGAACGAAAATCCAAAGCCTTTCGTCTGGACTGCGACCGTCGATTCCATTGTCTCCCAACTCGCCCGCTGCCGCCAAACCCTCGAACAGATCCAGCCCGGCTGCACTGCCCCGAAACGCCGCAAACGTTTGTCCAGTTAATTCGTGGACACTACACTAGATGGTCATTCACGCGGGACTTGTGCTGGGTCCAGGTGTGCGAATTGGCGGCTAAGATGCCCTGGACACGTTGGAAGGGTTCGGGCGACACCAAGGGCTTAGCGGCAAGGTTAGTAGAAACCATGATCGGTTCAGCCCGCAAGACTCGCTTACCATCGGCTAACCTTCCGTCTGGTTTGGTCTGTCGAATTTCTCCGTAGGATCGTTTTTTGAAAGATGCCTTGATACCGATCCGGTCACATTTCAAACTGGGTCAGAGAGAACTTGCGGGACAGAAGAAACAGTGAACAGCGATACTCTTCACAGTCCCTTGAACGACCACGGTTACCTGTCGAAGCCAACGCCGAAGACGACATCGCCGCGAAGGGAATCGAGCCACACTATGATCTCAGGGTGGCAATATGGAGAATCATGCACATTCATCTGGCAACCGAAAGATCAAGCCTTCATTTTAACGTGTGTGTTGACCGCTCAACGCGCTGAAACGTGAATCTGGGGACGGACTGGCCGGAACGTTGCAAATAGGTCCAGTCGAGGTAGACTCTTCCGCCATCACGCTCGACCCGAGCCGAATAGGCGGCCACTTGAGCTGGGTTTGGCGTGTCGATTGCTATCCAGGTCACCTGGGGGTTGAAATAGCGGATGGTCCAGAGGTCGGGGACGAACTCGCCAAAAATGACTGCGGTTCCTTGCGGCCAATTCTTTCGTTGCTCCAGTGCTGCCGCCAAAGGTAGATTGTTCTCGACGCGCGTCTTCGGATAAATGAATTGCGAGAAATTCCAGCACAGCAGTGCGCATGCTAAATAGACCAGCGGGCGCGCAGCGAGGGTGCGGGTCGCCACCGCGAGCAGACCAACAAGCGGAATTAAATAAAAAATTCGATAAACGGTGCCGTGAGGCTCCCAGAACAGCAGGAAGGCGGCGTAAACGAGTATCCAAACGAGTAGTGGCCATACGGGCAGAACTGATCGGAACCGGCTGCGATGGCGTACGAATCCCGCCGCTGCGAATCCAATGAAGATTGCCGAAAGAGGGCCCACAATATACGCAGCTTTACTGAGTTTTCCGCCGATCAGCAGCCTGCCCGTTCCCAGTGCCAGCCAGCGGGAGCTGCTAACCAAACTGAAGGAAAATGGAAGGTCAGCGTGGAACGTCACCCAGCCAAGAAAGGTGGGAGCCTCGCGGGCTGTTGTCAACCGAAATGCGATGGCGTAGATGGCCAATGTTCCTCCGGCGCTGATCAGCGTATACAGGGCGGCATCACGCCAGAAGTGTTCCCTCGATCGTCGCCATATCAGCACCAGGCCGACCGGGTAGAACAGCGCACTCACCTGGTGCATCATCATCGCGCAAACATGAAGAAATGCGCCTCGTACAGGCGAACGGTTCAACGACAGATAAGTCGAGACGAGGAAGATGTTGGCGAGGATATAGGAATCAACGTCGGTGGTGAACTTCCAAAACGTCGCGGATGCACCAGCGATGGCAATACAAGCGGCACAATTCGGCACGGGCACATCGAAAGACCGGAACAGCCGGTAGGTGAGCCCGAGCAGCAGACCACCCGCAATACAGTTGGTCCACTGCAATAGATAAAGCACCCGGATTCGGGCACCCGCCAATCGGTATTCCGCGTCACCGACAAAATCGTAGAACAGATGGTGGACGCTAAAGAACTTGTGCCAATCCCGAGTGGTTTCAATCTGAATTGCGAAATTGACGCCATCCCAATAATATTCGCGAGTGGGAAATGCGAGATACAGAAGTGTAAACAAAACCGCCGCAAGCGGACCGCGACCCATCGACAATATTAACCCCCAAGAAGTAATCTTACCTGCCGATCGCACATAGGCTGCCGCGTCCGCCGCAAACGCCAGTGGCTTCCTTCTTACGAGTCGTTGCCGGGGTGGGGGGCGCGAGAACGGCTCCACCGCTCCTGACCCGTGCGCCGTCATATTTTTTGGGAGTGGCATGGACCGCGCGGCGTGGCTTGCCGTGGGTTCTTCGATGCTCACAAAACCTCACCGCTGCAATCGCGGGGCGGCTCCCGTTGCTCAAGGGAAGTGGAGCCGTCTCAAGCCACCCGATCCAGCCGAACGGTTACGCCAAAATAAAAGTCCGCACTTGCTGGAGTTCTGGTCGGCACATCCGCAAAACAGCGCCGGGAAACTTGCGCTGGTCATCGGAACCGGATTAGGCGACGACGCCGAACAGGTTGCCGCGTGGGGTTTCGAAACCACGGCGTTCGATATTTCGCCAACGGCCATCTGCGCTTGCCGGAAGCGATTCCCCGCGAGCTCCGTGCACTATGCCGCAGCGAACTTGCTTGACCCGCCCGCTGGGTGGCTTGGTAAGTTCGACTTCGTCTTCGAAGCCAATACCATTCAGGCGCTCCCGGCCGCAATTCGTTCTAAGGCGATTGAACGAGCGGCACAATTTGCCCGTCCGGGAGGTCTCCTGCTGGTCGTTGCCAGGGCCCGCGAGCCAGAGGAGCACGTGGGAGAACTGCCATGGCCAGCGGCAGTGATTGTGACGAAATTGGCGCCTGTCCCCTTTTCAAGTGCTTTCATTCACGTTTATGCACGTTCATACACGGCCAAAATTCTTAAGGCCGCGCCGGCACGCACGCGCTGGGTTTCGCCAACACATTAGTCGCCGTGCATGAACGTGTATAAACGTAAGTAAGCAAAGATGGTTGTTACTCACTCGTTCGACACAGTAACGGTGGCAGTCGCGTTGGCAACCTGCGCCGATCCGGCGGTGATCGTCGCGGTGCCTGGTGCGACTCCGATTACGCGCACACTAACGTTCGATGAGTTCGCGGGAATCGTCACGGTGGCCGGCACCGTCGCCACGTTCGTGTTGCTGGAGCTGAGTTGAAGCGTCAGGCCGCCGGGCGGCGCGGGCGCCGAGAGGATCAGGAACAACAGCGGCGGTGTGCTTCCGCTGACCGTTATGTTGCCCGGCGAAAAGGCGACCGTGTCCGTGGACTGCACCACCGTACCTACGGTCGTGAAGCCGGGCGCTGAAGCAGTGATCGTCGCCGATCCGAATGCGATCCCATTCACCTTCGGCGTACCGACCGGAGTTGTAGCGCCGCTGGCTATCAGGACTGCGCCGGTCACGCTGACAGTGGTCTGGTCACTGCTCTGCAGCGTGACGAAAATTCCTCCGGGCGGCGCGGGAGCTCCCAGGCTAATCGGGAATGCTGCGGATCCTCCCACCGGTACAATTTCGGTCGCCGGCAAGACGATTCCTCCAGCTGTAGCGGCCGGAGCGATGTTGAGCGCTAAGCTCGCGGTCGCGGTCAGTGGCGGGGAGCTCGAATCGCTCACACTGAAAGTGAGCGGCAGATTCGTTGCGGTCGCCGTCGGAGTTCCGCTGATCAGACCCGTGGAGGCGTTGAGCTTCAACCCGTTCGGTAGCGTTCCGGAAACCACGGACCACGTATATGGAGACGTTCCGCCATTCACGCTCAACGGCTGTGAGTACGGTGTGCCAACCTGACCGCCGGCGAGAGATGCGGTAGTGATTCCGAATCCGCCGATCACGGTCACGTTGGCGGTTGTATCCGCGATATAGGACACAGCGCTTGCATGAATGACCGCTGGGCCACCTCCGACGCCGGTAACCGGAACGTTGATGCTGCTTGCGTTCGCTTGAATGGTCACCGTCTGCGGCACGGACGCCACGGCAGGGTTACTGGAGCTCACGTTTATCACCAGAGTTGTCGGGGCCGGCGCAGAGAGCGTCAGGAACAACTGCTGGCGCGCCGTTCCGATGATCGTCAAGCTTGAAGGTGAGAACGTGAGGGTGTCGGTCGATTGAACTCCCTGGCTCACGGTTGAAAATCCGGGAGCCGAGGCACTGATGGTCGCGGATCCGAATGCGATGCCATTCAGCTTGGGTTGGGAGGTGGGTGCGGTGGCGCCGGCGGGGATGGAAACGTTCGGCGTTACGGTCACGTTCGACGGATTGCTGCTGGCGAGGGTAATGAAAACTCCTCCTGCCGGCGCCGGTGCGCCGAGAGTGACTGCGAAGGGCGCGGATTCTCCCACATTCACTGTTGCGTTTGCTGGTAAGAGGATGCCGCCCGCCGTGTTCGTGAGCGAAAAACTGGCGGGAGTTGCTACACCGGTTACCGACGCGGTCACTGTGTAGCTACCGGCGATCCCGTTCGCGGTGAAGATCGCCGACGTCGCCGTGCCTGAGCCGTTCGTCGATGCCGTCGTCATTCCTCCCGCGAAGGACCCGCTGGCTCCACTGGTGGGTGCGGCGAAAGCTACGATAGCGCCCGTCACTGGATTGCCCCCGGAGTCCTTTACCGTCGCTACCAGCGGTAATCCGAAGGCCGTACCGATGCCCGCGGTCTGCGGAGTCCCGCTGGTCGCCGTGATGGACGCCGGAGTCGCTTGCGCCGCGATGGTCAGCGTGAATGTCGCGGTCGCCGTAACCGGCGGCGTGCTCTTGTCGGTTACGGTGAACCCCAGTGATACGTTCGCGACGGTTGCCGTGGGCGTCCCGCTGATCAGGCCCGTGGACGCGTTCAGCATCAGGCCATTGGGAAACATCCCAGACGTGAGCTGCCACGAATATGGAACAGTTCCGCCGGTCGCCCCAAGCGTTTGGGAATACGCGGTATTGACCTGTCCGCTATTGAGTGACTTGGTCGTGATGGTCAGCGGAGAGGGAAACGGAGGCGCGGTCCCTCCCCAATTCTTGACCAGAAGATAAGCGTTCACGCTGCCGATTCCCGTGGCAAAGTCCCAGCCGTGTCCCGCCCCATACGCGGGAACGTCGGACGATTCGGAAGCGGAAAGCACTCCGTTCGCGGCGACTCCCTGCGGCGACGGGTAGCAGTTGTGTGGGCCGGTGCAATTCACGGCCATGTCGCCGAGGGTAATATCGTTGAAAATGCAGTTGCCGCTGATCGCGTTACCCAACGACGAATTGCATGCAATGTTGCCGGAAGTCCCGTACTCGGATTTCGCGAGCGAGTAAAGATTGGGATTCGGGTTCCCTTGCGGCGCTCCGAGCCTTTGATTGATCAGGGCCTGGATTCCGGCCATGATCGGGGCCGCCACGGATGTGCCACCGAACCCGGCCCAGGAGCCAAGGTTGCCGGAGCACGGCTCGCCGCCGCGGCCCCTGCCGGGATCCGAATAGCAGACCAGATAGTAGTGCCCCCACAGGCCGTTGGAGGCGAACATCGAAACATCCGGAATGTCGCGCACGCCATCCGCTGGATTCCCGAAAATCCCGGCTTGCCAGGAAGGTTTCGTGTATCCGAAGCAAGTTCCGTCCGCGTAACCCGATCCAGTGGGCGCGGAGTTTCCGTTCCCGCAGTTGCTCGGGCCGCCGCTTCCCGCCGTGACTGTGAGCAGGCCGTATTGCGTTGCGAGGCTGTTGTTGCATAAACCCGCAGATCCGTACGTGGTCGAGAAACCCAGGAAGTTCGCGACCAACCCGCTGGCACAAGAATCGTTCCACGGGATTTCCGGGATGTACGAAACCGCGGAGCCGGAGTAGGCTCCGTTCTTCACGTTCCAGTAGGTGCTGTTCGATTGGGCGTAAGTGTCCCCGAAATCCGTGCCGCCCACCGCCACGTTATAAGGGGTGGAAGCGAACCCGCTGATGGTGATGCCGTGCGTGGCTGCCGTTTCGCCGGCATCCGAGCTTGCCGCGCCCTCGTCACCGGCTGATACGAAAATCGAGACGCCTTCCGCCGCGGCCATTTGGTAGAGACCCAGAATGTAGGCGTTGGTTGCGTTTCCAAGCTGCGACTCGGCCTCGCCGTAACTGATGCTCACAATCGTTGGCGGGTTCGGCTCCGCCAGAAGGTTCTGAAGCGCTATGAAGCCCCCGAAGTTCGTGTCGGTGTCGGCGCAGGCCGCCAGTTCAATAGTGGCATTCGGTGCAGCGGCGCTGGCCCATTCGACGTCGATCTCGGCTTCGGCATCGTCAGCGTTGATCCCCGCGTTACCGCACGTTCCTCCTGGTCCACCGGTTGGTTGGACTTGTATCAGATTCCCGGATGGATAGCGCTGCGTCAGCCCAAATGTGGATCGGAACACAGTAAAGTCGGCGGGGCTGTAGACGTTGGTATCTTCCAGAGTCACGATGGTCTGTCCTAGACCCGTGTAACCGGTAGCAAACGCCGGATTGAAGTTGTAGATGGTGGCCAAGTCGTCCGGCACCAGGACCTGCCAGGTGGCGCCGTTCGAAGTAAAGGTGTAATTCCCGCGAGGCTTGTTGAGCGGGTGGGGCCGGAAATCATGCAGCGAGACCACGCCCTGAATCGCGGGGGCCAGCGCAGCCGGAATTCTGGGGTCGCTCATGTTGGCAATGTGACGGGTACCCTGTACTTCGAGCGCATGAATCTCGGTATGAAACGCCCCACGCACCTGACCCGCGGTTCCCGAGAAATCAATCAGCATCCGGCCCGGATGGATCTGGTTGACCGTGAACCCATGGGATCCGAGCCATTGCGTGAGGATGTCGACATCCTGTGCCGTCGTGCCGAATCGTTCGCCGAACTGCGCCGCAGTCAGCCAATGTTGATAGTTGGGTGAATGCGGGTCCTGTTGTTCGTCCAGGAGCTGCCGCAACTCAGCTTGCTGGCCGGGCGATCGCTTCAGTTGCAGCAGCAAATGCCGCAGGGGCAAATCATCCGGAACACGGCCACGATCATTTTGAGCAATCGCCTCGCTGCGTGTGTTGCCGCTTAGGGTGACGAGCTGGTTTTCGTCGACGGCCCGTGCAATCAGCGGTGCCCGCCGCACTGTCTGGGCGTGCGCCGCGAAATAGACCATCAGGCTCAGCGCCACGACAGACGTAAGACATACGAACCCTCCGGTTTTCCTTGTCATAGGCGCGCCCGCTTGCTGATCCAATGGGATATCGTCTAATTCTGCCCGAATCTATAGGAATTGCCCAGATCCAGTACTTACAGTTCGAATGACTGGCCAGTGAGATAATGGCCACACGGTTGCCGAACAACTACATCCTCATCGTGTTCGATAGCTGCCGTTACGATTCATTCGTCGCGGCAAAGCCCAAGACAATGCGCAGGCTGGGGAAGGTTGAGCAGCGATGGTCCTATGCGTCCTGGACCGCCCCGTCGCATTACAACCTGCTGATGGGCCTGATGCCCCACTCTAGCCCGAAAAATGTCTTTGCCTCCGAATATTACCAGCGGGACCTGCTGAAGTTTAACCAGCGGCTTGGACTGAAGTCCCTGGAGTTCAGCGCATTCGTGCCACGACTCTATCTTCCGGTTCTGCTGCAGCAAATCGGTTACCGCACCCACGCCAGGGTTTCGCTTCCCGTCCTGAATCCGGCGACGATTCTCAATACCAGTTTCGATTCCTACGAGCTGATGGATCGCCACAATGATATGCGCGCGATGCTCCCGCGCATGACGTATAGCGAAGACGCGCCTTCGTTTCATATTTTGAACGTTGGGGAAACGCATTACCCCTACGCTTTGCCCAGCGAGCCCGAAAACGAATGGCCAAGGATTCACGGCGTTCACGGCGTCTTCAAACACCTGGATGCAGTGGTCGCGGGCGGCAAACTCCGGCGGTCGCGCGAGAAATCCTTCGATCGCGGTAAGCTGTGTACTCTGCGGGAACGTCAAATTGAGGCAGTGCGATATCTGGATGGGGTTATCGAAGAGCTTTTCGACCTGGTTCCGAAAAATACATACGTGACCATTACCTCGGATCACGGCGAGTTGTTCGGCGAGGACGGCTACTTCGGGCACGGGCCGATCCAGCACGAGAAAGTCTTCGAAGTTCCGTTTGTGGAGGGAAAAGTTCGGTGACGGCTGCGCCGGATTTGCTGAAGCATCTTGCCTATATAGGTCCGGGTGCTGGATTCGCATTTCTCGAATCCCTTCTGACGCTGGCGATTTCTTTCTTCGCCAGCCTTTTGTCGATTCTGTTATGGCCTGCCCGAATGCTGTTCCGAACTCTCCGGCGCAACCGTGGGTTGGGCAAAGCGCATGTAGGGAAACTGATCTTTCTGGGCCTTGATGGTCTCGACCCCACGGTTACCGAAAAGCTACTGGCTGAAGGGAAGCTGCCGAACTTCGCGCGTCTCCGGGAAAGCGGATCGTACCGGAGGCTTCGAACCACCTATCCGGCGCTCTCGCCCGTCGCGTGGTCCACCTTTGCGACTGGCGTCAATCCCGGTAAACACAACATCTTCGACTTTCTGAATCGCGATCTTCGATCTTATGTTCCGGAACTGTCGTCGGCGAAAGTCCGGCCACCGGACCGCGTCTTGCGTATCGGAAAGTGGCGGATTCCGTTGTCGCGCCCATCAGTCGAGATGCGGCGCAAGAGCCAGCCCTTCTGGGACATTCTTGGCTCGCACGCGGTCCCCTGCACGATCCTGCGCGTTCCCATTACGTTTCCACCTGAACCTTTCGATGGCCGCCTGCTTTCGGCGATGTGCACTCCGGATCTGCGCGGCACGCAGGGAACCTTCACGTTGTTTACTGCGGGCGAGGGTACGAATCGTCTGATGCCGGCGGATAACGGTTTCGAGGGAACTTTGGAGGGTCCTGAAAACGATCTGGTGGAAGGCGCGGGTCCGCTGCAAATTCCGTTTCGCCTGACACGCGGCAACGGCGGATGGACGCTCGAAATTCAAGGCGCGTCATACTCGCTTGATCGGCAAGAATACACGCCGTGGGTCAGGCTGCGATTTCGCACGGGCCGTGGAGTTGCGGTTCATGGCATTGCCCGTTTTCTTTTGACGCGCGGTGAACCGGACCTGTCCTTGTACGTCACGCCCGTTCAGATTGACCCCGCCCACCCTGCGCTTCCGATCAGCCGGCCTCAATATTATGCGATGTATCTGGCCAAGCTGCTCGGCTCTTTCGCGACGTTAGGCATGGCCGAAGATACCTGGGCGTTTAATGAGGGCGCGATCGATGGCGAGGCTTTTCTGAAGCAGGCCGTGATGATCCAGAAGGAACGGGAGGCGATGTTTTTCAGCGCGCTCGAACATACCCGCCGGGGTGTGGTGGCATGCGTTTTCGATACCACGGATCGCGTACAGCACATGTTTTTTCGCGATCGCGAAGTGGTCGAGCGTCTGTACTGCGATATGGACCGGTTGGTGGGTAAAACCTTGGAATTCGTGGATTCGAACACCGCGTTGTTCGTTCTTTCCGACCACGGCTTCTGTTCCTTCGAGCGCGGAGTGAACCTGAACGCCTGGTTGCATCAGAACGGTTATCTTGCTTTGGAAGAAGGAGCCACGGAAGGAGGCGAATACTTTTCGGGCGTGGATTGGTCGCGCACCACGGCGTACACGCTGGGCTTGGGTGGTCTGTATCTGAACCTGCGCGGCCGCGAATCGAACGGAACCGTGGCGCCCGAAAAGGCCGACGAGTTGAAGAGCGAATTAGTAGCCGGGCTAGCGGGCTTGCTCGATACGGAAAGGAACGCCGTCGCCATCCGCAACGTCTACGCGTCTTCGGATGTTTATCAAGGTCCGTACACCGGTGCCGCGCCGGATCTCATCATCGGATATGCGGACGGCTACCGCGCTTCCTGGGATGCCGCGTCGGGACGCGTTACCGCGAGCGTTTTCGAGGACAACGTCAAGCCTTGGTGCGGCGATCATTGCGTCGACCCGGCGCTGGTTCCAGGCGTCCTGTTCGCGAACCGGAAGATCGACGCCGCGGCTCCGGGTATCGAGGATCTGGCGCCCACCGCTCTCCGGTTGTTCGGCATTGAGCCTCCCCGCTGGATGGAAGGCGAATCGGTCATCCACTTTGCTTAGGAGCTTCGTTTTTTTCGCGGCGGCGCTTTTGTTCGAATCCGGTTGCGGGCCGGCCAGCTCAACTAAAGTGATCGTCATCGGAGTGGACGGCATGGACCCCGGATTCGTCGAGCGGCACTGGAGCGATCTGCCGAATCTCGCTCGTCTCCGCGAACGCGGAAGTTTCGCACGGCTGGCGACGACTACGCCGCCGCAGAGTCCCGTAGCCTGGTCGACGTTCATCACCGGGCTCGATCCCGCTGAGCACGGGATCTTCGATTTTGTCCACCGCGATCCCTCCACGCTTGAGCCTTTTTCTTCGATGAGCAAGTCCGAAGATCCACGATTTGCGCTGCCG
>JBEKBK010000282.1:0-10538 GCA_050015435.1 Bryobacteraceae bacterium
GGCGACGCCTTCGTCTTCATCGACCGGGAAACCGCACGCATCACCACTATCCTCGGCTATCCCACCCGCAGGCTCGCTCAGGTGGCCTGATCGGAAAATTTCAAATATGTTTGGCTAGCTTTCAAAGGCGGATCGTGGGCGCAGAGCCCGACGTCACGCGTATTCCGCTGGCTGCGGGGCGCTTTATCCGGCTGGAGGTGATGCAAACCGGCATCGACCTGAGCGTGAGTTTTCGCGATCCCTCCGCCCGCGTCATGATGGAGGCGGACTCCGGGAATGGGCGTTACGGCCCTGAAACGTTGGTGGCCATTACGGAAGTGGCCGGCGAGTACACTCTGGAAGTAAAAAGGAGCGATTCGCGGGGCGAACCGAACGACTACGCCGTGACGGTGACCCAACTGAGGGAGGCCACTCCGGCTGACCGCGAAACTGTCGCCGCCCACCACAACTATGCGGACGGTGAAAAGCTGATTGGCGCCCGGACCGCCGAGGCGCGAAGCCAAGCTATCGAACGGCTGGTCCCGGCGCACGATTACTTCACGCAGTCGGGGGACCCGTATATGAACGGTCTTGCCGCTTTTGGTCTGGGAGTCGCGTTCGGGCAGTCGGGCGAATTTCAAAAGACGCTCCGGTGGTATGAGGAGGCAGCGGCCTCCTTCCGCGCGGCAGCGGACCGGCACATGGAGGCAGAAGCTCTGAACAGCCAAGGCGGGGCTCTGGCTGTGCTGGGCGAGCCGCGGGAAGCCCTAGGATTTTATCAACGGGCGCTTTCCCTTTTTTCGGCGGTGGGTGATCGGGCTCAAGAGGCCCTGGTACTGAACAACGCGGGACTCACGCAAGCTCAGCTCTCCCACTGGCAGGCTGCGCTGGACAATTACCGGCAGGCTCTTCCGGTGATCCGGGAAGCCGGGGACCGCCGCAGGGAGGGCCTCGTTCTGAACAACATGGGCGTGGCCTATCGGGAGTTGGGTCAGGCTGAGGAGGCGCTGCGGTTGTTCGAGCAGGCGTTGCCCTTGCGGCGGGCGGCAAAAGATAAGGCAGGAGAAGCCACGACGCTGGATGCCATGGCTAACACCCAGCTCGCCCGAGGGGAACCGGCAAAATCACTCGAATATTTGAATGACGCGCTGGCTTTACGGCGCGCCGTGGGCGACCGCCGTGGTGAGGCGGATGCGCTCATCATCGAAGGACGAGCCCTTGCGGCGTTGGGGCGCTCGGAAGAGGCAGAGCGCTCATTGATGCAAGCGCTTGACCTAGCGCGTGCAGTCGGGGAGCGCCGCAACGCTGGTCAGGCCCTGGTTTACCTCGCCTTCGGATCTCTGGCCTCACGCGAGCCGGCGAAAGCCGTCGATCGGGGTGAGCAGGCCCTGAGAGAGTTCCGCGCCATTGGCGACCACAGACTGGAAGCCATCTCCCTCGAAACCATCGCCCGGGCCGAAGGCGCCCGCGGCAACCTGAGCGATGCTCGACGCCGCATGGAAGAGGCGCTGCTGGTGAGTGAAAGTGCTCGCCAGGGCACGGACAGCCAGCAACTGAGGGCCTCCTTCTTCGCCACGCGTCAGGACGGATATAGCTTCTACATCGACCTGCTGATGCGCATCGGAGGCCAAGATGCCCTCGCCCTGGAGACTAGCGAGCGTTCGCGCGCGCGCAGTTTGCTCGAAATGCTGACCGGGTCGGCCACGGAGATCCGGCAGGGCGTTGATCCGAATCTTCTCGAGCGCGAGCGCGATCTTTCGGATCGCCTGAACGCCAAGGGCGCGCGCCTGCTGCCGCTTTTGGGCAGGAACAATCCGGCCGTGGGCAGGAACAATCCGGAAGCCGCCGAACTCACGCAGGAGATTCGCGACTTGGAATCCGAATATCAGGACGTGCAGGCGGCCATCCGCAAGAGCAGCCCTCGCTACGCGGCGCTGACGCAGCCGAGCGTGCTCACCGCCAGCCAGATTCAGGCGGATGTCCTCGACGACGACACGCTGCTGCTCGAATATTCGCTGGGCGAAGAGCGGAGCTATTTGTGGGTAGTTGGAAAGAGCACATTGAAGGCATTCGAGCTGCCCTCGCGCGAGCGTATCGAAGAGCAGGTGCGCAAGGTATCCCAACTGCTGGCCGTCCGCGCGGATGCGCCTCTGACGGCGGCCGCGCACGAGTTGAGCGAGATGGTGATTGGGAAGGCTGCGCCAATTTTGGGCAACCAGCGCCTGGTGATCGTGCCGGACGGCGCATTGCAAAGCCTGCCGTTCGCGATGTTGCCCCTACCGGGCACGCAGGAACCCTTGCTGGTGCGGCATGAGCTGGTGACGCTGCCTTCAGCCTCCGCCTTGGCGGTGTTGCGGACGCAAACTTCCGGCCGCGCGCCCGCTCCGAAAATGCTGGCGGTTTTCGCCGATCCGGTGTTTGGCTCGGACGATCCGCGCGCGGGGGGAAGTGCGGGCAAGACGGTCATCGCGCGGGCCACGCCGGCGGACACTTCGCGCATTCTGGAGCATATGTTGGAGGAGCCCGGGCAGCAGGGTACGTCCACACTGAAAATTCCGCGTCTGCCGTACACCGCGCAGGAAGCCGACCAGATTCTGAACGTGGCCAAGAGCCCCTCCAATCTGAAGGCGGTGGGATTCCAGGCGAGCCGCGCCACGGCCATCGGCGGCCAATTGAGCGACTATCGCTATCTGCACTTCGCCACGCACGGCTACCTGGATACGGAGCGTCCCAGCCTCTCGGCGCTGGTGCTGGCGCAGATCGATGAAAAGGGGCAAGCCGAGGACGGCTTCCTGCGCGTCGACGATATCTATAACGCGCGCCTGTCGGCCGATTTAGTAGTGCTGAGCGCGTGCCAGACTGGCTTGGGCAAAGAAGTGCGCGGCGAAGGATTGATGGGACTGACGCGGGCGTTTTTGTACGCGGGCGTGCCGAGGGTGGTGGTCAGCCTATGGAATGTGAACGACCGCGCGACGGCGGAGCTGATGGCCGCGTTCTATCGCAGCATGTTGCGCCAGGGAAAACGGCCCTCCGCCGCGCTGCGCGAGGCGCAACTGGAATTACGCAAGCAGAAGCGCTGGGAGTCGCCCTACTATTGGGCCGCGTTCGTCGAGCACGGCGAGTGGAGGTGATTTCGCCATGAAAGTCATATTGGCGATTGCGGCAGCCGGCATCGGTTTCGCGCAGACCCGCGGCATTGTGCCGGAAGAAGTGGTGAAGGCGCGTCCGCCCGCGAAGACGGCCGTAACGGCAACCAAAGCCCCTCAGTATAAACCAATCGACACCGGCTCCCTTCGCCAACCGTCGACGGCCCGGCAGATGGGAATCACCATCTGGCGGCTGCGTCCCGCTCTGGCCAACGATAGTGGCGCGCGGATTCTGGTCCAGGAAGAGAGCAATACCGCGGAATGGGTCCCCGAGCGCGTGGCCGCCACCAGTAGCCTGAAGCCGGGTGACCGCGTGCGGGTGACCATCGAGTCGCCCGAGTCCGGGTTTCTCTACGTGATCGACCGCGAGCGCTACTCCTCCGGCGAACGCGGCGAGCCGTATCTCATTTTTCCAACCACGCGCACTCACGGCGGCGATAACCAGGCCGCGGGCGGTAAGCTAGTGGACATCCCGGCGCAGGATGATCGCCCAAACTTTTTCGCGCTGCGCCCCAGCCGGCCCGACCAGGTGGAAGAAGAGCTCACCGTGCTGCTCACCAAGGAGCCGCTGGAGGGCATCGAGATTGGACCGAAGGCTCTGCGGCTCGCTCAGGATCAGGTTGAACAATGGGAGAAACAATGGGGCGCTGTTCAGCCCGAATTGTTCGAGCTGTCCGGCGGGGCTGGCAGGACCTGGACCCAAGCCGAACAGCAGGCCGGCGCCAACACGCGGTTACTGACCCAGGACGATCCTCCTCCGCAGACCGTCTATCGCGTGGCAGTGAAACCGTCCGAGCCGTTGATGGTCAAGGTGCGGCTGCGCTATTCGACCTCACGCTCCGGGCGACGGTAGATCGCGATTGGCTTATAGCCGTGCCTGAACCTGAATAAACGCAAATAAGAAGGAATTGCTTATTCACGTTCATACACGTCCATGCGCGGCTCAATCGTTTTTATATCCTTAGCGCCTGCACCGCTTCGCGCTTTCCTCGATCCCAGTGCCTCCCCGGATCGTGCCAATCTACCCACGAGGAGATCACGCGCTCCGCCATCAGAGGGCCGATCCCACCGAGCTCGGTGTACTAGTCACCACCGTGCGACGTGTGCGAGTGATGGATGTTTGCCGGTACCAGCACCGGCCCCTTTCTCAGGGTTACAGAGGCCAGGGGGCCCTCTTAGGCCGTGCGTGAACGTGAATAGACGTAAATAAGAAGGAATTGCTTATTCACGTTCATACACGTTCATGCACGGCTTAATCGTTTTTCGTTTTAGATGATAGGATCAGCCAATGCAGTTCTTGATTCCCGCCCTATTCCTCTCGCTGGTTCTGGCATTGCTTTGTCCGCAGGTTCAAGCCGCTCTTAAGAAGGCGCTGACTGCACAGCCCGCTCGCGTCTTCTTCGCGCCGCTGGGATTGTCCGCGCTGTTCTGCCTCATTGCCGCCGGTCTGAACGCCTTGAGCGTTCCGCTAGCCGCGCTGATGGTCGCCTATACGCTGATTCCCACATCATGCGCCTATTGGATTCGCCGCTCCTGGCCGCCGGTCTGGATGGATTTCGGAATCATCCTGATGCTGTGGTTCCCGCTCGAGTTCGCGGTAGGCGCAAGGTGGACGCCGCCGCCGGTGCAAGGCATCCTGCACATCGCCGCGTATGGAGTTTCGGTTTCGCTCGCCCTGAACTTATTCCTACTGTTCCGCCGCCTGGAAGGCATGAAGTACAACCTGCCGCGAAGCGCGCAAGACTTCACTCGTCTGATGATCGGCTTCGCGGCGTCCGCGCCGATCCTACTCGCCGCCGGGATGCTGACCGGATTCCTGCCGCCCTTTCATCTGCCCCCCCGATGGTCTCCGCTCGCCATCGGGGGCCAATTTCTCGTGATCCTGGCGGCGACGGCTCTGCCTGAGGAAATTCTGTTCCGCGGGCTCATTCAAAACGCCCTTATGCAGAAGTTGGGAGCAACTACCCGCACCTTGCTGCTCGCCTCGGTCATCTTCGGACTCGCGCATCTCGATAACGGCCCCGGACCGCTCCCCAACTGGCGGTACGCGATTGTGGCGGCCATCGCCGGCTTCGCCTACGGAAAGGTATTTCAATCCAGCTCCAGCATCTTCGCCTCGGCCGGCCTGCACGCGCTGGTCAACCTGATCAAACACAATTGTTTCTGAACGAGATGCACGGACAAGGCACTCCATGAGAAGATTGTCTGGACCAAGGTTGCCGCAACCTTTTCAACGATAGGAACGTCCCGAAATAACAGCGTGTACTTTCTAAGACCTGCAAAAGCCCTACTCCTGATAGTTTTCTGCCTGCTGCTTGCGAGCGGCTCCGTCGCGCTCGCACAGCAATACACCATATCCACGTTTGCCGGAGGCAGCCCGCCGCCCACGCCGGTGGCGGCCTTGAACACCTCGATCGGTCCGCCGCAGCGCGTAGCCATGGATTCGTCCGGGAATCTGTACTTCGGCAGCCTGAACTGCGTTTTCAAGATCTCTCCCAGCGGACAAATGACGCTGGTCGCGGGCACCTCGCGGCCCGGCTACTCGGGCGACGGCGGACCCGCGGTGAAGGCTCAGCTCAATGAGCCGCAAGGCCTGGCGGTAGATGCTAGCGGCAACCTCTACATCGCGGATTCGCTCAACAGCGTGATCCGGATGGTTTCGCCTTCCGGGATCATCAACACCATCGCCGGCAACGGAACTCCAGGGTATTCGGGCGACGGCGGGCTGGCCACGCAAGCCCAGCTCCAGTTTCCGGGTGGTATCGCCATCGATAACTACGGGAATATTGACATCGCGGATACCACGAATAATGTGATCCGGCAGGTTTTTCCCGGGGGAAATATCATCACTTTCGCCGGGGTTGGCGTCGCGGGTTATGCCGGAGATGGCGCGCCGGCAACCGCCGCCTACCTCTCTCATCCAGCGGATGTGGCCGTGGACCCCAGCGGAAATGTCTACATCGCGGACACCGAGAACGCGGTTATCCGGCAGGTCACCACTGACAACAACATTCATACTTTCGCCGGGGACAACACTCTAGGGTCGAGCGGAGACGGCGGCATCTCGACCAACGCGCAGCTCACCCAACCTCAGGGCGTGGCATCGGATTCGTCGGGCAACATCTACATTGCCGAATATGGAGACGGCAGAGTTCGCAAGGTCACCGTTACCAAAACTGTCGTCACCTCGGGAACCATCTCGACCATTGCCGGAAACGGACTATTCGGTTTTTCAGGGGACGGCGGCGCCGCGACATCCGCGATGCTCGCGGGAGCGTGGAGCCTGACTGTCGACAGCTCCGGCAACGTTTACGTCGCGGATCTCCAGAACTATCGGATTCGTAAAATTTCCGGAACCACCATCAGCACTATCGCCGGAAACGGACTGTACAGCTATTCCGGAGACGGCGGCTTAGCGGCCACATCGGAAATGAATGCGCCGCACGCCGTGGCGGTCGACGCCAAGGGAAACGTTTACGTCGCGGACACGAACAACGATGGCGTGCGCGCCATCACACCGCAGGGCCTGATCTATACGCTTGCAGGCGACAGCGCCCCCGGTTATGGCGGGGATAACGGCCCGTCCGGCTCCGCCCAGCTCAACCATCCCCAGGGCGTGGCGGTGGATGCAGCGGGCAACGTCTACATCGCCGACACCATAAATGAGCGCGTGCGCGTAGTTTCACCCACCGGAGTCATTTCCACGTTCGCCGGCAGCGGCAAGGGCGGCTATGGCGGGGATGGCGGCCCGGCCACCAGTGCGCTCATGAACCAACCCCGCGGCTTGGCGCTCGATTCCTCCGGCAATCTCTATATCGCGGACTTCTACAACAGCGTCGTGCGCAAAGTTTCCAAGGGAATCATCACCACGGTCGCTGGAATCGGAACGTCGGGTTTTTCCGGAGACGGCGGGCAGGCGACCGCCGCCCAGTTGTTCAATCCGGTTGCGGTGGCCGTGGACGCCTTGGGGAACCTGTACATAAGCGACTCCGGCAACTACCGAATTCGGGTAGTGTCGCCTAAGGGCATCATCAATACCATCGCGGGCAACGGCACCAGCGTATCCACGGGAGACGGCGGACTCGCCGTGAACGCTCAGCTTGCCGCGCCGGCCGGAATCGTCGTGGATGCAGCCGGCAACATCTACTTTTCGGACGGGCCCACGCGCATCCGGAAGATCGGGCCGGATGGGACCATTTCGACCATCGCCGGCAACGGCAGCATCGGATACTCGGGCGACGGCGGGCCTGCGGCGGGCGCGCAGTTCAACGCGCTAGCCGGTTTAGCGCTTGGGGCCGCGAACAACATCTATGTGGCGGACGCCGGAAATAACGCGATCCGCTTGCTGCAACCCGTCAGCTTTAATCTCACCATCGGCTCGGTGGTGAACAGCGCATCGCTGGCCGGCGGTCCCGTCGCTCCCGGCGAGACCGTGGTCGTGTTCGGATCGGGGCTCGGGCCCGCGCAGCTACAGCAAGCCCCGGCCGGAACCGTCCCAACTACCCTGGCAGGCACTCGCGTACTGTTCAATGGCGTTCCTGGACCGGTGCTCTACACCTGGACGACGCAAGTCGCGGCAGTCGTCCCCTTTGCCACCACCGGAACGAATGTACAAGTCCAGGTGCAGTATCAAAGCCAGACTTCGACGTCCGCAAACGTGACCCTGGCGCCGGTCGCACCGGGCCTCTTCACGATGAATTCGTCCGGTCAGGGACAAGCGTTGGTTTTTAACTCCAACGGCAGCTTGAATAGCGCGAGCAACCCGGCCAGTCCCGGCAGCACGATTTCGCTGTTTGCAACGGGCTTGGGAGTCACCTCTCCCGCGGGTGTGGACGGCTCCTTGAACCCGAGCGGCGCGAGTGATCCGCAACCGGTGCAAAAGGTAACCGCAACGGTCGCCGGACAAGGAGCCACCGTGACCTCCGCCGTGGGCGCGCCCGGTCTTGTCGCGGGGGTCACCCAGGTCAACGTGCAGGTCCCTACCGGGATCCCGCCCGGCGCTGCAGTTCCCGTGTTCGTGCAGGCCGGAGGCGCCTCCAGCCAGACGGGAGTCACCATCGCGGTGGGCGGCAGTTAATTCATCGTCTATAGTGAGAGTGTCCACTTCCGGCCGGGCTGAAAAATCACCCATCGCGTATTTTTGGGTTGCGGAAAACTGTCCCGGCTGTGTAGAATCAATGAGCTTGTTAATAGATTCCCTGGAGGATGCATGTCCGTTGAGCAGAAGGTCAAGCAGATCATCGTCGAGCAACTCGGCGTGGATGAAGCGCAGGTCGATCCCACGGCGAGCTTTGTCGATGACCTTGGCGCCGATTCGCTTGACATTGTCGAGCTGGTGATGGCGTTCGAGGAAGCGTTCGACCTCGACATTCCTGACGAAGACGCCGAGAAGATCGCGACCGTCAAGGATGCTATCGACTATATCGAGTCCAAGAAGAAGTCCTAGCCCCGCAGCGTCCCTGAGAACAAACGGAGCTTCCGCTTGCAGCCACGCAGAGTCGTAGTTACCGGAGTAGGGTTACTGACTTCGGTTGGGATCGGTACAGACGTCGTCTGGGAAGCGATCAAGAACGGCAAGAACGGCATCGGGCCGATCACCGCGTTTGACGCTACAGACTTCAACTGCCGGATCGCCGGCGAAGTGAAGGGCTTCGAACCCGGTCACTACATCGAAAAAAAAGAAATCAAGAAGATGGGGCGGTTCATCCAGTTCGCCATCGCGGCGGCGGAGTTCGCCCTGGAGGCTTCCGGATTCAAGGTCACCAATGCGGAGGAAGCTGAGCGTACCGGCGTATTCATCGGCAGCGGAATCGGCGGATTCGAAGTCATCGAGCGCGAACACAAGATTTTCCTCGAAAAAGGGCCCAACCGGATCTCCCCGTTTTTCATTCCTGCGACCATTATCAACCTGGCCGCCGGATACGTGTCGATCCGCAATGGAGCCAAAGGTCCCAACTCGGCCACGGCCACGGCGTGCACCTCGGGCGCGCACGCGGTGGGAGATTCCTTCCGCCTGATCCAGCACAATGATGCCGATGTCATGATCTGCGGCGGTGCGGAAGCCTGCATCACTCCGATGGCCGTCGGCGGATTCGCCGCTATGCGCGCCCTATCGCAGCGTAATGACGACCCCGAACACGCTTGCCGCCCCTGGGATAATTCCCGCGACGGCTTCATCGTGGGTGAGGGTTCGGGCATTCTGATCCTCGAAGAGTACGAGCATGCCCAGCGCCGCGGTGCGACGATCATGTCCGAGATCATCGGTTACGGCATGAGCGCCGACGCTTACCACATCACTTCACCCGCCGAAGACGGCGATGGAGCCTACCGGGTAATGCGCAACTGCCTGCGCGATGCCGGGCTTGAACCGCACCAGATCGATTACATCAACGCGCACGGAACCTCCACGCCACTCGGCGACCGGATCGAGACTACCGCTATCAAGCGCGTGTTCGGCGACTACGCCTACAAGGTCGCGGTGAGCTCGACTAAATCCATGACCGGACATCTGCTCGGCGGCGCGGGCGGCCTGGAGGCTGGTATTTCGGTGCTGGCGATCCGCGACCAGATCGCTCCGCCGACGATTAATTTCCAATGCGCGGATCCGGAGTGCGATCTCGATTACGTCCCGAACCACGCGCGTCCGATGCCGATTCAATACGCCCTTTCGAACTCGTTCGGATTCGGGGGCACCAACGGCTGCCTGATCTTCAAAAAACCATGAAAATCGTCGTCGCGATCAAACAAGTGCCGGTGCGCGACTCGCAGCTTCGCGTGGAGGCGTCCGGACGATGGATCCAGGAATCCGATCTGAGCTTTGAGATCAATGAGCCGGATGCGTATGCGCTCGAAGAAGCTCTTCAGCTCAAGGAAAAACACGGCGGCGAGGTGATCGCATTGTGCGCCGGTCCGGCTCGGGCCGCGCAAACCATTCGGGAGGCCTTGGCGAAAGGCGCTGACCGGGCCATTCACATCGAAGAGGAGAATCTCAATACGCTGGATACGCTCGGCGTGGCGAAGCTTCTGGCGGGCGCCGTCAAGCCGGAGAGCCCGGACCTGATTCTCACCGGTCTGCAATCGGATGATCTCGGCTACGGCCAGACCGGCGTGGTGGTTGCGGAACTGCTCGGGTTCGCGCACTCGACCATCATCATGCAGGTGGAACATCAGGGCGGAAACATTCGCGTGAAACGCGAGCTCGAAGACGGCTGGTTCCAGCACATCGAAATGCCCTTGCCCGCCGTGCTGACCATTCAGAGCGGCATCAACAAGCTGCGCTACGCCACGCTGATGGGCATCAAGAAGGCTAAGACCAAAGAGATCAAGCGCGTCACCGCCGCCGAACTGGGCGCGCCGCTTACGCCGACCGCCGTAATAGAGAAGATCTACCTGCCGCAAAAGAGCAAGCAAACC
>JBEKBK010000283.1:0-10530 GCA_050015435.1 Bryobacteraceae bacterium
CACTCGCCGAATTTCAAATCATCACCAATCGCTTTGACGCGACGCTCGGCCGCGCCTCGCGCGCTCAGGTGATTGCCCAGACGAAGAGCGGCACCAACGAAATGCACGGCACCCTCTACGGCTACTTCCGGGATAGCGCGATGAACGCCGCGGACCCCGTGGCCAACAAGGTGCTCCCTTATAGCGATCAGCAGTTCGGCGGCACTGTCGGCGGCGCGATCATCAAGAATAAGCTCTGGTTCTTTGGGGCTGTGGAAGGCGAGCGCCAGCCGCAGACCATTTTCAGTACACCCGCGCTGTTCAATAACCTGACCTTCACGCTGCCTAGCGAAAACAAAATCTGGACCTACCTGGTGCGCTTCGATTACCAGCGCAGCGAAAGCAGCCGATTTTCATTCCGTGCGACAGGATACACATTCAGCAATCCGTTTAACCTGAGCAGCGGAACCGAGCATCCGTCCAACGCCAACGCCGCCGCAACCAAGGCGGCGAGCGGGTTGCTGACCTGGACAAAGATCCTCTCTCCGCAGTTGAGCAACGAGTTGAAGCTGGGTTTCAACTTCTTCAACTATGCCAACGAGCCGGTTGTGTATAGCGAGGGGTTCTCATTTAGCGGCGATACCGTCGGTGGACCCTACAACTACCCGTCGCCGAAATTCGAAGCGCTCTGGTCGGTCCGCGATGACTTGTACTGGCTCCGAGGCAAGCAGAGCTTCAAGATCGGCCTTGAGTACTTTAACGAATACCATCACGGATATTTCCCGCAATATGTTCGCGGGGTGGTCACCACTTTTCAAAAGAACACGCAGCCCACGCCCGCCCAGATGAACGCGGATTTCCCGGTTTGGAACGATCCCTCAACCTGGAACTATGCTGCTCTGGGAGCGATCTCCCAGACGTTCACCCTGGGATATGGCAACTTCAACTATGCACTGCACCGGAATATTGTCGGGTTCTGGTTCCAGAATGACTGGAAGGTCTCACCGAAATTAACTCTGAATTTAGGTGTCCGCTACGACAACGACATCGGCATGCTGAATCCCGGCTTCACGCTGAAGAGTGGACTCGCCTTGCCGAATCATGGCGACAATAACAACATCGCTCCGCGCCTGGGTTTTGTTTACGATTTAACGGGTGACCGCAAAACCGTGATTCGCGGCGGCGCTGGACTCTACTATGCCGACATTGAGGCTAACCAATATTACGATCAGTTGCTCTTTAACGGTCAAACCACGCTTCAGCCCACCGTGACGGGCGCCGTGAATCTTCTGAACCCCATACCGGGCGCGACCCTTCAGACGTTCGCGAGCGGACAGGTTGCAGTGCCGCCACAGGCGTTGCAACTGGTCGACCCCAATATCCAGACTCCGTACACGCTGCAGGCATCTTTCGGATTTGAGCGGCAGCTTTCACGCAACTGGACCCTCTCGGCTGACTATGTCTACTGGCGCGTGTATCACGAGTGGATACGGCTCGATCAGAATTTGAACTACGACCCGACCACGGGATTCAACATTAACCCGACTTCGACCAGCCTCCGCCCCAATCCGAACTACACGACGATTCTCCGATTTGCGACCCCTAGCGCTGCCGGGGCCATTTATTCAGGTCTTCAGATGAGCGTCCGGCGGCGATTCGCGCAACGCCTGACGCTCTCCGGGGGTTATACGCTGGCCCGGCAAAAGGATTCCTCCAGCGGCGCGTTTTACGTAGCGAACAATTCGTTCAATATCAGCGACGAATGGGGCAACGGCACCGGCGACCAAAGGAATACGTTGAATGTGAATGGAACGTACCAACTTGTGTGGGGATTCCAGTTCAGCGGATCATTTCATTTCGGGTCCGGCGCCGACTTCACGGAAACCGCCGGAACCAGTCCGTTCGGTGAAGGCGCGTCAAGCAATCGCTCGTTCCTGGTGACCACCAAAACCTACGACAATCCAGCCTGGAACTACCCGGATCCGCTCAACCCTGCGTATAGGCTAGTAAAACGGAACTCGTTCTACGGACGCCCGCTGGAACGCCTGGACCTGCGGCTCACCAAGACGTTCACCTTCAGGGAGCACATTCGTCTGGTGGGAATC
The DNA here is from genome assembly GCA_050015435.1 of Bryobacteraceae bacterium. GTDB lineage: Bacteria > Acidobacteriota > Terriglobia > Bryobacterales > Bryobacteraceae > Palsa-187. The sequence goes on from JBEKBK010000283.1 coordinate 2,085, forward strand.
GCGGAGGCGTTCAACACTTTGAATCATTCGAACTTCGGCACGTATCAGACCTCCATCACCAGTGCCGTGTTCGGTCAGCCCGCGGCGAACACCAATCTGGAGTACCAGCCGCGGATGTTTCAGTTGGCGGGGCGATTCGAGTTCTAGTCAAGCGGGGTGATAAAAACCTGAAGCATCCGACGGGACCTTCACGAGATCGCAATGGATGTCAAATGACCTTGTGAGGATTGTAAGATCCTAAGTAATGGCCAAGCGGCGTCCGGCAGCCTGGTCGATCTCCGCCAACCGCACCGGGAGCAGCCTGTTGGAAAACCGGCTCGCCGCCAAGACTGCGGGCTTCCACCGCCGCGAATCGTCGATATTGCCTTCGGTCAGATTTGCGAGGTCTTAAGGTTGTGATAGCAGGCGAGCGCCTCGTGGAGACTATCGAAAATACGGTTGCCGCCGATGACCTCCGTAAGGTGGTGCCGGTCCAAGTCGGGCTTCAGGTCCGATTGAACATGCGCAAACACCAACTCGACACCGCGTTGAGCCAGTTCTGCCTGAAGTTCCCGGACCACGCGCGCGGCGGTGTAATCCACGTCGGCAATTGCTCCGGCGTCCACCACGATCCAGCGCAGCGGCGAGGGCGCTGGTCCCACACCTTGTAATACTAGGAGCCGGATCTCGTCCGCGAACCGGCCGGCATTCGCGTAAAAGAGCGCCGCCCCAAAGCGGTAGATCACCAATCCCGGCTCGGTTACCGCGCCGGGAACAACTGGGTTCAACCGCCACATCCCCCCTTCTCCTTGCGTGAGCACCGCGGTGTGAGGATGATAGCTGTGCTGAACAATACGGAGCAGCGACAGGACCATGGCGAGGACGATTCCCTGCTCCACGCCGGCCAGCACCACCACGCCCGCCGTGGTCGCGGCGAGTGTAAATTCGCCGCGGCTTTCCCGGCGAATGCCCTCTAGGCCGCGCAGGTCCACCAGCCGGATGGCCACAATGAAGACGATGGCGCCCAGCACACATCGCGGAAGGTACTGCAAGGGGTGCGTTAAGAAAAGAAGCACTAGCGCAACCACCGCCGCCGTAGCCACGTGCGCGAACTGGCTCCGCCCACCGGAGCTTTCCACCATGGCGGTTTGCGTGGGACTGCCGTTCACCACAAACGCCCCGCTGAGAGCTGCCGCAGCGTTCGCCGCAGAAAGCCCGACCAGGTCAGCGTTCTCGTCTATGGCCTGATGGTTGCGTGCCGCGTAAATGCGGGCGGTTGCCGCGCTCTGCGCGATGATCATCACGAAGCACGATCCTGCCACGGGAAGCAGACGCTCTACCTCGTCCCAACTCACCTCGGGGAAAGTCAGGTGCGGAAGACCGCCGGTTACCGGCCCAATGACGGCGATGCCGTGCGCGGCAAAGTCCCAAGCCGCGCTGGCCGCGATTGTGCCCGCCACGGCGATCAACGGACCCGGTACTCTGGGCGCAAGCCGGCCGAGTGTGAGGACGCCGATGACCACCAGCGCCGCCAGGCCCGCCGAAGGCAAGTGCACTTGGGACAAATTGCGCAGGACTTGAGCCAGTTGAACCACCGTCCAGCGCGAGTGAATTTCCAGGCCGAGCATTTCACCAAGCACTGCGATTCCGACTTGAAATCCCACTCCCGTGAGAAAACCCACCAGCACCGTTTGTGAGAGGAAGTCGGCGATGAACCCGAGCTTGAGCAGCCGTGCCACCATCAGGAGCCCTGCCGTCAGCAGTGCCACCAATCCTGCGAGCGCCACATAGTGCGCGCTGGCCAACGGAGCCATGCCGGAGATTCCCCCAGCGAGAATGGCAGCGGTGGCGGAATCGGCGGCGACCACCAGGACCCGCGATGAACCGAACGTAGCGAATGCCAGCAGCGGAAGCAATAATGTGTAGAATCCGGTTACGGCGGGCGTCCCGGCTATGCTGGTGTAACCCAGAGCCTGCGGGATGTTCATCGCCGCTAGTTCGATTCCCGCCACAGAATCGCGCAGGGCGCTTGCGGCATTAAAAGGCCGTATTCCTTGGAACAGAATCGGCCAACTGCGACTGCTGGGGTTCGAGCTCTCTTGTGGCGGATGCATGAAGGACTGATTACAATTATGCTTGTGACTAAAGGAGAACGCGACAATGTTTAATCGAAACGCCTTTTTCTTCGCTTTCGCGGTCTTGGCTGCGGCGCAGGCCCCGGCTTCCGCGCCGTTCATGGTCCACCAGTTGAAGCCGAATGTATATTGGGTCGAGGGCGGCGGCGGAAACAGCGGCGTCATCGTGGGCGACAAAGGCGTGATCGTCATTGACGCCAAGACGACAGCGGCGGGCGGGAAAGAACTGCTGGATGACATCGCCAAGATCACGCCGAAGCCCGTCACCACCGTTATTCTCACCCACAGCGACGGAGATCACGTCAATGGATTGGTGTCATTCCCCGCAGGCATTACGATCATTGCTCACGAGAACAATAAGAAGGAGCTGGAAACGGCCCTCGGTGCGGGTGGACGCGGCGCTCCTCCCGCCGATCATCTCCCCACCAAGGTCATCTCGAAGAACAAGGATAATCTCAAGATCGAAGGCGTCAAGCTGGAAGTGCTTCACTGGGCGCCCGCGCACACTACTGGCGATCTGGTGGTTTATCTTCCCGAGCAGAAGATCGTGTTCACCGGAGATATTATTGCGATGCAACTTCCCGATCCGCTGATCCATTTGGAGAAGAACGGTTCGTCGGAAGGCTGGATCACGACAACGAAAGGAATCGCTGGCCTCAACTCCGATCAGTTCGTGCCGGGACACGGAGATGTGCAAACGAAAGCCGCCATTGAGAAGCGGCTAACGGATGCGGAAGCCAAGCGAGCGAAGATCAAGGACCTGGTGGCACAAGGCAAGTCGCTGGATGAGATCAAGGCTGCTGTGGACCCGCCGCCGGCTCAAGGGCGCGGCGGTCGCGGAGGTCCGGCGTTCGCGACGTTTACCGAAGTCGTCTACCGGGAACTTACGAAGAAATCGTCGTGACCAGCTAAAACGCGCACCCTTGGTCGAGCGGAAGCACTGTGCCGCCGGTCAGCAATGACAGCAGGTGCAGATACGTGGTCAGATGATGCTGGCACAAAATATCCAGTTTCACCTGTAGCTTCGGATTCAGGTCGTAGATTCCGAGGACATGTTCGTAGAGCGGGGGGAGCGGCAGTTTTGGCACGATGTCGAGACGATTTGCAATTCGTATCGTATTGGGAACGACTTGGTTATAAGTGTCGGCGAACGATGGGTCCCCGGTGCGGGGGCTGGCGTAGGTATAGGCCTTCAGGATTGGCCCAAACTTTGTGTTGGCTCCTACATCGAGTGCCAGGAGGGTCACCAGGGCTCCCCCCAGGCTGTGCCCACAGATGGTTAACGAGGTGATTGGGTTCGGATAAGCCAAGATAGGCAAAGTGCCGACGAGGCGGCTCGAATTTGGATCCTGCGTACTCCGCAGCGATTCATAAACATCCGTGAATCCGTCTTCGGTGAGGCCGGCGCCCGCTAGAAACGGACACTTAATCGCCAGGAATTTGGCGTCCTGCACCCACTCCTGCATACCCTCTGTTCCCCGAATGGCGACCACGACATTCCCGGCGGCATCCTGAGCAACAAAGCCGTAGGACACAATGTCCCGCGGTAGTCCGAGATTGATGTCAGTCGCGAGATCGTTGCCGTAAAAGGTGGTAACCACTGCGTAGTTCACGTTGATAGAGCCGTAAGTGACATTAATCACGTCGCCGGGGTTATAAACGGTCTGATTGGTTGGAACTGCTTCGGCCTTCTGCACCAGTATTCCGTACTGAATGGCAGTTGCCGGATCGGGCGGCGGAGTTACGACTGTTGGATTTCCCATAGCGGACCTCCATGACTATTTGAGCCGGGGAGACTATTTTTCGCGCCCTGGCTCAGCATATCTCGACTTAGTAAGGATATACCAAGACACATTGACGGAAAATCGTTCGCGTAAACCGCGACGACACTGCCGCCAACCGGCGGGGCTCACATCGCGATAGACTACTCGTTGCAACACGCGACACCATTCCATGCAGCCTGATCCGGAATATCTGCGCCAACACTATGCCTCGCTTTCCGACGAAGCGCTTCGGGCGATCGACCGCGAGGAGCTAGTCGAAACTGCGCAGAGATGCTACGACGAAGAGCTCCAACGGAGAGAGCAAACTTCGCATACCGTGGAGGAGAAACCGAATTGGATAGACGAGGCCTCCGAGGTATTCGCACGAGCCGACATGCCGGGGACAGCGCCCGCGCCAGACATCACGAACGCTCGCGATGCTTTGGAGGCGGCCGGGATTCCGTGCTACTTGGATCTATCCGAGATACCCGAGGAGGAGGCCGCTCCGAAGCCAACGCATCTATGGCGGCTCATGGTGCCAGGCAACCTGAACCTGCACGCCGCCAGTGTATTGGAGCGCGATGTTTTCAACGCGGACTTGGAAGCGGAATGGAGAACGCATCTGGAAACGCTCTCCGCTGAGGAGTTGCGTGCGATGAATCCGCACGTGGTGTTTTGTGGTCTGTTTGATCGAATTGAGCGCGTGACCAGAGCCTATGACGAAGAGGTCGCCCGCCGCAAGTTGAGTTTGTAGTCCGAGGGAGACCTTACACTAGCAACAGTGGAAACTCCAAATCCGTCTCCGGTCATTGGAATCGATCTCGGCACAACCAACAGCGCTCTGGCCTACACGCGCGATGACGCTGTGGAACTCTTCGCCATCCCCCAATTCGTCCACCCCGGCGAACAGGGCGATGAGCCGTTGCTGCCGTCGTTTTTGTTCCTCGATGAAAACGGCCCCATCGTTGGCGTTTTGGCGCGGCGAAAAGGCCTGGAGAATCCCGGACGGCTAGTATCGTCCGCGAAATCGTGGCTATCGCATTCCGGAGTCGACCGGAACTCCGCCATTCTTCCTCCCAATGCGCCCGAGGGTATCCCTAAAGTTTCGCCAGTCGAAGCTTCGCGTCAGTATCTGCTCCATCTGCGCGAAGCCTGGAATTCGAAGAATCCCGACCGGCCTTTCGATACTCACCAGGTGCTTATTACGGTGCCGGCGTCTTTCGACGCAGTAGCGCGCGACCTCACGCGAAAGGCTGCCGAAGAGGCCGGGTATTCAAAGATCATCCTACTCGAAGAGCCACAAGCCGCTTTCTATGCTTGGATCGAGCGCAATCCGGGCTGGCGGGAGTTGGTTGGAGTCGGCGACCTGATCCTGGTGATCGACATTGGCGGCGGCACCACCGATTTTTCGCTGATCGCCGTGAAGGAGCACGAGGGCGAGATCGCGCCGGAACGCATCGCCGTTGGCGATCATATCCTTCTGGGCGGCGACAACATCGATGCGGCGCTGGCGCATCATATCGCCCAGGATCTTCCGAAGAAGTTGGACGCGCTTCAATTCCACGCGCTCTGGCAGCAGTGCCGCGCGGCCAAAGAGCACCTGCTGGAAGAAGGCGCCACCGAGAAGGAGCAGCCTATTACGATTCTGGGCCGCGGCACGGGTGTGGTTGGCGGCTCCATGAAAACCAAGCTCAAGCGCAAAGATCTGGACGCGATTCTCCTGGACGGATTCCTGCCGGAAGTCTCCGCCGATGACGAGCCGCAAGGCCGGCGCGCCGCCCTCACCGAACTTGGTCTCCCGTATGCAACGGACGCCGCGATCACCCGTCATCTGGCCCATTTTCTGCACCAGAATCAAGCGACGCCTACGCATGTTCTGTTCAACGGCGGCGTTCTGCGCGCGGGGATCGTGCGCAAAAGAATTCTGGATGTGCTCAACGGGTGGCTTCCACAGCCCGTCACAGCGCTGGTTTCGGACGATCTGATGCATGCCGTGGCTCGGGGCGCGGCGTACTACGGCCTCGCACGGCAGGGCAAGGGAGTGCGCGTCCGCGGCGGCGTTCCGCGCACCTATTACATCGGCATTGAAGCGGCGATGCCTGCCGTGCCCGGGATGCGGCCGCCGCTCAAGGCCCTTACCGTCGTGCCGTTCGGTATGGAAGAAGGAACCGGCCATGAAATCCGGGATCGGCAGTTTGCATTGAGCGTCGGGGAACGCGCCCAGTTCCGCTTCTTCCAATCGGTCGACCGCAAGGAGGACGCTGCAGGCGTAATGCTCGATGAAATTCCCGCCGGCGTGGAGGAAACCGCGCCGGTCGAAGTTTTGTTGGCCGGCGATCCGGGCGAGGCGGTACTCGTAACGCTCGAAAGTCTGGTCACGGAGACCGGCGTCCTGGAGTTGTGGTTTGTCGCTCGAGATGGGCGCCGCTGGAAGCTTGAATTTAACGTCCGGCCGAAGCGGGAAAGAGGGGCTAAACATTAGACGTAAATGAATGTATCGTAAATGAATGTATAATGTGTCCCGGGACGGAGCGCTCTTCGCGGGCGAGGGTTTTGCCCGCCGCGGTCGGAGCGCCTCCCGGTTTGGCGTCAGTTACAATCAGTTACAAAAGGAGAGTTCATTTATGAAGCGCATCGTCGGCGTATTGTTTTTTTCGGTGCTTGCTGTCGTCGTGATCGGCGAAGGCATGCTCACGCACTCGCGGTTCCAAGCTCAGGCGCAAGGACGCGGCCGGGGCAACAACCCCGAGGCAGAGGCAGCCAGGGCAAGACAAGAAGCCCTTGAGAAATCGACACCGCAGTTGCAGATCACTGAGGATGTGCTCCACCTCGTCATCCCCGGCCATACGATCGGTGAAGCGGTCGGCGTGGCTAAGAATTCCAAGGGACACCTGTTCGTGTACTCGCGAACCGGCGCCAGCGGGTCCGCGCGCGGTCAAGTGGCCGCGGAACTCTTCGAGTTCGATCCGCAACTAAAGTTCGTCAAGCAGTGGGGTCCTGACAACTATGCCGCGTCCTTCGCGCACGTCGTTCGAGTCGATAAATACGACAACGTGTGGATGGTCGACGAGGGGTCGGGCATGATCGTAAAGTACGACCCGAATGCTTATGTGACCATGGTGCTGGGCAGAAAACCCGAGGCGATCGATTTCCTCGAGCGCTATCTCGAACGCGGTGAGAAGTTGGAAGAGCGCTATCCGGTCGGAAATGCGGGCTCATTTAACCGTGAAACCGACGTGACCTGGGATTCGCAGGACAACATCTACGTTAGCGACGGCTACGGCAACTCGCGCCTCGCTAAGATGCGCAAGGACGGCACGTGGGTGAAGGCTGTGGGAACGCACGGCTCCGGCCCGAACCAGTTCAGCACGCCGCACGGAATTACCTCAGACGCTCAAGGCAACATCTACGTCGCCGACCGCGGGAACAACCGGATCCAGGTGTACGACACCGATTTGAACTTCAAGAAAACCATCACGGGCATGGGCGCTCCCTGGAGCGTCTGCACCACGCCGGGGCCGAGGCAGTATTTGTACAGCGGCGACGGAGGCAACGGCAAGATTTATAAGTTCGATATGGACGGGAAGCTGCTGGGCTGGGCGCAGACCAGTTTGGGCCATGGCCAAAGCACCTGCTTAATCCACGAGATTCACTGCGAGTCGGAAGCGGTCATCTACAAGGGCGACTGCTCCACCTGGACCGTAGAGAAAATCACGGTCAAGGGTGGCGGTGCAGCCACGGGCCGGTAGCGGCTTCTAATCGACAGCGCGAAAGCAGCAGATCGGCGGGACGTGTTTCATTCGCGGTCTGCTGCTTTATTCTTTAGGCTTGTTCGTGCTGCCCGGTGGCCGTCCCCGCCGTTTCGGAGCGGAAGCCGCAGCCATCCACGCTGGTGGCCGCCCGCGCCGCTTTCCTCCCGCAAGACGTTCGAGAACGATGATGGCTTCCTCAATGCGCGCGCGTTCCTCGCGCATTTCGGCAAGCATCTTCAAAACGTCCATATCGCCGGCAGGATAGCGCGATCGTTTCTTCCCTTGCTGGCCCGTTGTCTTTTCTTTACTGTCCGGTTCGAGCACGAGAAGAACTGGTTTATTGATCTCCCCACCTGGTCTCGCTCGCTCTGAGTCCCCGCCCCGCATAAGGCTGTAACCTGTCATTAGCGTAGATTAGGATGACTGGACAGCTTTCTTCTATGATTGAAACGAGGGTCTCTCTTACACCTGAAAATAGGGATTGACGTCAGGCAGACAGCGTGGCTGGTGCAGCTCCGGACACGCGGGCTTGAAGCCACGTCTCCAACAGGATGATGTGACGTAGCTGCGGCTCGTTACATTCGAGAGAATGCGAAAGCAGTTCCAGGCGCTTGGTCAGGTTCTGAGGGTCCACATAGCCGCGCTCCACCACTTGCAGGCGTTGCGGAGCCTTGAGGAATCGGTTGGCGAGCGGCCGCAGAGAATCGAGAAACACGCCGCCGAACATATCCTTTGAGCGGCGTTTTCGCAACTCAGGCGGCCAAAGCTCGCGAAATGCCCGGCGCATCAGACGCCGTGGTTCTCCGGGCCCGCATAC
>JBEKBK010000284.1:0-10471 GCA_050015435.1 Bryobacteraceae bacterium
CCAGCATGGTCATCATGATCGGTCTGAGCCGGCGCGTTGCGCCTTCAATCGCGGCTTCCACGATCGGCATGCCGCGCGATCGCAATTGATTGATGTATTCGACCATGATGACGCCCGTCTGGATCGACACGCCGAACAAAGCCATGAAACCGACGCCCGAAGAGACACTGAAGTGCGTCCCGGTGAAGTAAAGCGCCGCAAGACCACCGACGCGGGCCACCCCCACGTTCACCAGGTGCAGGCATGCCCACTTGGCGGAACCGAACGCGCCGTAGATAATCAGGAAGATGATGAAGATGGTCAACGGGACGATAATGTATAGCCGCGCTTCGGCACGCACCTCGCTCTCGTATTCCCCCTCCCAGTTAATGTGATAACCACGCGGAAGCGGAACCTGCTTTTTTACTCTCTCGATCGCCTCTCCGACTGCGCCGCCCAGGTCGCGCCCGCGGACGCTGTACTTGATCGGGACATACCGCTCGTTGCCTTCCCGGTAAATCTCACCGCCTTCGTCGCGCTCTTCCATCTTGCAGAGCTGGCCGAGCGAAACCCGCTCGCCGGTCGGCGCCAGCAGACGAATGTTTTGGATGGCCTCTTTCGTGTTGCGGAACTGCGGGAGATAGCGCATCACCAGGTCGTAGCGCGCCTCGCCCTGCAGAACTTGGGTCAGAGCATTCCCTCCCACGGCGGTATTGATGGCATCCTGAACGTCGGCGACGTTAATTTGATAGCGGGCGCATTTCTCAAGGTCGACTATGTAATTATCGTTGGGCTGACCGACCACTCGAAAGATTCCCAAATCCGTGATTCCCCGAACCGTTTTCATCGCATTTACGGTCTTTTCGGCTAGGTCCTCAAGCGTGCGCAGGTCCGAGCCATAAATCTTGGTGGCGAGCTGTCCCTTGACTCCGCTGACCGCTTCTTCCATGTTGTCCGCGATCGGCTGGGAGAAGCCCCAAACCACTCCAGGCAGCTTGTTCAGCTCGCGGTTCATGGCGGCGATCAGTTCTTCCTTATTCTGGTGAAATGCGGGACGCCATTGCTCCTTGGGCTTCAGGTCCGCGAAGTACTCCGTATTAAAAAAACTGGTGGTGTCGCTTCCGTCATCCGGCCGCCCCGTCTGACTGGAACATTGGGTCACTTCCGGAAAGGAACAGAGGGTGATGCGAGCCTGATTCGATAAGTGGACGCCTTCCGTGGGTCCGGTGCTCGGAGCCAGCGTGCCGCGAACCCACAACGCGCCTTCATCCAGATGCGGTAGAAATTCGGATCCGATCCTTTCACCTCCCAACAGCCAGAGGCTGCAACCCACCGCAACGATCGACACCGCAACCATGACCCAGCGGTGATGCACAGTCCAGGTCACAGCATGGCTATATAGTTTGGTAATCCAGCCAAGCACTGGATTTTCCCATTCGCGCGTCTCTTTGCGGAAGAAAAAGCTAGCCAAAACCGGAGCGATGGCCATCGAGAATATCACTGCACCCAGGAGCGCGAACGCCACGGTCCAGGCCATTGGACGAAACAGCCGGCCCTCCACACGCTGGAGCGTAAAAATCGGCAAGTAGGCTGTAATGATGATAGTGATGGCGTAGAACACCGGCCGCTGCACCTCATGCGCCGCGTCGCGGATTCGGTCGCGAACCGACTTGGTCACCCGCTCCTGGTGGCCTAAGTGGCGGACGATGTTTTCCACCATCACAATTGCTCCGTCCACAACCATCCCGAAATCCAAAGCCCCCAGCGATAAAAGATTTGCCGGAACTTGTTTGAGTTGCAGGCAGATGGACGCGAAGAGTAGAGAAAACGGGATGGTAAGGGCAACGATGATGGCGGCGCGTATGTTTCCCAGAAAGATCATCAGGATAATCGTGACCAGGATGAAGCCCACCGTCAGATTGTGCAAAACCGTCTGCGTCGTAAAGCGCACCAGATCGCTGCGGTCGATCAGCGGGTCGATCGTTACCCCGGCGGGCAGGATGTGATCGTTCATTTCCGCGACCTTTTTGTGAATACCCTGCAACGCCGCGTCTGCCTCGGCGTCCTTGCGCAGGAGCACAATACCCGAAACCACATCGTCGTTATCGATGACCCGTCCGTCCGGGAGCCGTTTCGACCGGGCGAACTGGCCCAGGCGAATCTTCGGACCCTGGGAAACGACGGCGATATCTCTAATGTGGAGCGGCGTGCCATTCTTGCTCAGAAGCACGGTATTCTCGATATCGTGAACATTCCGGACCAGGCCCACTTCCCGAATATTGATCTGCTGTAGGCCCGCTTCGACGAAGCTTCCACCGCCATTGGCATTGTTGTTAGTGAGCTGTTGCTCCACCTGGCCGATGCTGAGTCCGTAATCGATCAGCTTATCCGGATCGACACGAACCTGGTATTCGCGCGTGGGGCCGCCGAAACTGGCCACGTCGACAATGTTGGGAACCGCCTTGAAATTCTTCTCTACCACCCAGTCTTCAATGGACTTCAATTCCATCACGTCGTAGGCGGGATTGGTACTGTGCAGCGTGAAGAAGTAGATCTGGCCGGCGGGGCTCCAATCGGTTTGTATTTGCGGCTGGACGCTCGTGCCGGCGGCGGCCGGAAGATTGACTTGCGAAAGCCGTTCGAGCGCTCGCTCGCGATCCCACGCGTTCAGTTCTTCGTCGTCGAAAAGGAGCTTGATGTCGGAAAGACCGAACAGGGAGAACGACCGCAAATGGACTACGTGCGGCATGCCGTTCATCACGATCTCAATCGGAATCGTGACCTGCTGCTCCATTTGCTCGGCGGAGATTCCCGCCCACTGCGAGACGATCTCCACGTAATTGTCGGCGACGTCGGGATAAGCTTCAATGGGAAGCGCCCGGAACGCGACGACTCCGCCGCCGACCAGAAGGGCGGCGATAGCCAGAACAAAGAGGCGTTTCTCTAGGGCAAAGTCAACGATGCGGCGAATCATGTATCTATTGCTCCACCGTGTTCTGGAAGACGAGTGAGCGTGCGACCACTTGGTCACCGGGCCTCAAGCCCGTGACTACTTCTTGCATATCGCCGGGGAGCATGTTTCCGGAAACCACCTCCTGCCGCCTGAAGTTGCCATTTCCTAACGGCACGTAGACCCACTCGCGATCATGCAGATGAAGAATAGCTGTGGCCGGCACGGTCGCATGACGTTCCGTGGTGTCGCCGTGGAACGTCGCGGTAACGAACATCCCGAGCCGCATAAGGCCCGGGTTCTCCACTTCCAGGCGGACCTTGGCCGTCCGAATATTCGGATCGATGATGGGCAGAATGTTGCTGATGCGCGCTTTCAAGACGCGGTTGGGATAGGCGACCAGATGGATGTCCGCGTATTCGCCGATGTGAATCTGCGCCATGTTGTTCTCCCACACATCGCAGATAATCCAAACGTGAGACATGTCGGAAATCGTGAACGGGGTGGGCGTATTGTACGACTGGACCGCCGATTGATTCGTGATTTCCTGGTCGGTGATGGTTCCCGCAACCGGAGCGAACACATCCACGGTACCCGTAGGATGGTTGGGGTCGACGTTCAGCAGCCCGAGTTGTTCTTTCGCTGTCTCGGTAACGATCTTCGCGTCGTCCAGCGCGGTTAGCGTACCAACTTCGGCGTTTTCGGCAATCTCGAGGACGCTCCTGGGGTAAGCTCCGTTTTCGAACAGAAGCTTGGCGCGATTGAGCTGGATCTTAGTCAGTCGTTCGTTGTCGACCGCAAGATCCTGGTTCTTGACGGCCTGGAGGTAATTGGAAAACGCGCCCGCGATATCCGGGCTGCGCACCTTGAACAGCAATTGGCCTTTCTTCACTTCGTCGCCGAGGCGCGCGTCGATTTCCACGATTCGGCCTGTGGCCAGCGACGGCACCGGCACCTGCCGCGAGACGTCCGGATTCACGACCCCGGTTACGTTCAGCTCGGGCGCGGCAACGTGCTCACCCGCCGTTGCCAACGGAAACTGCTCCGGGTGGTCCAGCTTGAAGTTGTTGGGATCGAGATCCTGTACGATTTTTGGGGGCGTCACACCCGTGTCGGCCGCCAGGTTTGTCTGGGCCGTGACCTTGCCGCATCCGGTGACCAGGAGGCTCAGGCCAAAACACACAGTTGCTTCGAAGATAAGTAAACAATTCATTGCAGAACGTCTCATTGCAAAACATCTCATTGCAGAACCTCGCGGCCCACGGCCATGTCCATTTGCGCCGTGGCGGTCAAATACGAACCAATCAAATTCACGTACGCCAATCGAGTATCCCGATAGGCCTTCTCCGCATCCAGATAATCCAACAACGACGCGCCTCCGTTCTTAAAGGCAAAGGACATTCGGTCGCGAACATCGGTTGCCATCTTCAGGTACTTGGTTTTGTATGGTTTCAAAAGATTCACGTTTTGGACAATCGTATAGTAGGCGGAATCGACTTCATTGAATACCTGCGCCTCAGTGGCGTCCTTCAATCGTTCGTTGCGTCCGATATCGATCTGAGTGAGCGTCTTCTGGCCCTGATTCCGGTCGAAGATACGCAAGGGAATCGAGATACTGGCGCCGATCGTGTTGTAGTCGTACGGGTTGTTGAACGAGGGGTTGTGGGTCCACCACAGGCTGTAAGTGGGATCGGTCGACCCGTTGGCCACAGTGAGCTTGTAGGTGATTTTTGCTAACTCCACGTTCTGCATTGCAACCTTCAGGTCCGGTCGTCCTTCCAGGGCGATATTCCGGTAGTCCTGCAAGGGTTTTAGCTCGTCCGCGAAATCGTACGGTCCGTCCACCTCGAACCGCTCCAGCGGTGTCCGGTCGTTTAGCAGCATGAGTAGCTGAATCTTGGCCGTCCGAACATTCACCGTCGCGGTTTCAAAGTCGGATTCAAATTGGACCCGCTGCAACTCCAAACGATCTAGATCTACCTGAGCGAGATCACCCGCCTCGAACCGCGTGCGATTCACACCAAGTTCCCGGTCCCAGTAATCCAGGTTCTCTCGTGCGTTCTGAAGAAACGCTTTATTTTGCAGGACCTGGACGAACGCATTCTGCAGGTTAAACAGCAGACCGCGAGCCTGGTCCCGGTAAGACGACTCCGCGATGGCAGTGGATTCTTTAGCCTGGTCGCGGCGCAACTCCCGTTTCTGCTCACGTTCATGCAGATAACTGATGGCTGGTGAAATCTGTGTGCCCGCGAACGGCCGGTAAATTCCCCCGTAGGGGGTCAGCTGTGTTCCATCCGCAGACAGAGTGAAGTCGGGATTGGGACGAAGATAAGCCGTGATCTCGGCAGCCCGCGACTCATCAATGTTTAGCCGGGCAGCGATCAAGGTCGGGTTCGTAGATTCGAACTTGTCCTTTATCTGCTGCCAGCTGAAAGCTGTTTGAGCGAAAGCGGCGGCCGGGAGCAATCCCACGACCACAGTCGCTTTACCCACCCGTCCGCCCAGAAACGGCGTGCCGGCCGTCGCGGATTTGACGGTGTTCATCGAACGGAAAACGGCTTGCTGAAGGACGCTAATGAGGAACATCGAATTTCGTTAGTCTCGAATTTAACTCGGTACGACTCGGGGAGCCACGAATTTTGCGCTCAATCGCTCCGGTCATTTGAATGGACCGTTCGATTGGACGTACCGGTCCCATTGACCGGTGCCCAAGCTTTCGGCGAGACGCCCAGTCTTCGGACATGACTCTCAAATCTTGTGGATAAGACACTTTTCGTAACGTCCAATTCACCGTAGGATGAAAACACTGTGATTTCGCAACAGTCCACGCACCCTATCCCAACGGTACAGAACGGTGCTATGAACAACCCAACGCAAGAGAGTCGAATTCGACTGGTCTTACTCGAAGATCGTGGCCTGTTTCGCGCGAGCCTTGGCCGCTTCCTGGCCTCGGAACCCGATTTTGAAGTGGTAGGCGAGTGCGGCACATCTGCCGAGGCTTTAGAAGTTCTCAAAGGCTCAACGGTGGACGTGGTGTTGCTGGATTTCGACGTCGGCACGGAACACGGGAGTGACTTTATATCTGCCGCCCGGCAAGCCGGCTACCAGAGCCGGTTCTTAATTCTTGCTGGATCTGCGGATGTGCGAAGTTCAGCGATTGCACTGAAACTCGGCGCATCCGGTATTTTTCTAAAGACCGAAGCTCCGGACCGCCTGGTACAGGCCATTAGACTGGTGGGAGATGGAGGGACCTGGCTCGATCCGAGAATCATTCAGCTACTGGCTGATCAATTAGTCGATTCGTTCGGTCGACCTGCGGCTCGAGGGTCCGGTGGTCCTCTGGAAGAGCGAGAGCGGAGTGTGCTTCTGGGGATCCTGGGAGGGCTCACGAATCGGAAGATTGGGAACAACATGGGTCTCTCGGAAAGTTCCGTTAAGTACATAGTGCAACAGTTGTTTGTTAAGGCTAGTGTGCGCACGCGAAGCCAATTGGTGCGCGTGGCTCTCGAAGGCTCGCTGGGCGCGACGCATGAGTTCACCAAACGGCAGCCGAATGAGCAGCCAAACGGGACGCCTCCGAAATCTCCTGGGCGACGCCCGACGTCAGCAAGTCCTTCTGTCGACAAACAATCAAATGGGTGATCATTTGATTGCCTGATCTCTTTTGTTGAGAAAAGCTAGGGGCTCTATCCTCAGCGGGCCACCAGAAACGCTTCACATCAGAGGAGTTGGATTGAATCTGCGATGAACCGCTTCTTATTCATCTCGAAGGCCCAGAAGTACCGGGAGCAAAACCGACCACAGGGAAGCCGTCTTCATGGGTTCTGCAGCGCACTTCATCACCCTGAAACGTTAAATTCAATGAATTCCTCCAACTCCACTTCGACATCATGATCATGAATTTTGCGCTTGCTTTTCCATTGATCGTGTCGTAGAATCCTCGCTTGTCTCTCACGCTGCTACCAGTGTCGCGGGTGGTAGCAGGACGCGTCGCGTCGGAGGTTGTGTGTCTGCTGTGACTCACGGAAGTAGGATTGCGCTTAGTGTTGGCATCGTCATGGTCGCCGCCGGATTACTCGGCGCCGCCGTTACCACGGTTCCAGATTCAGACGAAGCTGGGACCCTACTATGAACCCACTTCCGAGATTTTCATCACCCCGCCGCGTCCCGCACGGGGTCAACTTGATCGGGAAACTCTGACGAGGGCGTCTTAGGAAGTGCCGGGCTTGCACTCGGTCTCTTCCCTAATTCCCCCACACATTTCCGGACGATCCTGTTCTCCTCTTGCGGCCGCGGAGACTCGTTGCCCCATCTTCCGCGGCCTGCCGTGCGAGCGTGATTGATCAGCTGGTGAAACAACTGCAGCTCGTGCGTTGTCTACAGAATACATGCGGTTTGGACATGTGGAGGCGATTCGATGACTCAACTGAGATCAAACATTGAATGGAAACAATGGGGTAAAGACGACCCGTTTTGGGGAGTTGCATCCCTCCCCAGCAAGCAGCGGGATGGTGAATCTCCGTGGACGAATGACGAATTCTACGATCATGGCAATTCCAATTGGCAGGACTTCTTCGCACAATGGCAACACTATGGAGTGAACCGGCGGAAGCTGTCTGGAAGTCGGATGTGGGGCAGGGCGCATCACACTTCAATTGGCAGGCGTTTTCGATCGTGTCTACGCCGTGGACGTATCGGAGGATATGATCGATTACGCTCGCACCAAAATAGGTACGAAGAATGTCGAGTTTATCCTCGTTGATGGCTTGCACCTCCCTCATTCCGATCGCTCCGTTAAGGCCGTTCGACGGGCGGGAGGTTTATTACGTGCAGCCGGGCAAGAAACTCATGGCTGTCAGCCTCAAAATCACAGCCGATTCTGTGCAGCCAGCCGCGCCTAAGGAGCTATTCGTACTGCCGGTTTCGGAGACGCCGGTCAGTCCATTCGATGTCGCCAAGGACGGCCGGTTCCTGGTGCGCGCCGATGTTCAGCAGGCCTCGCGCCCGCTGAGTGCAATCGTCAACTGGCAAACACTGATCAAATGAGAATTCACCCACTAGAAACGCGAATCTCAAAAGTAGCGAACCCCAATCCCGTAGGTTTCGGCATACTCGCTGCCGTGACCCTCTGGCCAAGCCTCGGCCTGATTGCTATCGGCATTTGGCGAACCCGTTTGCTGAATCGCCGAGAGCCGCATTGATTGACGTCAATGCGGCGAATACCAACGCCCCCGAGCCGTTAACCAAAGGTTCGTCCTTAACTGAGAGCCTGAGAAACTTCCTTCTCCTTAACTGAGAGCCTGAGAAACTTCCTTCCAAACGGCGTGGGCGCGCCGGTCATTTAGCGAGTCGCCCAGTGGGGCTAAGGCCTGGAGAGAGGCTTTGCGCGTGAGTATTGGCCATTTCGGGAGATTGCGGCAGCCAGGCAGTTAACCAGAAGGCAGCAAGCTTTGAAGTGATATTCGTTTGGCTCGGCAAACGGGACTCGAACCTGAAGCCTTTCGGTTGACACTCCAATCCAGATCGGGAATGGGCGCTTCATCATGTGTCGGGAGTTGGCCTCGACAAAGTCATGGCTCACCGACCCGGAGCCGTCAAGTGTCGGCACGCGACACTTCGCTCCGAAGCCAGTTGACTTTATGGGCGTTGAGAGCCCTCATGTCAGTTATGAAAGTAAGGACAACGGAGGAAGGAGCGATCTACGAGTCGCTGGTGAAGATCCAGCTCGGCTTTGCCCAGATTCTCGAAGCGCTAAACAATCTTCAGCAACACAAAAGCTACCGGGGTCTAACAATGACCGCTGCCGTCGAAGCCGTTCGGGAAACACGCGCCGGAACGCTGTTCGAGATCCTGGGGGTACTCCATGCCCGCGAAGAGCGCGAGTGGGCCAGATGGGGGCGCAGGCAAAAAAGAGAAGGAGATTACTAAGCCCCGGCTTGGCGCAGATAGAAGGCTGCTGCCGGTCGAACTCGCTTGCTCAGATTGGTGAAATCTCAATGCCGTCCCCAAACACGAATACTTGTTCGCGAGGGACCACTCTCGAAAACGCCAGCACTATCGCCTCGGCGCGGTCCGGCGATGCCTGTCCGCGTCTTCTGCCTTCCTCCTTGCTCTCAATCTCCGTCCGGCCGGACGATGTCGTCCGATAGAGTAGTGAGGACAGCTGGGCCTCGGTTTCAAGATCATTTAGCCCGCAGATGGCACCCCGCTCCATCCACTCACGCAGACTCCAATAAGATTCGGCCTTGGCATTGGCGAAGCGCTCCGCATCGATGGCTCGATGGGCTGCGTTGAACAAGTAAACCTTGAACCCTTGGTCGGCAATGTGCTGCGCGAAGTTGTATCCGATGCCCACCGAATCGACGACGACATCGCCCAATCTGCCGGTGGCAGCGAACTGCCCAAGTAGTTGCACGACCCTTCCGCGCGGATCGGCCTCCGGAAAGGGGTAAATGCCCAAGACCATTCCTCCGGCGCGCGCAACCACCACGGTTTCGTCTTCGCCCGGACCCGCCACGTCGATTCCGACCTGAATCGGGAGCAGCCGAGCTTTTTGAACTTCGGCGTCCGTGGCATCGCGCTTGGCCTTTTCGATGAGTTCTAGGCTGAAGACTGCGTATTCAGATTGTGTGGGAAACTGACCCAACACCCGGGCCTGAAACATGGGATGGTTCAGACCCCAGCTCAAGGCACGCTCTCTTACCCAACGGGGCGTGATCAGGTAGGGCAGGGCAGGAGGCGGCAGCGCGTCCTCCTTGTTCTCCATCAGCTGTTCCAAAGTCATCCCCGAAAGGTTCGGCGTATCGAACGCTCCAATGGTGAAGGTGTGCCAGATGGTGCGGCCACGGCCGAAGGCGTTGAAGAAGTAGCCGCTGGGGATAACCGGGTTTCCGAGCATCAGAACGTGTACGTCACCACCGGCGCGGACACCTTCGATCGCATCCCAGATATCGGCACGAATTCCGGGTGCCTCATCTGCGATGATCAGGATGTTTCGTCCGTGGATGCCCTGAAACTTTACGGCTTCGTTGGTAGAGATGCCCTGAATGTAGTTCGCCTCACTGAGCCGGAGCTCCGTTGCATTGCCACTTGGGAAGGCGATGCGGGATTGTTTCCGCGCCTGACGGATTTCGTCCCACATCAGCTTGACCTGACGCCAACTGGGGGCGGTGTTAATCACTTTTCCCTCGGGATAACGCAGGAGCCACCACAAGGCCAGACGAGCGGCCTGGAAGGTTTTGCCACTAGCGTGGCAGGCCTTCACGGCGACCAAGCGCTTGGTGGCGACCGCGCGCATAATGTCGCGCTGTTTCCGCCACAGCGCGGACCTCAGCATGTCCGAGGCGAAATGAGCCGGGTCTGTGAGCGAAGTAGCAGATCTAGGCAGTAATTGATTGTTCATCCTCGTCTTCTTTGGGCCTCGACAAAGATGCTTCGGCCAACATGGCGCGCGCCGATGCAATCGACAGCACTTCCCCATTAGCTCCGGCGTGTTCGAACTGCAGCGAATCTTTCCACTTCAAGCGGGTCTTCATCCAGAAG
>JBEKBK010000285.1:0-10460 GCA_050015435.1 Bryobacteraceae bacterium
GAGCGTGATGCGGCGTCTTCCATGCGGGGGAATAAACGGCGTGCCTTCTTCCGCAGCGCCATCCACATCGGTGGAAACAAACTGCCCGTGCCAATGGAGTTGTTCGGGTGTGTCGGTCTGGTTGTTAATGTCGATGGTGACTGGTTGGCCTTCCTTGAAGCGAAGCAGCGGCCCAGGAAATTGGCCGTTGTAGGTGGTCGTGGAAACAATCCGATTCGGAGCCAGCTCGACCGGGTTCACGGCGATGGTCAGAGTGTAATCCGCAGCGCCGGCGGGTTCGGCGGTCTCTCTGGCCTGGGACATGGAGGAGGTCTTGCAGCCAACAGCCTGGCAAAGTAACGAACCTCCCGCCACGGCACCGAGGGTACTCACGAAGTTCCGGCGAGAGACGCGAGGGCTTGGCATGATACTCCCGAACAGCCTCGAATCTAACGCCGAGGCGGTTTTCCGGGGCTAGTATATCGCAGCTTGCAAAGCCCGTTGCCAAGACTCCCAGCTACTCCCAAACGATGTGATTCTCTTCGCACCAGTCAAGTGCGATCTGTCTCAGGGCCTCGGTTCGGAACTCAAACCAGGCTGACTCGATGCTGTGCCGCCAAAGGGCATCCTTGAAATTCCGGAATGCGCCGGCTCCGTGGATGGCGTTCAGAAGATCTTCGCAAACACGGTCGGACTCCACCGAGCGCGAGAAATCCCGCATGATCTCCCACTCGTGTACGTCGAACTTCGTGGGAAGTTTCTGGAAGCGGCCGCCAGATGCAATTCGCTTGGCAATCTCCCATTCGGGTTTCTGCCAGTCAGGCACATCGGGCTCCTCGTGGCTTGACTTCTCAGCGTCACGCAGGAGATCGTGGGAGACGCTCTCCACCTGGCCGGTGTCGAGATCCAAAAAAGAGGAGAACTCGTCGACCTGAATCTCCAGAGCTTCGACGATATCGTTCAAGCGAACCGCCGGCATGGCTAGCCTCCGATCCTTTTGCTCGACGCAGGTTCACGATGGGCGACTAGCTTAAAGGCGTAGCGGCCGGAACGGTGAATGTGAAACAGGTCCCCTGACCGGGAGCGCTCTCAAACCACATGCGTCCTCCGTGTTTTTCAACCAGTTGCTTGCTGATAGTAAGCCCGAGCCCTGTGCCCTCGCTGGTTCCGGCGGTCACAGCGCGCGCCTGATAAAACTTGTCGAATACGAAAGGTTGGTCGTCCGGATCGATCCCGCTACCGTTGTCTTTCACCGAAATTTCTGCGAAACCGTCGAGCAGGAAGGCGGTGATCTGGATGCGTCCGCCGGACTGCGTGAACTTCGCGGCATTGCTCACGAGGTTGAAGACGATCTGTTTGAAACAGACTCGGTCCGCAAAGACCATTATATTAATCGCCGCCACGGCGTGGATGTCGATCAGCTTGGCGTGGCACGCTTGCCGAACCGAAGAAACCACCTCATCGAAGACGGCACGCAAGTCGAACGTCTCGCGACGCAGCTCGAACCGGCCGGATTCGATCTTGCTCAGGTCCAAAATGTCGTTCACCAGATGAAGCAGGTGCATTCCATCCCGGTGAATATTATCGACGAAGCCGTGCTGCTTGGCGTTAAGCGCGCCTTCCATCTCCTCGGCCAGCAGTTCCGAGAACCCGATGATCGTATGCAAGGGCGACCGCAGCTCATGGCTCATGTTCGACAGGAATTGATCTTTGGCCCGATTCGCCTTTGCGAGCTCCACGTTCTTTTCCTGAAGGTCTCTGGAGCGCTGCAGGATCTCGGCTTCCATACGCTCAGCGCGCATGCGCAACTCCTCAGTGAGATGGTCGCGATAGATACCCTGCTGCCTCAGCTTGACGAATTCCGTCACGTCTTCGACGCGGTGAATGATGTAGACGATTTCTCCGCCAGTTCCGAAGACTGGCGAGTTGACCGGACTCCAGTAGCGTTCCTCGAAACCGCCGCCCTCTGAGTCCGGACGCCGGATATCATATTTCTGCACCGCCATGGTATCCGTTGCTCCATGCGCGAGAACCCGTTCAAGCGACGCCCGCAGATTCCGGACTCCATCCGCGGCCGGATCAGCCGGATCATCGGGGAAGATTTCGAAAATGTCCCGGCCGAGAATCTGCTCGCGCTCCGTCATGGTGGCGCGAAGATATGCGCCGGTGACCGCGGCGATCTTCAGATCCGGTGTCAGGACCAGGTACAAGCCGGGCGCCGATTCGAACAAAACACGGAAGTCGGGATTTTCGGGCGCCAGTTTCGATGGCGACATTTTACGAATTTACCTCAGACGGACGCCATTACCAAAGTCTGCGCCTGAAGTTGTAACCATGTTATGAAAGGGAAGTATTGCGATCATGGGTAGCTTTGCACAAGATCTTCGATATGCCGCGCGAACGTTTCGAAAGTCGCCCGTATTCGTTGTGGTTGCGGTGCTTTCGCTCGCGTTCGGCATCGGCGCGAACACGGCGATCTTCACCCTGGTCGATCAGGTTCTTCTGCGTTTGCTCCCGGTGAAGGACCCGCAGCAGCTTGTCCTGCTATGGGGACGCGGCCCGCATTACGGGAGCAACAACGGCCGCTACAGGCTTTCCTACCCGATGTACGCCGACTTTCGCGACCACAACCAGGTTTTTAGCGGAATGTTCTGCCGGTGGGACACCGAGATGAGCGTAAGCTCCGACGGCAGAACCGAGCGCGTGGATGGCGAATTGGTCTCGGCAACATATTTTGAGGTGTTGGGCGTCGGCGCAGCCCTCGGGCGCGTATTCAATCCGGACGACGATAAGGCTCCGAGCGGCGCGCCCTACGCGGTTCTCAGTTACCGTTACTGGCTGAACCGCTACGCCGCCAGTCCGGATGTGATTGGCAAAAAGATCCTCGTGAACGGATACCCGCTGACCATCGTCGGCGTGAGCCAGGCCGGGTTCGATGGCACTGATCCTGGAACCGCACCCCAGGTCCGTGTTCCGGTCATGATGAAGGCCGAGATGGACTCGATCGGCGCCAGCTTTAACTACAATTTCAAGTCGCGGCGTGGGCGATGGGTCAATGCCTTCGGGCGGCTGAAGCCCGGCGTGACGCCTGAACAAGCGAAATCCGCGCTTCAGCCGTATTTCCATCAAATGCTCGAGATGGAGGTACAAGAGCAGGCGTTTGCGCGCGCCGCGCCTGAAACCAGGCAGCAATTCCTGACCATGTGGATCGACCTGCTACCCGCGTCGAAGGGCGATTCCGAACTGCGCCGCCAGTTCTCCAGTGCGTTGCTGATGCTGACCGCGATTGTCGGACTGGTGCTGCTGATCGCGTGCGCCAATGTTGCGAATCTCCTCATCGCGCGCGCCACGGCCCGGCAGAAGGAGATCGCGGTGCGACTCGCGTTAGGGGCGAGCCGGTCGCGCATCGTGTCGCAACTGTTGATTGAGAGCTTGGCGCTAGCCGTCGCCGGCGGCCTCGCGGGATTAGTCCTGGCCGCGTGGATGGATAGGTATTTGCTGGGGTTTTTACCGGTGGGCAACGGTCCGTTGACGATCTCGACGTCGCCGGATTGGCGAATTCTGTCCTTCAACCTTGCCGTTTCCTTGTTGACGGGAATCGTTTTCGGGCTGGTTCCGGCGCTCCAATCAACCCGGCCGCGTCTGGCGGAAACCTTAAAGGACCAAGTTGGCTCGATTGCCGGCGGAACCTCGGTGAGGCTGCGCAAGGCGTTGGTCGCCGCGCAGGTGACTCTTTCACTGCTGTTGCTGATCGGCGCGGGCTTATTCATTCGAAGTCTGAAGAATCTGAAGAATCTCGATCCTGGGTTTCACACCAATAACCTGATCGAGTTTGCGATCAATCCGCAGAGGAACGGCTACACTCCGGAACGAGTTCTGGATTTTTATCGCCAGCTCCGGGACAACCTGGACGCGATTCCCGGCGTTGAATCGTCGGCACTGGCAGTGATGCCGGTTCTGGGCAGAGGCGAATGGGACGAGAGCATGGCAATTGAAGGTTTCGCGTACAAGCCGACCGAAACGCCCGATCCGCACATGCAGTTCATTTCGCCGGATTACTTCAAGACCATGCACATTCCGATCCTGGCGGGTCGCGATTTCCGCATGACCGACGGCCGCGACGCACCCAAGGTCTGCATTGTGAACGAAAAATTCGCGCGGCGTTATTTCAAGGACGGCAACGCGCTCGGACGCCACATCGGCATGGGAGGAGAGCCCGGGACCAAGCTTGACATTGAGATCATTGGCGTGGTCGGAGACACCAAGTACGAAAGCATGCGCGACGAGATTCCCGTTGAAGTCTACCGCCCGTCGCACCAGATGCCGTTTGCGATCGGCATGATGGCCTATGTCCGCACGGCCCGCCAGCCGGAGCAGACCTTCCTGAGAATTCGCCAGGTGGTCAACCAACTGGACTCCAATCTTCCTGTATCTGACATGAAAACGCTCGAAAAGCAGCAGGAAGAGTCGTTGATCACAGAGCGCCTGGTAGCGACCCTATCGACCGGCTTCGGCATTCTGGCGACTCTGCTCGCGGCCATCGGACTATACGGAGTGATGGCGTACATTGTTGCGCAGAGAACGCGTGAGATCGGCATCCGGATGGCGCTTGGCGCGGCCAGCACCGACGTAATCTGGCTGGTGATCAAAGACGTGCTGCTGCTGGCAGGCATCGGCATCGCAATCGGTCTGCCCGCCGCATACGCACTCACCCGGTTCGCGAAATCGCAGCTCTATGGCATCGAGCCAAACGACGCGCTCACCGTCGTGCTGGCCACCGCCGGGATCGCACTGGTGACCGTGCTGTCCGGCTATATTCCAGCACGCCGCGCGACCCTGGTCGATCCGATGCGTGCGCTCCGTTGGGAGTGAGCCGCTATAGTAAGAGCGATGCCAACCTTATCCACGACTCGACGAGAGTTTCTTGCTTCGGGTGCGATCCTCATGTCCGCGCCGGTGTTGGCCCAGCGATCGCCGCAGCGGACAGTGGTAGTGATGTGCGACGGATTCGGCCTCCAGTATCTGGAGCAAAGCGACATGCCGGTGTTGACGCGGTGGCGCGAACGAGGTCTCTTCGTTCGCGTGAAAGACGCAATGCCCTCGGTTACAAATACCAATAACGCCTCGATTTGTTGCGGAGTGTGGTCCGAGCAACATGGCATTACCGGCAATTCGTATTTCGACGAACGCTCCGGCCGGGAAGAATACATGGAGACCGCCGATCTCCTGCTTTCGCCGACGCTGTTTCAACGCGCGAAGAAGCGAGGCGTGAAGTCCGCTCTGCTGTCTTCCAAGAAGAAAACGACCACGCTGTTGTCGCCTGGCGCCGATCTGATCTTATCGGCCGAGACGCCTACCCAGGATTGGGTGCAGCGGTTGGGACCTGCCCCGGACATCTACAGTCGCGAGATCAATTACTGGCTCATGACCGCGGCAATCGATCTGCTCAAGAACCGCCGCGACCTCGGCTGCATGTACATTCACACGACGGATTACCCGATGCACACCTGGCCGCCTGAGGCGAAGGAATCGAAGGAACACCTTGCGCGGTTGGACCAACTGTTTGGCGAAGCGGCCGCGGCCGCGCCCGACGCAGCGTTCCTGCTCACTGCGGATCACGGGATGAACCACAAGACGCATTGCTGGGACCTGGAGAAGGCCTGCGCGCGGCGCGGCACGCCGATTCGGATCGCGATTTCGGTCGAACGGGACAGGTACCCGAAGCATCATCGTGGCCACGGGGGCGTCGCCTGGGTCTACTGCAACCGTCCGAAAGACATCGACACGGTATCGAAGACTTTATCCGGACTCGCGGGCGTGGAGGCGATACTGACCAGGAGTGAGGCTTCGAAACGCTATCATTTGATGGCTTCACGAATCGGGGATCTGGTGGTGCTGGGCGACCGCGATACCGTTTTCGGCGAACTGGAAACCGAGTTGGAACCGCTCCCTGCGGAGTACCGTGCGCACGGTTCCTTGCATGAGGTGGACGTTCCGTTGATCGTACACAACGCACAGGCGCGGCTTTCCGCAGAGGACTTTCAATATAATTGGCAGCTTGCCCGTTGGTTGTACACTTAGCCATAAGTTTCCAGCGGCGCACCAGTGCACGACTCGGGCGAAACGGGCCAGCTCGATCCGCAGGAGCATGGTAGCGTGACTTCGAAAAGCGCTGACAATTCACATTGTCGGTAGTGCGGCTCTTTCCACAACGGTCTCAGGCAGGGTTCTTGGCTCGCCACTACTTGACAGAAACAGTCACGCCGTTCTGGCTACTGACGCCGCCGAGGGAAACGATCAGGGGAAGGTCGCCGCTGGCCAGGCCATCGGGGATCTGTGCATTGATCTGCATCGCACCGGAAACGACGCCCGGCGCTTCGCCGAAAAATGTCACCGGCGCCTGCACGCCGCCGATAGTCACTCGAAGCGGAAGCGCAGGAATAGGCGTAAGGGAGGCGCCCGAAGAAGTGTTGACTTGCGTGACGGCTCCGGTGACGCCCGCTGGAATGGTTTGCCCCTCGCCGGTCAAATAAAGGACGATCGTGCTTCCCGCGGATGCAGGATTGTCCGGTCCGTTGTATCCGCCGGAAGCGTTGAGGATCGCGGCAGGACCGCTTCCGGACGCGTTGCTCGTGAAAATAGCGGGTACGGCCACACCGGCCGACATCGTATACGTATCCTGCTGGCCGGAGTAGGTAACCACCACGGGAATATCGATGTTCTCGGTCTTTTGAGCGATTTCGTAAGGTACGACGCAGTTTATCTGCGTGCTGCTTACATAAATCAACGGCGCCAGGTACCCATCGATCGATACGCTAACTCCGCCCAACGAAGTGGCGACTTTGCCACTGGAATCGAGCGCGAGGTTGAGCGGGGTACTCGGGCCAAGGTTGGTTCCCAGGATAGCGATGATTTCGCCCGGCGCGAGCACCCCTGGCGCCAAACTGGCAGCATTGACTATCCCCGTAATGTTGGATTGGCTGCTCTGAGCGGTCAATATCACATTGACACTGGTGGATTCCCCCAAAGAGAAGGGCAAGAGTACGATTGCAACAGGCTGGACATAGGTACCGTACGTGCCCATATTGGCCTGGTTCACGCTCACGGTGATGGTCTGATTCGTGGTGCGGCTTCCAGAAGGGGAAATGCGCAGCCATGGCTGGCCGATCGACACCGGCACGCTCGACGTCGCCGTGAAGGCCACGGGCGCGGACGATGTCACTCTCAATGTCTGGGTAGGAGGTGGTGAGCGACCGGCATAGCCGGTGAAAGCGAGCGACGGCGGGTTGACTGTCAACGGACTGCTGCGTCCGGCCGGAAATGACGGAAGTTTCCCGCTCCAAACAACCGCCGACGCGCCCGCCGGCTCCACCACGTTGAACTTCGCGAGCGTGGCGCAGGTTGTACCGGGGCTGGGGGTGCAAGGCGCTAACATCCCGGTGAATACGGTTGTCACCGCGGTCACCGCCACCGGCGTGACGCTGAGCGCCGCTGTGTCCGCAGACGTTCTCGCCGCAACCAGTGTGCAGTTTGTTTACAACTGGTCCATCTTGAATCTGGCGCAGTACTCCGTCCGCGGGGAGTCCACCGCAAAGCCGCCTTTCAACTTAGACCGAGTGATGGTGGTCCCGGCCCAGTTCGGTTACCGCAACGGCCAGCGCCAAACTTCTGTCAGCTACAAGAACCAGCCCTTGTCGTCGCGAAGCCCGGCAAGCGATATGTCGATCAACCGGCAAGTCAAGCCCATCGACGCCCACGGTTCGCAGAGCGCGCACGTAAGATTGGCGGCTCGACGATTCGCTCGATCAATGACATCTCACGGCGCCAGCGACTGAAGGATAACAACGAAGAAGACCTTACGCCTAAGAGTATGCTGTTGGAGTTGCAGGCGGACAACCTTCAGCTCACCAAGTTCTTACGCAGCACGCGTGAGATATGCGAGTGCCACAATGACGTGGCGACTGCCAGCCTCATCGAGAACTGGATTGACGAGACTGAACGTAGGACGTGGTTTCTGTCCGAGATCGTCAGCGGGCTCTGATGCGAAAAACAAGGAGGACGAACCTATGGCCAGCGCGCCTGCAACTTGCATTCATCTAAAGGAAATTGAGCCGGATGGATTCATCGGCCGCGACGAGGACTGCGTCACGTTTGGAAATCCGTGTGGACCGTCGCGGAGACCGACTCCATGACGTTAATCCAGGGCGAAACAGGCACCGGCAAAGAAGTGATTGCGAGAGCCATTCATGAGGCTAGCCCTCGCCGTAACCACCGTTTTGTGGCCCTTAACTGCGCAGCGATTCCGAGTGCTTTGTTAGAGAGCGAACTGTTCGGCCACGAAAGAGGCGCTTTCACGGGCGCGTGCACACAAACCAAGGGGCGATTTCAGATGGCGGATGGGGGCACGCTCTTTCTGGATGAGATTGGCGACATGCCGCTGGAACTTCAGCCCAAGCTCCTACGCGCCCTGCAAGAGCGGGAGGTCGAGCGTTTGGGTAGCCCCCAGACCGTCCGAGTCAACGTGCGGGTGGTGACGGCGACAAACCAGGATCTCGGGCAACTCGTGACCAAAAAGCTGTTTCGTGCAGACTTGTTCTACCGGTCGAACGTAGTTCCAATCTGCCTGCCTCCGTTGCGTGAACGCGTTCAGGACATCCCGCCGCTGACGGAGTTCTTCGTAGCAAAATTTGCTGCCGGCCTCAACAAGCCCATCGATCTGATTCCCGATGAAGTGATGGCGGTCCTCAAAGCGCACGACTGGCCAGGCAATATTCGCGAACTACAGAATTTCATCGAGCGCGCGGTGCTCTATTCGCCCGGGTCGGTGCTGCGTCTGCCGCTGGACTTGAAGCAGACGGTGAAGCAGAGCTCGGAGAGCGCTTCACGCACGCTTGCCGACGCCGATCGGGAGCATATCCTGGAAACATTGAAGCAAACGGACTGGCTGATCGGAGGGCAGGACGGAGCGGCCAATCGGCTTGGATTGCCGCGTACTACGCTGATTTATAAGATGCGAAAGCTTGGAATTGAAACACGCCGATCCCCGAGGGCGCGCCCATTCGGCAGTTGGCGGATGAAGAGTGCCATGCCGCCGCGAACTATTGAGGAGACGCCCCGTCTCCGGGCGTGTTGATGGATGCGAGCTACTATGGATGCGAGCTACTAACGAGGCGTCATCATGATCGACTCTTCTGATTTTCGGACGAAAAGGATGCCGCTCAACCACGGAACCGGCCATATGCCCGTACTCGGGTTTGGCACCCTGATTCCCGATGCAGCCGCTACGAGTTGGCAAGACGCCGGCACAGGTGCTGTTGGCTTGGGCGGTGCAGCGTGGCACGGCTTTGCTTACAACACGCAGGACTGCGGCTCGGCGCGGGAGAATTTCAACATCTCGGCTCTTCCGGAAGAGGCACTCGACGAAATCAATCGAATTCAGACTAGACAAAGGTTCAATGAAGTAGTGAAGACCGGCAGCCCCGGTTTCATTCCACAAGGTAGATGATCATGCAAGAGGAACAAATACGTGAAGCTCTGAATAAACACTGGCAGGCGTCGGCAGCCGGCGATACCAACGCGGAACACGATATTTACGATGAAGATGCCATTTGTGACTATCCTCAGTCAGGCGAACGAATCCTCGGGCGAAGCAATTTGCAGGCTTTGCGGAGTCATCATCCAGGCAAGCCGGCCGGTTTCAACGTCAAGCGAATTCTCGGAAAAGGTGACCTCTGGATCACGGAATACACAATCACCTACCAGGGGCGGCCAGCGTACACAGTGAGCATTATGGAGTTCCGCAACGGTAAGGTCGTGCACGAGACACAGTATTTCGCGGATCCCTTCGAGGCGCCAGCGTGGCGGAGCCAATGGGTTCAGCGGATCGCGTGACGCCGCATTGACGCGGGACTGAAGGTCTGCGACAACTCACATCGCATCGATCAGTTGAGTCGGCCCGACGGCAGCGGTCGATCGTGCTTTGCCGGGGCCTTTATTTTCAGAGTCTGGACAATGGCACGAAGCGTGCGCTTGAACGTCTAGAGCTATGACCCAATTGCATCTGTGGAAGGAATCCAATCATGCGCTATGACCTCGTACCCGGAACCGTTTTTCCTGACTATCAGTTGCCCGATCACACAGGCACACCGCGCAAGCTCAGCGAACTCCAGGGCGATGATCCCCTGATCCTGACGCTTGCGCGCGGCCACTACTGCCCGAAAGAACACCAGCAGCATCTGGATCTTGCCGCGTTTTATCCGAAAATCGCTGTGGCATACACCCAGATTGTCACGATCTCCACCGATGACCACCACACTCTCCAGGAGTTTCGCGCGTCGGTGGGTGCCCAGTGGACCTTCCTCTCCGACCCCGACAGAACGGTTCAGAAGGACCTCGATATCGCGGAATACACCGACCCGGAGCATAATCCGATGATTCCGCATACACTCGTGCTCAAGCCGGGACTCATCATCCACAGCATC
>JBEKBK010000286.1:0-10445 GCA_050015435.1 Bryobacteraceae bacterium
CATCACAAATCGACACCCAGCGGTGAGGATTCCGACGCTACCCGAGTTGCCTCGCTACTTCGTGAGAACCACGATCTCGCGCTATCCCTGCCGAAAGGCTTTGTTCAATACGTCACAACAGGTACCAAGTCCCCGGCTAAATGGTCCCCGATGGCGCCCGCTCCGACCTCGAGTGGTAGCTTGAGCCTGGGCCCTTGGTGTTGTTGGGCGCCGGACTATACAGCCCGGTTCCAGCGGCCAACCATCGGGCAGCCGCATCGGCGCTGTCCTGGGGCACCGTATTGAAGGAAATCGCCGCGCCTGGAGCGGCCTTATGAACAGCGTTGA
This sequence comes from Bryobacteraceae bacterium, assembly GCA_050015435.1. Lineage (GTDB taxonomy): Bacteria > Acidobacteriota > Terriglobia > Bryobacterales > Bryobacteraceae > Palsa-187. Next base: position 328 of record JBEKBK010000286.1, read on the forward strand.
TGACGGCCTCGAACAATCGCTAGGGCGCATTCCTTCGGGGAATGTTGCGGACGTTGAGGAGCAGCACGCCATGGCACATTCCACCGGCTTGTTTCCGCCTGCACCGGCGGAGGCAAAACGGCAAGCTGGGTATCAACCATTACGCAGGCGGGCGGACGATCGGGGGCCAGCTTATCGAGGCGCCTTGAAGCAACGCCACGCAGTCTTCCAGTCGCTGCTTTCCGTCATGCACTGCGAACTTCGAGTGGCTTTGTGCGTTTCCACTCCATAACGCAACACCCGCGAATTCGCCGTCTTTTCGCAGGATATAGTAGGTCATTCCGATATAGCGGAGCTGATTCATATCGTTGTTGTGGAATCGAACGATCCGCTTCAGGACGTCCAGTCCGGCTTCTTTCGGCGACATCCCGTGGCGCATGTTTTCGACGATCGTGTGAGCGCCCGCCACTTTAATGTTTTCTTCACCGCTTCCGGTGGCCCCGGCGGAACCGATGTCCGGATCGGTGTAGCAGCCCGCGCCGATCACGGGGGAATCCCCACAACGTCCAGGCAGCTTCCAGGCGAGTCCGCTGGTGGTGGTGATACCGGAAATCTCGCCCTTCGCATTCAACGCTGAGCAATGGATGGTGCCGCGCGGCGGATCGAGAACCTTGCGAATCGCATCGGCGCGATCCTCGGGGAGGATTCCCAATCGTTCGGCTTTGGCCCACAGGACCTCGACCCGCTCTTCAAGCGAGGCTGTCTTGCGCTCCAAGGGCGGTTTCCATCCGGGAGCGCCGATACCGGGTCCCCACCAATCCTGGTCGGAATGGTTCTCCTTCCATAGCATCCAGATTTTTCGCGAGCGTTCTGTCAGAAGGTTCTTCTTCTCGAAGCCCATCGCGTAGGCGAACCTCTCCGCGCCTTCGCCGACCAACATTACGTGACCGGTGTGCTCCATGACGGCCTTGGCGACCATCGACGCGTTCATGACGTTACGCAGACCACCTACCGATCCAGCGCGATGCGTCGGTCCATGCATGCAACAGGAATCAAGTTCGACCACTCCTTCTTCATTCGGAAGGCCTCCGAACCCTACGCCGTCATCGTTGGGATCCTCTTCCGGACCACGAACGACACGGATGGCGGCATCGAGCGTATCCTCACCATTCTTGAGGGCTTCATAGGCGGCGTCCAGGTAAGCGTAGCCGTTGGATGCGCAAATGATGACCGGAGCTTTGGGCTGGCCAATCATCGGTTGGGCAGAAGTTTGTTGTGCTTGCAGCGCCTGCGATCCGACTGCAGCAGCGCCTCCGGCGGCTGCGATAAACCCACGACGCGATACATCAGACATCGGTTGTGCTCCTCGCGGATCATTTTATAACAAAGCCGGCGATAACAACTGACTCTTTGGCACCGAAAACCCGTTTCCTTCGCTGGCTACGATTTACAATCCGCGCTGATGAGCATTTGATAGAGTCGCCCCAATACCGCTACCCGTGCGGGATGGAAGACGAGTCCCCTGAAATTGCCCAACACGTCAGCGCCCACCCGTGGTGTCGGAATGGCTACCGATAACCCCAGACAACAGGCACCAACTCCCCCGGCTCGATGGTCCCGGATGGGCCCACTCGGCCCCCTACGGAAGAAGGTTGGGCAAAAAGAAACTTCCGGGTTGGCATCCAGATGGAAGGACTAACTAAGCTAAGCTAGACCCATTTTCTGCCCCACCGCGATAGACTTGTTCATACTCATATGCCCCTGCGCGTGGGCAACAGAATTGGTCACTTCGAGATTCTCACCCTGCTCGGCCAAGGCGGCATGGGCGAGGTCTACCGCGCACGTGATACCAAGCTGAAGCGCGATGTAGCTCTCAAGGTCTTGCCAGAAGCTTTTGCGCGTGACCCCGAGCGCATGGCCCGATTCCAGCGCGAAGCCGAAGTTCTGGCGTCATTGAACCACACCAACATCGCGCAGATCTACGGCGTTGAAGAGCGTGCGCTGGCGATGGAACTGGTCGAAGGCGAAGCACCCAAGGGGCCTATACCGTTCGATGAAGCCTGGAAGATCGCGTCCCAGATCGCTGCCGCACTGGAGTATGCGCACGACAAGGGAATCATTCACCGGGACCTGAAGCCAGCCAACATCAAAGTCACCGCAGACGGCACCGTCAAGCTGCTGGACTTCGGGCTGGCGAAGGCGTTCACCAATCGGGGAGAGGCGCGGAGTTCCAATAGCGCGGAGAACTCGCCGACACTCACCATCGGAGCCACCGAGGTGGGCGTAATTCTCGGCACGGCACAATACATGCCTCCCGAGCAAGCCATGGGTAAAGCGGTCGATAAACGAGCTGATATATGGTCGTTCGGAGTCGTGCTTTGTGAGTTGCTGACGGGCGAACGGCTGTTTAAGGGCGATGACACTTCCGATACGCTGGCGCAGGTGCTCACGAAGGAGCCGGACCTTAGCGGAGTGCCGCCGAAGGCACGGAAGCTGCTCGAAGAGTGTTTGCAGAAAGATCCGAAGCAGCGGTTGCGGGACATAGGAGATGCCGACCGACTGCTGGGAGGGCCACCATTGGAACCTGCAGTGGCAACGAGCCCCTCGTGGTCCCGGCTCGGTTGGGTGTGGCCCGGCGCCGCCGCTTTGATGACGCTCGCAACCTTCGCGGTGTCCTTCGTGCACTTCCGCGAAACGCGGCCGACGATACGCGTGTTCAACTCGGCGTTGCTGCCGCCCGATGGCGCGGAGTTCGACTTCGGGGGCTCGTTTGCCCTGCCTGCACTTTCTCCCGACGGCACTCGGATCATCTTCGGCGCAAAGCTGCGGGACGGTGTGACACAGCTTTACGTGCGCCGCCTCGATTCGCCAACCGCGCAGCCACTGCCCGGAACGGAGGAAGCCATGTTCCCGTTCTGGTCCCCGGACAGCCGCTGGGTGGCTTTTGGCCAGGCAACCAAACTGAAGAAGATTGATGTCCAGGGTGGGCCGCCGGTAGCGCTTACCGATCTGCAGGGTGCGCTTAGAGGGGGAAGCTGGAGCCCCGCAGGAGTCATCATTTTTGGTACGAGAGATGGCAACAGTATCTTTCGCGTGGCGGCGGAGGGCGGAACAGCAGCTCCGGCTACGGCCCTGGAAGGAACGGCTAGCGAAGGCCACCCCGTTTACCCTTGGTTTCTGCCGGATGGCCGTCACTTCCTCTACACCAGCCGGTTGGGCGGGGACATTCCTGTTCGGGTAGCCTCGCTCGATGGACCGGGGAAGCTCGGAAAAGTGGTCGCACAAGCCCAGTCGGGGGTGGTTTATGCCCAGGGGCATCTGCTGTACCTGCGGGAGAACACTCTGATGGCGCAGCCGTTTGATTCGGAGCGGCTGGAAACCCGGGGGGAGGCCATGCCCCTGGCGGAGGGAGTGCCCACGTTCTTGCAGCCTTCGCGCGGAGCCGCATTTACGGTCTCCGCGGGCGGCGGGTTGCTGGCGTATCAATCCAGCGCGACCAGTTCGCAGTCCCGTCTGGTATGGAGAGACCGGCAGGGGAACACACTTGGTACCTTGGGCGAAGCCGCAGGGGCGATCGTTTCTCCAGTGCTATCGCCGGACGGCAAGCGCCTGGCCGCAAGGATTTCCGACAGGAGCGGGAACGGGAGCATTTGGATCTACGATACTGCGCGAGGCATCTCCTCCCGGTTCACCTTCGGTGCAACGGATTACGAATACCCCCACTGGTCTCCGGATGGAAACACGCTCTACTTCGGCTCCACTCGCCAGGGCGCGCTTGCCTTGTTTCGCAAGGCTTCGAATGGCGCCGGGGCCGAGGATCTCTTGCTCGGCGATTCAGAAGCCAAGTCTCCCACCAGCGTCTCCCCCGATGGGCAGGTGCTTCTTTACAGCAATGCGAGCACGAAGACGGGGCTGGATCTTTGGGTGCTCCCCCTAGCGCAGGCTCGATCCGGCGGAAAGCCCGAGCCATGGGTGTTTCTGCGGACGCCGTTCGGGGAAAGCGACGGCCGATTCTCGCCGGACGGCCGCTGGGTAGCATACGTATCCGACGAATCCGGTCAGTATGAGATATACGCCGCTTCCTTCCCGGGTCCCGAAAGGAAGCTCCAGATTTCCTCCGGTGGAGGCTGGATGCCAAGCTGGCGCAGCGACGGGAAGGAATTGTTCTACGTGACGCCGGGAGGCCAACTGATGGCCGCTGAGGTGACCGAAGCCAACGGTACGCTGGAAATCGGACGGGTGCAGAAGCTGTTTGAAGGTGTATGGACGAGCAGCCCCAGCTGGGACGTGTCGGCCGACGGCCAGAAGTTCATCGTCGTGGAAAACACCGCCACCGCTACGGCGCGTCCGCTAACGCTGGTACAGAATTGGACAGCCGCGTTGCGTAAATAGGGCAACGGCGGGAGCTAAGAGGTGCAGCGAAGACTGTCCGGGTGGTCGATCCGGAATGGCGCGAGTTCGCAGATTCGCAAAGTTCTGTCCGGTTATGGCCGTCATCCAAGACCTTTTTAACATAGCTGCGTGCGGCGACGAACTCTTAGGCGGTATCCTCAAGGGACTAAGCGATTCGTCGCCGCCAGCTGGTATGCCTCTGTGCCTTTGAAAAGAGAAGGTATCGAGAAAGGTATCGTATGTTGCCGCTTAAAAAATCCAACCCACACCAGAACGAGATAATCCTAGGTTTCGTCGCTTCGGCCGTCATGATCTGGGGGCAATCTTCGGGTAACGCCATCGCAATCGTTGGCGGGAACCTAATCGACGTTCGAAAAGGAGTCGCAATTGAGCAAAGTGTAGTGCTCGCCGCCGGCGATCGAATCACCGCGGTGGGACGCGTCGGAGAGTTGGCGGTGCCTTCAGGCGCGAAGATCGTGGACGCGCAGGGCAAATGGCTGATTCCCGGGTTGGTAGATATGCATGTGCATGTATCTTCCCATGTTGCCGGTGTTCCCGGATACCCCTGGTTGATTTTCTATCTGGCGAATGGGGTCACGACCATTCGCGACACTGGCGGGAACATAACCTCGCTCCGCGTGCTGCGGCAAGACCTCAACTCAGGGCACCAGGTCGGACCACGGTTATTTCTAGCAGGCATGATACTTGATGGAAACCCGGCCGTAAGCCCCGGCCCGCACGTGATCCTGGCAGATTCCGAGCAGCGAGCTGAGAGCGCCGTGAATTTTTGGGCGGATCAAGGAGTGGACTTCATTAAGGTCTATAACAACATTAGCGAGCCAGTACTGGTCACCATCCTCAAGACCGCCCATGCCAGAGGTCTGACCGTAACGGGTCACGTTCCCCGCTCCGTAACCACAACACGGGCCGTGGAATTAGGCATGGATGGTCTGGAACATATCCGTATCACTGGAAGAGAACTTCTCCCAATTGAGGAAGCCAACAAAATCGATTTCCTAACGTTAGGGTCACGCGAACCCCTCCTGTGGCAGCGCTTCGATACGGATTCGATCGGTATGAACAAGCTGATCGGTGTTATCGCAGGGCATCACACATTCCTAGATCCAACTCTCGTGGTTGATGAAGCAACTTTCAAAATGACCGCAGAGGAGCGTTCCGGAGAACCAAACAATAGGATGTTGCCGAAAGCATTGCTCAAGTCCATGTTGGAAGAGGATTTACCTGATAGTTGGCTGCCACCGAAGGATCTGAGGACGGCTGCGGCCGAGGGTTTTTCAAAACGGCTCAAGTTCGTCGAAATGTGCTACAGAGCGGGCGTCCGTTTGCTCGCGGGGACCGACGGTCCGGGCCTTGGTCCGACCCTACCTGGATACGGACTCCACTCGGAAATGGAGTTATTAGAAGCGGCTGGAATCCCACCGATCGATGTCCTTCGCGCTGCCACGATCACTGCGGCGGAGGCGTTGAACGCGCAGCAGAACTTGGGTGCGATTGAGCCGGGGAAACTTGCCGATATCGTGATCGTTGATGCTGACCCTTTACGGGACATCGCGAATACGCGGTACGTCTATCGCGTTGTTAAGGGCAGCGAAATTTACGATCCGCAGGAACTGATTACCCATATTAATTAGGCTCCGATCCACGAAATCCGGGGCGCACCTATGAAGCTACGATTTGCCTCATTTTCGCTGTTGGTTGCCCCTCTCGTTGCATGCCGCTCCGCGCCTGCACACGGTCGGCCAGTAGTATTCGCCGACATCACGGTCATTGACGCCACGGGAAGTCCTGCGCAAACGCATCGGATGGTCACAATCAGCGAGGAAAAAATCGCCGGCATTCAGGAGTACCGCCGGGGCAGTGAGGCGAAGACGGCCGATGTCATCGATGGACGAGGGAAGTTCCTCATCCCCGGTCTGTGGGACATGCACGTGCACTGGTATGACGAGCGCTTCTTGCCGCTCTTCATTGCGAACGGCGTAACCGGCGTCCGCCAGATGTGGGGCATGGAAGTGCACCAGCAATGGCGTCAGAAGGTGAAAGATGGATCGCTCGTCGGCCCGAGGCAATCGATAGCTAGTCCGCTCATTGATGGCCCAAAGCCCGTGTGGCAGGGCTCAATCACAGTGCAAACCGAAGCGGAGGCACGGGCGGCGGTAATCGCAGTCAAAAAAGACGGTGCAGACTTCGTCAAGGTTTACGAAAAGCTCCCCCGTGACGCCTACTTCGCGATCGCCGATCAGTCCAGAAAAGAGGGGATGCCATTTGCTGGGCACGTCCCTTTTACCGTGCGGTTGAGCGAGGCTTCAGACGCAGGGCAAAAGAGCATTGAACACCTCACGGGAGTTTTCATAGAGGCGTCGCGTCAGGAAGAGAAGATTCGGAACGAAGTGATCGAGGGCGTGTCGTCGAGCGGTGATGGCGGCTGGAGCGGTTTGGTCAGCGTGCGTCTGGGCAAACAGGTATTGGACACCTTCGATGCTCAAAAGGCAGCGTCAATTTACACGCGCCTAGCGAAGAACCACACTTGGCAGACCCCGACACTAACTGTGCTTCGAGCAATCTCGAGGCTCAACGATTCAACTTTCATGAAAGATGCACGCCTTAAATACATGCCGGCATCGATTCGGGAACAATGGAACCCGCAAAACGATCAATATTTGAATAAATGGACGGTGGATGATTGGGCGTACGGCCGGGCGCTATTCGATAAGGAACTTCGAATTGTCGGCGAGATGCATCGTCAAGGCGTGCAATTCCTGGCCGGCACGGACACACTGAATCCTTTTTGCTTTCCAGGATTTAGTCTTCACGACGAACTGGCGCTCCTGGTGACGGCAGGCCTCACTCCGATGGAGGCCCTCCAGGCGGCCACCCGCAGCGCTGCGGAGTATCTTGGCATCCTTGATTCGTTTGGCACGGTGGAGGAAGGCAAGGCTGCGGACCTGGTAGTGTTGGCCGGCAACCCTCTCGATGACATCACGAATACACGGAAGATCGCGGGGGTAATGATGCGCGGCCGCTATTTTCCGAAGGCATCGCTAGAGAAAATGCTGGCGGACGTGGAGGCAGTCGCGCGGCTGAAGTCCATTTCAGAGCCGCTGACGAAAGCTCTCACCGAAGACGGGGTGGCCGGCACGGTGGCGCAGTATCGCCGCATGAGAAAGGAGGAACCCGCGGCCTACGATTTCAGCGAGGATGCTTTAATCGATTTCGCCAATCAGCTCATCGCGCAGAAGAGGACCAATGACGCCATCCAGATCCTCAAGCTAGAAGTGGAGAATTACCCGAAGTATTGGAGCGCTTACGACAGCCTTGGCGACGCATATAAGATCGCCGGGCAGAAGGGTCTCGCGATCACTAACTACAAACGATCGCTGGAGCTCGAACCAGGCAATGGCAACGCGATGGCGCAGCTCAAAGCTTTTGGGGCCCAGCAGTAGGGGCTTCCCGTGCTGTACACCGCCCCGCTCACCGAGGCATTGGGCCGATAACACCACACATCTGGCACCAAGCCCCAGCCAGATAGTCTCAGATGGTGCCCACAGCTGCCCCGAAACTCTTACGAAGGCATTGGCCACAAAAAGAAACTTCCGGATTGCCCGTGATACGGGATCTGAGCTTTCGATTGAGATAGAATCGTTCCAACGCCATGCCACTCCTGGCCGGGACTCCTTCGAGACCCTACGAGGTCCATGGGCCCGCCGGCACCAGATCCCTTCAGTTTCGTTGAGGACCACTTCTGCCAGGCCCCCAACGATCACGGACCGAGACCGAATGATGCCAATGTTAGTCTCCGCAGCGGTCGCCTTTGTTATCGCTCTTGTCTGCGCAGTAGCGATCGGCTTTGCCATTCAACGCGGTAGCACGTGCGCCGTAACAGCGGTATCGGAGTTTGTCAACACGCGGAGCGCAAGCCGGTTGGGCGCGCTCTTGGAGGCCCAAGTTTGGGTATTAGGGCTGTTGGTCGCCGGGCATGTTCTGTTTCGCATCCATATCCAGCTGCCAGTGTACGAATTAAGCGCCGCGACGTTTGCAGGCGGATTGTTGCTGGGCGTGGGAGCGTGGATCAATGGAGCCTGCTTGGTGGGGCTGATCGGACGCATAGGCTCCGGAGACTTGGCATTTGTGGCCGCGCCAATCGGCTTTTTCCTTGGCAGGCTCTCGGTCGAGCCACTCCTGTACATGCCCAAACCCGTTAGATCGGGCTCGATCATTTTTGAGTTTCCAGGCCTGGTACTCGTCTCCTTCCTCGTTTTTCTCGCGTGGCGGTCATGGCGCATAGTGACCCTGGTACAGCAGGAAAGGGCGCTTGGCCCCACTCTGAGGCACCTGTGGCATCCGCGCACGTCGACCACCATCATCGGGATTGCGTTCGCGATCATGGTTCCGTTTGCCGGTATGTGGGCATACACGGAGGTGCTCGCAGACATCGCGGGTGGTCGAAAAATGAATTTACTGGGGCGATGCGGACTGTTTCTGGCGCTTCTGTTAGGATCCGTTACGGCGGGCGTCTTCTTAAAGGGGGCAAGGATCAGGCCGCTTCGTATGTTCAGAGTGCTTCGCTGTCTATCTGGCGGAGTCATTATGGCCTGGGGTAGTGCGCTCGTACCCGGTGGAAACGATGCGTTGAGTCTGGTGGGGCAGCCGTTTCTTCTGCCCTACGCATGGACGGCCATGGCAACGATGTATGGCACGCTCTTTATTGGCATGTCAGCTCTTGCGATTATCAAGCGGAAACAGCAAGACAAATGCCAAGGCTGATGACGGAAGGGGTCGCGGAAGTAGCTCGTCGGGCACTCTTCCCTATTTTTTCTTCGAAGCCCCGCCTCTGCGCCAAACGCCCAAGTTGAAAAGTAGGGGACGAGTAGCCCGTGACACAGGATCTATGGAGATCCCGGCGGGAGTAGAATTATTCAAACGCCATGTCTCTCTCGGCCGGGACTCGTTTGGGACCGTACGAGATTCTCGCGCCCATCGGCGCTGGCGGGATGGGCGAGGTGTACAAAGCACGCGACACGCGGCTGGATCGGATCGTCGCGATCAAGGTATCCAAGGAACAGTTCACCGCGCGGTTCGAGCAGGAAGCTCGCGCGGTTGGGGCTTTAAACCATCCTCACATCTGCCAGCTTTATGATGTCGGACCGAATTATCTGGTGATGGAGTTCGTGGAAGGCGAGCCGCTGAAGGGTCCTCTGCCGATTGAAAAAACCATCGAATATGCTGTGCAGATTCTAGATGCTCTGGATGCCGCGCATCAGAAGGGGATCACGCATCGGGATCTGAAGCCGGCGAACATCCTTGTTACCAAGCAAGGGATCAAGCTGCTCGATTTCGGATTGGCGAAGCAGGCGGTTCGGCTCGGCGAGAACGACTCCACCAAGGCGCTCACGGACCCAGGGCAGATCGTGGGGACTTTGCAGTATATGTCGCCGGAGCAGTTGCAGGGCAAGGAAATCGATGCGCGCAGCGATCTGTTCAGCTTCGGTTGCGTGTTGTACGAACTGCTCACGGGCAAACGGGCGTTCGACGGAACCAGTGCGGCCAGCGTGATCGCGGCGATTCTGGAGCGGGAGCCCGCGCCGCTGGAAGTGGCTCGACCGCTCGACAGGGTGGTCAGACGATCTCTCGCCAAGGACCCCGACCAGCGGTTTCAGACTGCACGAGACTTGAAGGCGGCGCTTTCGTGGGCTCTGGAGCATCAGCCGCAGGTCACCACCGCTCCCTCA
>JBEKBK010000287.1:0-10440 GCA_050015435.1 Bryobacteraceae bacterium
CGGCGCGGCATTCCGAGAATTCCAGGAACATGCATGAAGTCGAACGTCAGGTGAAATCCGATGAAGAAGAGCCAGAAATGAAGCCGCCCCAGCCGCTCGTTAAACATTCTCCCGGTCACTTTCGGGAACCAGTAGTAGAAGCCCGCGAAGAGCGTGAATAAGATCGCGCCGACGATCACATAGTGAAAGTGCGCGATGACAAAATATGACGCGGTCAACTGCCAGTCAAACGGCGCGGCGCCCAGCATAATTCCAGTCAGGCCGGCGATCAGGAATTGAAACAGAAACGCCACGCAGAACATCATTGGCACTTTGAAGTGAATCTTCCCGCCCCACATCGTGCCGAGCCAGTTGAAAATCTTGATCCCCGTGGGAACGGCAATCGCCATAGTGGACAGGACGAAGAACGTATTGCTGTTGGATGTCATCCCCACCGTAAACATGTGGTGCGCCCACACGCTCATGCTGATGAATCCGATGGCGACTGTCGCGCCTACCATGACCGGGTAACCAAAAATCGCTTTACGGGAGAAGACCGGGATGACTTCGGAAGCGATCCCAAACGCAGGAATCACCAGGACGTACACCTCCGGGTGCCCGAATACCCAGAAAAAGTGCATCCACATTACGGCTGAGCCGCCCGCCTGTGTGTCGAAGAAGTGTCCGCCCAGATAACGGTCCACCATCAGCATGAGCTGCGCGGCCGAGAGCGGGCTCACGGCCAGAATCACCAGGCCTCCCATCACGAGGTTCAACCAGGCGAACAGCGGCATTCTACCGAGCGTCATTCCCGGGCATCGCATACAAATGATTGTGGCCACGAGGTTGATGGCGGTTCCAATGCTGCCGAAGCCGGAGATCAGCAGCGACAGGGTCCAGAAATCCGTGCTGTGTCCCGGCGAGAATGTTTGCGAAGTCAAGGGAGCGTATGCGAACCACCCCACATCGGGTGCGTTTCCAGCGCCATACAAACCATCGCCTCCGATAAAGCTCGAGTAGAGGAGCAGACCGCCGAATGCCGTCATCCAGAAACTGAACGCGTTCAAGCGCGGAAAGGCCATGTCGCGCGCGCCGATCATTATAGGAACCAAATAGTTGGCGAACCCGAACACGAGCGGCATGGCCACGAAAAAAATCATGGTCGTTCCGTGCATGGTGAACATCCGGTTGAAGACCTGGGGTGACACGAAATTGTTCAGCGGGCGGATGAGTTGGATCCGCATGATGATCGCTTCCACGCCACCGAGCCCCAGAAACAGCAGGGCATAGAGCACGTACAGAATGCCGAGCCGCTTATGGTCGACGGTAGTCACCCAATCGTGAAGCGTTTCGACCAGAGGAGTCCGCGTGACTCCAGCAGTAGTGTCCCAGGCGATTGATCCGGTAGACATCAGCGCAGCGTCTCCATATATGCGGTCACGGCATCGATTTGCGGATCGCTCAGCCCCATTGCAGGCATCAGGCATCCGGGTTTAAGAACATTCGGGTCTCGTATCCAGGCGCGAAGATTCTCGTGCGTATTTGTTGTCGCGCCGGACGCGATTGTGTCGCGGCTCATCAGGTGGGTCAAGTCCGGGCCGAATCTACCCTTCGCCACAGTCCCCGCAACTGTGTGGCAGTTCACACACGCGGTGGCTTCAAAGATCTGCCGCCCTTCGGAAGCTCTTTCATTCACCACCGCTGGTTGGCTCTGCTCATCTATCCACCGGTCAAACTCAGCGCGCGTCTGGACGTAGACCCGTAGCAGCATCTTGGCGTGCTGCACCCCGCAATATTGTGAGCACTGACCGAGATAGAGCCCCGTTTCGTGCGGATCGATCCACATGTGATTCGGGTGGTTTGGGATCAGATCCGTCTTCCCCGCCAGCCGGGGCACCCAGAAGCTGTGATCCGTGTCCGCGGAAAGAAGGGTCAGAAATGTTGGCGTCGGATGCGCCGGGTCGCTGACTGGAACGTGCAGCTCATTCGCAGTAACCACCTTCAGATCGGGGTAGCGATATTCCCACCAATACTGGTGCCCGATCACGGTGACTTGAATTGCGCCGGGCGGTGGTGTTGCATTTTGAATACTGGCGATCACCCGCGCTGCCGCGAGGAAAAGAACCACGACAATGAGTACTGGAATCACCGTCCAAGCCAGCTCCACTTGCGAGCTTCCATAGACCTGGGCGGGCTCACACGAGTTGTCACCGGCCTTAATTCTGAATTTAATGGCCGCATAGACGAGCAAGCTGAACACCACCACGAAAATGACGCCCGTAACGGCGAGCACGAACATGGAGAGTCCGAAGATTGTGTCGGCTGGAGTAGAGATCGGAGTAAAAATGTTGGTCGGACTTAAATACTCGCTTGCTGGCGCAGCCCACGCGGACGCCGCCGCGAGGAGGAAGAGGACCGATTTTTCGATGATTCGCATCTTCAGATTACTCCGCGTCGCCGGCAACTAAACTACCCTGCTCAAGCACCGTGCTGGCGCGTATCACCTGATTACCGATCCACGCTTCTGCAACGCCAACCGCGGTGTCGACCAGTCGCAAAATAGGCTGCCGCCAGGCGTATTCTGGCGCCAATTCGGCAACCACCATAGTTACGGTCGTTGTAATTCCAGTCGTAATCGTATCATCAGGACGTTTCATCAGCGTTACCAAGATGGCGCCGATCCCGATGAGCGCTGCCTTGCGCGACAAGGCCGCACGCACGCTCTCCGCGTGGCTATATCGACAGACGAAGATGGTGGCGACGACTGCCCACATTCCTCCAAGGAGGTCGTCACCCCTAGATACGGAGTACGCGCCAGCCAGAATATGCGTGATCAGCCAAGAGCTGACCGCGCACGAAATCGCCAGTATGCCGACGCGGGTGACGGCTGCGCCGGTCGTGTGCGGCAAGGGATATGGGGCGTCTGGTTGTATTCTCGACATGACTACGCTAAGCGCTCGTCTTTTCCAGTCGGAGGGGATGCGTCATATCCTCCGGCCGAACCCATTCGTCGAACTGTTTCGCGGTCAAGAAGCCCAACTTTAGAGCGGGCTCCCGGAGAGTGAGTTCTTCGCGATAAACTTTGCTCGCAATCATGCTGTATCAATATTTCCTTTCACGCCACAACCGCCACTTGCAAGCCGGACGCCAATCGCGATCGGCGATGCTATCGGGCGATTAACGAAGGCCGGGCGTCAGCAGCGCTGGCGGTGTGGGGCAATGAAGGCGCTTATCGAGGCAAATGGTAGACACCGTGTCGGACATGCTGTCGACGCTTCGCCTCCCACCGGTTAGCCTCTCCCACTGATTTCCAACGACTCGCGGCGGGTGGGGCCGACAATCATATCGGCGAGCCGGCTTTCAAAGGATGACGTCGGCGCCCTTGAAAACACCGCTTTCAGCATGTCGGTTTTCGCATTGGGTGGCATCATCTCTTCGCCCGGCGTGCCATACACCACTACGCTCCCAGGCGTTTTAGTCCGGTTCATCGTCGAGTACGACGCGCTACGGGGCACCATGCGTCCGTCGAAGTCGTGCTGCCTAAGGTACTCCGTCAACTTCTGGATCGAGCGAGTTTCTTTGAAGCCGATTTCCGGGTGGCGCGTGATGTCGTCACCCAGCCAAGTTAAGAATGGCGGTCATGAGCAGTGTCCCGATAAATCCGCCAAGTTGTGCGCGGGACAAATTCATTTGTTTCATGATTTCTCCTTGCTTCAACAACAGTCCGCTAAACGTTGCGGCGCTCTTGACTAGCTAAGCTACGGCCTTCGCCATCGTAACACTATTATCCGCACAATTACTTGTTAATGCATCGAAAGCTTTTCGCTTCCCTACTCATGAGCGTTCCGTTTAAGGGGTAGTCTGCGGAATCGCGCGTCCCAGGGTTCCCGCGGATCTCATCGATCTCGATCAACGCGCCGTGGCTGTCATGATCCCCTCGTGTGGCATTGGACCCGCGGTCATTCCGATTACGATCGCCTAACCTTACTACGACCCGCCGCCCCCGTCACTGCGATATCCTTTAAGTGGTAACGCTGGCCGCACCGTGGGAGGTTCGATGAGTCTCCGCGAGCAACTGCACGCATATATTGCGCAACTGGAACAACGTCTGCGCTGGAGCACCCTGCTGCGCGGCGTGGCCATTCTCACCGGCAGCGCTCTGGTGGCGACGTTGATGCTGGTCGCCATCGCTAATGCGCTCGCCTTTTCTCACGGAAGTGTGACCGCTGCCCGCTTCGGATTGATCCTTATCCTGGCCATTGCCGCTGCCGCCGGGTTAGCGCTGCCTTTGCGCCGCCTGACTCGCCGACGCGCAGTCGGAACCGCGGAGGCCACGTTCCCGCAATTTAATCAGCGCCTCACCACCTTCGCCGAGCGCGACGGTCACGATCCCTTTATTGAACTCTTGGCCGCGGACACCCTAGACGTCGCCCAAACCGCCGAGCCCAAGGAAATGGTCCCCGACAGCCGCCTCTGGATCTCGCTGAGCGCCAGCGTCGGCGCCTTCGCTGTCTTGATCTGGATGATCGCTGCCGGGCCCGGTTTTCTTGGCTATGGCGCTTCGCTGCTGTGGACCGGTCCGCGCAAGCCCGCGCTCTACGACCTGCGCGTGGCCCCCGGCGACGCCGTCCTGCGCCGTCACGCCGACCAGATGGTTTCGGCGATCCCCATCGGCATGCGGTCGCCTAGCGTCAAGCTGCATGCCCACTTTCAGAGCTCCTCCAAGTGGGAAGAAATTGCGATGCAGCCCCAAGCGGCCGGTAGTTTCGCCGGCGGCTATCAATTTGTATTTGCGGCTTTGCCGGAGAACGTCGAATACTATGTCACCGCCGGTGCGATGACGTCGAAGCACTTCAACATTCGCGTCACCGATTTGCCCGCGGTGAAGCAGATTCGCGTCACCTATCATTACCCGGCCTGGACCGCCATGCCTTCCGAAACCGAGGAACGCGGCGGCGATCTACGCGCCGTCATTGGCACTGAAGCCGAACTCGAGGTCTCGACCGACAGGCCGCTTCAGGGCGGCCAGATCCAGCTCGATAGTGGACAAAAGATCCAGCTCACGGGAGGCCAGAATAATGTTTATCACGGCACCGTCAAGATGGATCAGGACGGCGTTTACCACGTCGCCGGCGTCGATGAGGGCCAGCCCGTTCGCGTGAGCGAGGATTTTTTCATCGAAGCGCGTAAAGCGAATCCGCCGCAGATTGCGTTGGTGCGCCCCAGCCGGGGTGACTATCACGCCAACCCCATCGAAGAGGTTACCGTTGCCGCGAACGCCACCGGCGATTACGCTCTCAAAGGCGTCGAGCTGCACTATTCGGTAAATGGTGGGTCCGAGACTACGGTCGATCTGCTCAAGAAGAAAGACGCACGGCAAGCCGACGGCTCGACCACCATCTCGTTGGAGGATTTCAAGCTTGTTCCGGGCGATCTGATTAGCGTCTATGCCACGGCTAAAGACGCCAACTCTGAAGCCCACACCGATATGATGTTCATCCAGGCCGACCCGTTTGAGCGCGAGTTCTCGCAATCGCAGGCGGGTGGCGGCGGCGGCGGCGGTGGTGGAGGCGGGGGCGATCCGTCGGAACAGATCTCGCAGCGGGAGAAAGAGATCATATCCGCTACCTTCAAGCAACAGGGAGACAAGAACTCGACCCAACAGCAGGCCGCCGAGATCGCCAAGCTGTTGGCCCAATCCCAAGCTACGTTGCACGATCAGGCAGTCACGCTTTCCGGCCGCTTGCAGGCCCGTGAGTTGACGAATGAAGTGCAGGCCATCAACGACTTCCAGAAGGACATGATGGCCGCGTCCACCGCGATGCAACCGGCCGCGCAACAATTGCAGCAGCAGAAGTGGAAGGACGCCATCCCGAATGAGCAGAAGGCTCTGCAATTCCTGTTGCGCGCCGAAGCCACCTTCCGGCAGATTCAGGTTGCGTTTGGACAGGGAGGAGGTGGAGGAGGCGGTGGTGGCGGCGCGGCGCGCGATCTGGCTGCTCTCTTCGATCTCGAGCTCGATACCGAGAAAAATCAATACGAGACGCAACAGACGAAGTCTTCTTCCGCCGAACAAAGAGCGCAGGAAATCGACGACGCGCTGAAGAAACTCGACGAACTCGCCAGGCGCGAGCAGGACCTTGCGCAACAGCAGCGCAACGGCGCCCAACAGACTGCCGAGCAAAAGTGGCAACAGGAAATGTTGCAGCGCGAGGCGCAGGAGCTTCAGCGGCAGATGGAGCAACAACTTGCTCAAAGTGGTCAACAAGGCCAACAGGGGCAGCAAGGTCAACAAAGTGGTCAAAGCGGCCAGAGCGGACAAAGCGGACAAAGTGGCCAGACCGGACAAAGCGGTTCAGCTTCCGGCCAATCCAGTTCGGGGCAATCCCGCGCGCAGGCGGCCCAACAGGCGCTCGACCGTTTGCGTCAAGCCAACGACGACATGCGGCGCGCCGCTTCCCAGAATGCCAGCGCGGCCGATGCCCGCCGCGCGGCCGACCGCTTGCGCGAAGCCACGGATCTGCTTGGCGGCATGCAGCAACAGGACGCCGCCGGCCGCCTCCACTCGATGGCCCAAACGGCCGGACAATTGGCGAACGAACAAAAGAAGCAAGCCGATCATGTTCGCGATTTGATCGCCCAGCAGAATGCCGCCCGCGCCTCCGGCCAACAGCAGAAGACTCTTACCGCTCAGGAAATCGACAAAATGATCACCGATCGCCAAAAGGTGACCGATGACCTGTCGCACCTGACTCAGCAACTGCGGACCTCGGCACGCGAACTTGCCCCAACGCAGCCGGCGGCTTCTAACAAGTTGCGAGGCGCGCTCGAAGGCGTCGACGAAAGCGATCTTGGCACGCGCTTGCAACGCAGTTCGGATTGGCTGCGTCAAGGCAACTTCTCCGATCCAGCGGAAACTGCCCTCACCAGCGACCTGCAAAAACTGGGTCAACAGATCGGCGACGCGGCTCGCGCTTTGGGCCGGGGTCAGCCGGCTTCGAAGGACGCCGAGCTAAGTCGGGCCATGGATGATCTATCCCGTCTGCGCGACCAACTCGACGGCCTCGGTTTGGGTGCTAACCCTCAAGCTGGGCAGGGTCAGCCCGGCCGTGCGGGTCAACCGGGTCAGCAGCAGGCGCAGAATGGCCAACAGGGTCAACAACAAGGGCAAGGGGGCCAGCAAGGTCAACAAGGCCAGCAAGGCGGCCAGTCCGGTCAAGGCAGTCAAGCCGGGGGAAACCAAGCGGGGGGAAACCAAGCCGGAGGAAACCAAGGGGGGCCGATGGGTAACCGCGTCGCGGGTCCGGTCGGCAATGCGGGCGGTGGCAATCGCACTAGCACCATCTACGGCAACTATGACACCGGCAATACTCGCATATCCGGCCGGGCGGTGACGCCTCAACAAGGTCCCAACCCAGCAGATACCCAGCGCCAGATCGACCAGGGACTGGATCTTCTGAACCAGGTTCGGGCCGCAGTGCAGGATAGTCCTGAGGCGCGGCAGGAGTTGCAGGCCCTGATCGAGCAGATGCGCAATCTGGATCCCAAACGTTTCCCCGGGAATCCCGCCCTGGTCGAGCAGATGCACCAGCAACTCGTCAGCGGTGTTGACGCGCTGGAACTGCAACTGCGCCGCCAGGTCGATGAAAGCCGCGGGGGCAAGATCCGCAACACGGACCCGGCCAAGGTTCCCGCGGGCTATCAAGACTCGGTTGCCGAATACTACCGCAAGCTCTCGGGCGGCGGCCACTAGATCACCACTGAGTCGGTAGCGGTTAAGGCTCCCTCCCGTGGGCGCCCGGTTCTGCCGATAGATCCTTTAGATCGCTGCCGATGCGCTGTCTTTACTGCGGTAAAAAACTGAGCCTGCTGAAGCGGGCTCAAGGTGACGAATTCTGTTCACCGCAACATCACGACGGGTATGCCCAGCAAGCGCAGAACGCTCTGAAACGGCTTCTCGCCGAGCCTGGCGAGAAAGCCGTGGTGGCCCCTCCGTCACCGCCCAGGCCTCGGGAGATATCTGAAGTACCTGTCATCCAAGAGTCTGTGGTTATCGCTGAGCCTCCTGTAATCAGGGCCCTGGATGCCGATACCATAGAGACGCCAGAACTTGATTTCGAGGAGCCTCCCATGGCGCCGCTGGCGCCGGAATCGTATTCTGCTCGAGCGCCCTCGGAGATTCCCAAGTTACTTCCTGGCGGGCCGGAGCAGATTGCCTTAGCGCCCGTAACCCCGAAGATGAATCTGCCGGTCGCGGCGGAGATGCCTGCGCCACCACCCGTTCCGCCCATGGCACCGAGCGTTTTTCTGGCGAGGCCGATTTCAGTTCACACGCGAGCGAGCGACGCGGAAGAATTGGAGTTCCTGATCGAACTGGCCAGGCCGGGGCTCGCGGTTTCACCCGAGACCGAGGGGCTCGTGGCCGCCAAGCCGCCGGAGGCGAGCGCGGCGGAAAACAAAACATCCGCCGCTGAGCAGAAGCCGATCTTCGAAGCTGATTTTTTGCCGCCGTGGACCTTGGCCGAGCCTCCTCCCGCAGATGACCTCGTGGTCCCGGCGCAAATCGCGCAGCTCAGCTTTCGCCTGATGGACGCCGGGCAACCTCAGCATCATTCACTGCCGGTAACCACTTCCGGACTCCGCATCGAAACGTGTTTTTCGGAGGCGCCGGGGTCCAGGATTTCCGCGCGCGTGCTGCCCGCCGATCATCCGGCCGATCCGCCAAAGAACCCGGGACCGCCTGCGGTTGGGGATACGGCCACCATTCAGAGCAGCGGCGCTTCGTACTCGATTTTCACCGCACCCCAGCCGGTCCAGGCCGCGGATCCGCTCGTCGGATTCGTGATTCTTGAAACCATGGCGTTCGGTCTGCCACTTGCAGTTTCCCGGCTCGCAATTCCTGAAATATCTCGTCCCGGTGAGTTGCTTCCGATAGAGAAGGCTTTCGCTAATGTGGGTTCGACCGCGGCATATCGAAACGAGCTTGAGACGAAACCGGTCGGTCCCAGATCAGCGGTGGTCTTGCCGCGTGGCGCCGGCGCGTGCAAAACCCCGGGGAACTATTGCCAAGCCGTCAAGGAGAAATCTCACGCCGCGCGAGCCGAACCCCAACCTTTAGATACTCTGCCGCCGCTACCCCCCGCGCCCCGGTCTCCAGAGATACGTTACTCGCGGACTTCCGACGGTAAACGAGTGGTGGTGCCGCCATCGCAGGCTCTCGAAATTCCTGGAATCCATACATTGGATGTCGAACGACCGGTTGCGGAACTCCGCGCGGGCGTAATCGATGTGCACGTTTCAATCCTGGCCTCCAGGCCGGTCGAGCCAGATCCCATGTCGGCAATTACATGGCGGCGTCCGATTTCGACGTGTCAAATCGGCCCGGAACCAACCCAAGTCACAATTGCGCGGATGCCGCATTTGCCCCAGGCAGTACCGGTTCCCGGAGAATTCCGGTTGAAGGGCCCGGAGCCTCCTGAAGAGCCCTCCGTTCGGATCAGCGAAGCCGCGCACCTACGCCATCGAATCGCTCCTTTAGTAACGTTGCGGCCGACTGCTGTTCCGGAGATTTTCGCGCCGAGGACTGCCCGCATGACCGTTCCTCGTTCTGCGTTGGAGGCGCCGACGCTAATCTTAGGCGGTTTAGAATCAGACATATGTATGGAACCAGTCCCGCGGCGCCAAAGCCCCGGCCGCAGTTTAGCGTCGCAGTCGCCGGTGTTGTGCGAGGCTGGACCCAAGGCTCTGCCTCGCGCTGAATGGCTCGTGACTGCGACCGCCCTCACCCCCCAAATTTCCGCAGTCCAGTGGGACATCCGGACTGCCGATCTTCCGCAGTATCAGCCAATTCCGAAATCTCTCCCGGTGAGGCGAGGTTTGGTTTTGTCCGCACCAGTATGAAGACAATCGAGACATATGCCGATTGAGTAAGTATCTTGGAGTTGTCAGGCAGCGTCCTGCCGATGGGTCCGAGGGTCCTAAGGTCACCAATGGCAAAAGTAGTTGAAAAAAACCAGGGGTTTTTCGCCGCCGCCGAATCCTCGCCCGCCTCGAACGGCGTGGCCAATCGGGACGCTTCGTTGCGCGCGCTGGCCGCGGCGGTTTCCCTTCATATCAAAGGTAAGCCGGAAGAAGCGCTGAAGGAATTAGAGGGCGCGGAAGCTTCCGCCGATGCCGCCGATCTTGCGGAGATTCATGCCGCCCGCGGTCACATCTATTCCGAGCTGGGGCAATTCGCGCCCGCGGCGGGCAGCTATTCGCGCCTGTGTGAATTGGTTCCGAACAATTCGGAAGCGCGTTACAAGCTCGGATTATGTCTTCAAAACCTCGGCAAATACGAAATGGCGCTGGCGAGTTTCCAGGCTGCCATCTCGCTCGGGGATCAGGAACTCAAGACCCGCCTCTCGGTTGGCGGTTGTTTATTGCACTTGAACAAAGGGCCGGAAGCGCTGGTGGAATTCG
>JBEKBK010000288.1:0-10435 GCA_050015435.1 Bryobacteraceae bacterium
GGCGCGCTCGAGCTGGACCTCCAGGAACTCGGGCCGAACGATCCGTTTTTGAAGATCGTGCTGAATGGAAAGAATCCTCACGATGTAGCCGCGGCACTCGTCAGCGGGACGAAACTTACCGATCCCGCGGTTCGACGGCAGCTCATGGAAGGCGGAGAAGCTGCGGTGGCGGCTTCCACCGATCCGATGATCGTGCTGGCGCGGAAACTGGATCCGATGCGGCGGGAGCGAATCAAGTGGTACGAAGACAATGTGGAAAGCGTCGAGCAGCGCAGCGGTGAGCAACTCGGCAAGGCCCGCTTCGCGGTGTATGGCAAGAGCACCTATCCGGATGCGACGTTCACGCTCCGGCTGTCCTATGGCCAGGTGAAGGGCTATCCGATGAATGGCACGATCGCGCCGCCGAAGACTACTTTTTACGGACTCTACGGCCGGGCGGCCGATTTCGATTACAAGGGACCCTTCGTGTTGCCGAAGCATGAGCTCGAGGGGCGGAAAAAAGTTGACCTGTCAACTCCGCTCAATTTCGTAACGACGAATGATATTATCGGCGGCAACTCGGGCTCCCCGGTGGTGGACCGATATGGGCAGATCGTCGGCCTGATCTTCGACGGCAATATCGAGTCGCTGGTTGGGGATTTCGTTTACGACATCGACACCAATCGGGCGGTGGCGGTCCATACGGCGGGTATGACCGAGGGTCTGCGGACGCTCTACGGCGCGGACAAATTGCTGAGCGAATTGCTTGACAATGGCGTGAAATAGAAAAACAGCCGGACGAGGGCGTGCTCCCCACTTCAGACTCAGCCACTTAGCGGGAAGTCTGCATATTCCCAATCGTCTCAACGAAGACTGGGGTTGAGCCAGGAGGTTGGGCGCAGCGACCGGATTAACAATGTAGGCAATGAAGCTGGCCATCGCCTACAAGAACTTCGCGGCAAACCGGAATATCAGTCATATTGGGCTGGGAGTAGCGGCGCTCAACACGACGAAGAGCCTGCGGAGAGCCGGCATCCAGGCTCAGGTATGGCCGCTGATCGACGCGGCGCATCTGCGGAGCCGCCTGGCGGGAGCGGGCGACGTCACTCATGTCGTCATCTCGGCGCCTTGGATTCCATCGACGGATTTGCAACACCTGACGATCGATTACCCGGAAGTTCACTTTACTGTTAACTGCCACTCTAACGTCGGATTCCTGCAGGCCGATCCAAACGGAGTCCGGTTGCTGGGCGAAGGGATCGAAATTCAGCGTGGATCTTACAACTTCCACATGGCGGGAAACAGCAGTAAGTTTGTGGGGTGGTTGAAGGCGACCTTCAGTGTGCCGTGCGTCTACCTGCCGAACCTGTACTACCTGGATGAACAGGTTCCGGCACACCGCCCGGTGTTCGGTGGCGGATTGCTCCGGGTTGGAGCGTTCGGGGCGACTCGCCCGCTGAAGAATCTGATGTCGGCCGCGGGTGCGGCGCTGGCGATCTCGAGGGTTTTCGATGTTGACCTGGAACTGTGGATCAACTCCGGGCGGGACGAAGGCGGGGCGGGGATCATCCGGGCAATTAAAGAGATGTTCGCCGTCACCCGGCATGCGCGAATCATGGATGCGGGCTGGCAATCCTGGCACAACCATCGCAAGACGGTCAATTTGATGGACCTGTTGATCTCATGCTCTTATACAGAGTCTTTCAGCATGGTCACAGCGGACGGTATTGCCGAAGGGGTCGCGTCCGTCGTGTCGGATGCGATCGATTGAGCGCCGCGCCACTGGCGCGCTAATGTGGACGACGTGCTGGATATCGCTCGCGTGGGACGCAACTTGTTGCACGACCCGGCTTCGGGCGGGGACGGATTACAAGCGCTTACCCAGCACAATCGGGAAGGGCTGGCGAATTGGCGGAGTTTCCTCGCAGCGTAACCGGGTGATCAGAAGGCTCTCGATTCGGTCTGGTCCGGAGGCGTTGTGTCGAGACCCTCGATGTCGACCACATCCTCTAAGTTCGCCCGATTCAGGATATTCGCGACGATTCCGCCACGCGTCGTCACACCCATCTTGATCATGATGAGCCGTAGGAAGGCTTTCACGGTGTTGGGACTGATATTCATACGCTCAGCCACTTCCTTGCTGGTAAGCCCCATGGAGATGCCGCGCAGGGCTTCCTGTTCCCGATCCGTCAGGTTGTATTTGATGCCGATCTTATGGACCGCGTCACTCGGAGAAGAGACTCTTTCGAGCTGAATTGCGATCAGGGGCTCTAAGATCCGTCCGGAGCAGGTTTCAACAAGGTACGGGCGACACATGTACTCGTCCACGCCCACGCGGAGTTTCAGCTGGGCCGCCTCGGTCAGATCGCCGTTGCGGATGAAGTCCAGGAGTTCTTCGGGGACGGGCCGAGCTGGGCAATCCAGGATCGCAGCCGCGCCGCGGTCAAAGGCGATGAGCTTATGGGACAGGTCCAGGAACAGCAGACCCACCTCCGCCATCGCCGGTAGCATCTTGATAGGCTTCTGCATTCTCGCTGTCCTCGACTACTGGTTGATGTGCATTATGTAGGTTCCCCAGTTGGCCTTAGAGGTCCTGGGTAAATTGGGTATGTACTCAGTGGTTCCCCAAATGGATCCGTCGCCGGCGACCACCGCCGCCGAATTGTCACCCCAACGAGCAATGCCGGTCGTGTCCGTCAGGGTTTGGCCTGTGAATGGGTTTTCGTAGCCCGTGAAGCCGTCTTCCGGACCCGCGCCGACGCCGGCGAGCTGGACCGTGGATCCTGTGGTCGTGTTGTTGAACGGCAGCCAGGCCGCGCTCGGATAATAGCCGGGACCGACGAGCGTAAACACGATCGCTCCCTTGACTTGGCCCTGCACGGTTCCGGTTACCGCCGCAACTGGGCGCAAGATATGGTTGCTGTTTACCGCCAGATAGCCCTGACGCACGACCGAAGCCGTCACCGCGTTGCTCCGAAACGTGGGGGAAAGGATAAAATACGCGCCGCCGACCACGCTGTTGCTGTTGCCGTCCGTAACCTGGCTCTGCAGGGTTACGTACAAGCGGCCGCCGGCATAGACGTTCGATAGGGTGCGGCTGTCCGGCCCGCCGCTGAGGAGGGGTACCTTGTCAGAGAAGGACTGCCCCAATGGATAATAAAGCGCGGTGGGTTGCGTGGCTGAATTGGGATAGGTATACGACTGCGTCGTAACGGTAGTCTGAGTCAGCAGGAGATTGACACCCTCGGTGGCCACCGAGTTGATTGAACTGGTATTGCTCATGGCCCACAGGGCGAGGCTGTTTCCGAAGGAGAATCCGGACAGGCTGCTGACGAAATACTCGAGGCCGCCGCTCGCGAGGTAATAGCTGGCGTCGGGGGGGGTGACCGCCGGCTGAATGGCAAATTGAAAGCTACCGGCGTTCGGGATGACAAATCGAACCATGGACGGAGTGGTTGCGCCAGAGCCCAAGTCGGACTTGGAAATGATCAGTATATTGGCCTGTGCGAACTGGGTCTCGGTGGCGGCGTCGAATTCATTGGAGCTGATATAGAAGCCGTACAGATCCGCGCCTAGCTGGGGATAATCAGGAACACACGGGCACCCGGTGGTGTTGGAGTCGGTAGTATTCATCGCATAAATGTTCCAGTTGCCGGTAGGATCCGAGGTTTGCGTGACCGCAATCCACTCGGTGGAAGCAGCCAAGTTGCTGCAGCTAAAGTAGCCCTGCGGCTGGCCCCACTCGACGACGATAAAGCGCTGGATGTCTGGGTCGTAGAATACGCGCATGTCGGTAAGATAAGGGCCAGGGCAAAAGGTAGCCTCGGGATTGCTGCGATTAATGGCCACAGGCAACCCAAAGAACTGGTTGCTTGAGACGACGATCGGGAGCGACGGCGTGCCGGAGGTGCTGTAGACCTGGACTGCGTCATCCACACCTTCGACGATAAAATTGCCGCCCACGGCGATCCCGGGCGTGGCGGGTTCGGTGCTCCACTGGTTGCCTCCATTGGATAGCCGCTGATCGGCGTGGGTGAGACCGTCAAAGCCGAAGCTGGTGGCCGCGGCGACAGACAGACCCGGCGTGCTGGCGACCTTCACTGACGCGATTCCAGTCTTGACTGGAGGAGTGGGACGCGGATAAGAACGGTGCAGGGATTCCGGAAAGAAGTCCGCGCTGTTGATGGGCGCCGGTGACGGCGCATTCTGAGAAAGCTGTAAGAAATTGAAGGTGCCCGTGAGCGACAGTTGTCCGGTGACGTTACTTCCAAAGTAGTGCGCCTGCGTCTGTGCGAACAACCCCGAACCTGTTAAGAGTCCGATCCCGAGTATTAAGGTTTGCAGTTGCTTCATGTATCGTCCTTTGTTTTATTCCGCCGCATTTTTATGCAAGCCGAGGCACAGCCATGGCCCCTAACACGGCGTCCCCAGAAATCTATACCTTCGTCCAATCGGCTGATGGCGCAATTGTTGTGATAGGACTCGATTGGTGAAAATACCGCTCTCCGAGTTCTGCCGCGAACGCGCATGGGAACCGGCAAACTTCAGCTGTGCCATCCGTACCTCCGATATCTACCCGGCTTGAGGCGACGTCGCCACCCCGGTTATACGGAAGCCCTAATTTCACACACGGGGAAATTGTGGTCAAGAGCAGACCGGTTCAGAAAGTACCATGAACGAAATGAAGTGCGTGCGGAGTCCGGTTCCAGAACCGACGATCCATTGACAGGCTCCGTGTGAGTCCCGGCTTTAAGGGTCGCCCGGCTCGCTCAAGATTTCTGAGCGTTATATACCTCCCGATCCCGGCGGCATCGCGGGAGCTCCTATTTAGTTAGAGCATAAGTCATATTTACCGTGTGCGCGTACTATTGCTAATGTCGATTCGAACAGTACCAAGCCACTTGACAGTTAACTGTGACTGCTGCAGTCTTTAGTGGTACGCGTGTACTAAGCAACCCCACAAATGCGATGTCGAGACCACCCGCAAATGTGGCACTGCTCGTCTTTTTATAGTCCAAACGCAAGTCTAAACACAAAAATGCCGATGGGTAGTCGTAAGGCTCATGAAACCAGCTTTGATCTTAGTTATTGCCGCCCTAGTGGGAATAGCCGGTGCATCTGCCGAGTCGGTTAACCTTGGGTTCTTTGCGGTAAGCCCACAGGGAAATTTCCTGTATAACAGCCCCACTGATAATTGCTCCGGCTCATACGCGGTCGCAAATTGCAACATGAGCCCCACTTTCATCGATCTAGGCGCATACATCGGCGACACGATCACCGTGACCGATGTCGGTGGCTTATGCGTCTTCTCCGGACCGAATTGCACAGTGTACGCGGCGTCGGCCTCATACTTGGGGGGCGTCTTTTCCACGAACACGACTCTATTGGCCGCGTCCAATGTGAATCGCCTGCCCGGTGCGGTCCCCTCCGGGTTGCCAAACATCAACAATAATCCAAATTTGAACTCGTACGTCGGAAACGTAAACACCACGATCCCGTACGACTTCTACCTTCCGGCAGCGACGGTCATCGCCGCGCGGTATCTGGTGGTTGGGGCACTCGACAGCGGTTTCTCTGACAATAGCTTGGGCACCCCCGGCAGTCCAGGCTACGCGGGCGAATTCGGCGTGGACATCACCGTAGATCCGATCGCTACGCCCGAGCCGGGCACAGCCGCTCTCTTGTTTGCTGGAATGGCATTGTTGTGGGCTTTCCGGCGCAAGTTCGCTAGGCGCACTAAGCCAGCTGATACCTAAAGGCTGGGCGTTGTTCTTGTCAGGGTTACGCTCAGCGAGACGAAGCTGCGCTCGCAGTTGGCGATGCTAGTGGCGCATCGCAGGGACAACGCGAGCATGATTCAGCAAACGGTTCTTGACCCCGACAAGCCACTTAATATCGTGTGACCGAGCCATGTGGGGGCCGACAATCATTTCGGCGAGCCGGTCGCGCGGCCGGCATGCTAACGGATTCACTGCGGCGGCCCTAGTCTCGATAATCCTTCAGCTGTTGCTCTTCGATGTGCCGCGTGGCACTCCCTATCATCGCCGGCGTGAGATCTTTTTTGAAGACATATTAGGGTTTGGCCCGATATCATTGGAGTACAGCGTTCGTTAAAGTAGATGGAAAGCGTGTTTCGAAGGCTACACTGCACCTGTGTGTCCTTTTGAGGAATTCGCCCGCAGGACGCGCGGGGCTGTCAAGGGAGGGTCAATGCATCGTCGTTTCGAGGAGCGCTGTGCGAATGAGTTCGATATTGTGGTGACGGACCTGAGCTGCGAATCGCGGTTTGTCGCCGGGCAGGTATGCGATATCTCGAAGTCCGGCATTTGCGCCACGCTGCCGGTCGATCTGGCCCCCGGCTCCGCAGTCCGGCTGGAGATCGCCGATAGCACGCTGTTCGGCCACGTCGTGTACTCGAATCCGGATGGAGCGCGATTTCGGGTCGGGATAGAGGTGGTGCGAGTTCTTTGGGGAGGAACGGACCACTCGCGGCTTCTTCAGTCAACCCTAGACAGGGTGATGAAAGAGACCAGCGCCTCCTAAGTTATCGCCCGCAAAACGGAGCCTGGATCGCTTGCAGACCACCTTGCTTCCGTGGATTGAGGGTCGCGATCGGCCCTTTGCAGGCTAGCGTGCCGCTGATGAGCCTTCATAAACGCCGATCGAAAACCATAGGCTTATGGGCGCGAGATGAAAATCGTTTCCCAGATCTCCGTCGGGTTGGCGGTGGTACCGCTGACTCTGTGGATGGGCGTGGTGGTGCTCGCGCTTCTGCGCGGCGAGGCTACCCGCTGCCCTAAGTGCCGCTCCCGAAGAATCCGTCGGTCCTGGCCTCGATTTAAGGATAGGTTCCTTCCGCTCTTCGTTCTCGCACGCCGCTGCGAGGTCTGCCGGAGGCGCTTCTACGCCGTCCAGTCTATCGACTATACTGGCCGTACGCCCATGCGCAGCGAGGAGGCCCAAGTCAGACCCTAGTGCGCGATCCGGGCGGCATCGGGGCTTATTAAGGAACACGAGCAAAACGGAGTGCGGCGCGATCAGCTTCTTGTCCGGGCTGAAGGTGCGCGCCGCACCCTTTGCGCTTCTAAGGAGATTCATGATCGCACCTAGGGTAAGAATCGTAGTATTGGGGTTGGCGGGCGTACTGTTGGTGAGCGGACAGAACACCGTGGACCGGGAGATGACCGCGAAGATCCGGGTGGAGGGTCTCGAGCACTCGCAGGCGTTGCCGGTGTTTGAGACGCTCACGATCGAGATCGGGCCGCGCTTGACCAATTCGCCCGCATTCAAGCGGGCCATCGATTTTGCGCGGGATCGCCTGGAAACATACGGGCTCGCGAACGTCCACCTGGAGCCATGGAAATTCGGCCGTGGCTGGACGCTCGAACATCTGACGGTGGAAATGGTCGAGCCGCGCTATATGCCGCTGATCGGATACGCCGAGGGTTGGTCCCCTTCGACTCCGGGAGATTTGGTTGCGACGCCGGTGTTTCTAGGCGGCAAGACACCGGCGGAAATCGAGTCTCTCCGCGCGAGCATCAAGGGCGCGATTGTGATGACGCAACCGATTCAGACGGCATTCGTGCGCCAGGACCGGCCTCAGCCGACGGAGGGCTCGGGAGACGGACCACCAGTTTTGTCGCCACCCGCTCTGTTCCGCGGGGCTCCCGAGGCGCAACGCTTCACGACGCTGGTCCGTGAAGCGGGTCCAGGAGTAATGTTGCGGCCGAACGTCCTGGCCGATGGGACGGTGTATGTGACGGGCCGGGACGCCGGACCGAGCGCCGTTCCGTCGATCGTGCTCGCTTCGGAGCACTACAACCTCATCGCCCGGATGCTCGAACATAAAATTCCGGTGAAGCTGCGGGTCAACATCCAGTCGAAGTTCTATGACACGGACTTGAACGCTTACAATCTGATTGGTGAGATTCCGGGAACCGACCCTGCGCTGAAAGATCAGGTGGTGATGCTGGGGGCGCATATCGATTCGTGGCACACGGGGGTGGGTGCGACCGACAACGCAGACGGCACCACAACCATGATGGAGGCGATGCGGATTTTGAAAGCCGTAGGCGCGCGGCCGCGGCGGACGATTCGCGTGGCCATCTGGGGTGGAGAAGAGCAAGGCCTGCTCGGGTCGAAAGCGTGGGTCGCTCAGCACCTCTCGGGCGATGCGAATCGTCAGGCGCGCGACAACCTGGCGGTGTATTTCAATATTGATAACGGAACGGGACCAATCTACGGGTTTGCGCTTGAGAACAACGCGGATGCGAAGCCCATTCTGGACTCGTGGCTTGAGCCGCTCAAGGATCTGGGTGTGCGAAGGAACGTTAACCTGCATCTTACGGATACCGATCACCTTAGCTTCCTGGCGGTGGGCGTTCCCGGATTCAATCCATTCCAGGATTACCAGGACTACGATGTCCGGACCCACCACACCAATATGGATATGGTCGAGCATGTGAAACCCGAAGACCTTCGTCAGGCGGCCATCGTCATGGCGTCATTCGCTTATAACGCAGCGATGCGCGATCGTCCGATACCGCGGCCGCAAACCGCGCACTAACGTAAATGAAAGTAAACACTATTGCAAAGGGATTGACACCAGTGTTTGAAACAGTTAGCCTGTAAACAAGAGTAGTCGTAGTACGTCCATGGATCGGACGTTATAAGGAGCAGCTTATGGTTGCGGGTTCAGTGTGCCGGAGTTTCGGCGTTAGCGCGCTCGCGCTAGGTACCTTCGTGTCACTTTCAGGTTTTGCGATCGCAGCGGATGCGACCAGCCAACCGGTGACTTTCGCGAAGGACATCGCCCCGATTTTTCAAGAGAAGTGCCAGGACTGCCACCGCAAGGGTGGAATGGCGCCGATGTCCCTGGTGTCATATGAAGAGACCCGTCCTTGGGCCCGCTCGGTTAAGGAACGTGTGATCGCCCGGCAGATGCCGCCATGGCACCTGGATAAGACGGTGGGCGTGCAGAGCTTCAAGAATGATATGTCGCTCTCCGACGCGCAGATCAGCATGATCGCGCGCTGGGTGGATGCGGGCTCGCCGATGGGCAATCCGAAAGACATGCCTCCCGCCAAGACGTGGCCGAACGACACCGAATGGCAATTGGCGAAGGAATACGGCCGGCCGCCCGACATGATCATTAAGTCCACGGACTATACGATGCCTGCGGTGAACCAGGATCAATGGTGGAAGCCGGTGGTCGAAATGAACGTGACCGAGCCCGTGTGGGTTCGCGCGGTTGAAATGCGTCCGGGAACGCCAGCAGGCCGCAAAATCACCCATCATGCTCTGGCTCACCTGATTCAGAACGATCCGGATGCCCGCAAATTCACCGATGCCCCGGATGGCGCCGGAGCCGCAGGGCCCAATGAAGGCGGCGTGCTGATGGAGTGGGCGGTTGGAAAGAACTATGATATCTACCGTCCGAACACCGGCAAGCTGATTCTTCCGGGTGCGAAGATCTGGTGGGACATCCACTATCATGCGGTCGGCGAGAAGATCACCGATCACGTGGAACTGGGCGTCTGGCTCTACCCGAAGAATGAACCGCCGAAGTATCGGACCTATCTGACTGCGTTCGGCTCGACCGCAACGCAGGGCTCCCACATCGACATTCCGCCAAACAGCGTGATCGCGAGCCAGGGCTTCCATGTTCTGAAAGCTCCGGCACGCCTGGAGAACTTCCAGCCGCATATGCACCTGCGCGGCAAGGCGATGGCGGTGGAGGCGATCCTGCCGGATGGCTCTACCCAGATCGTAAGTTACGTCGACCATTTTAACTTTAACTGGATGACGAACTACATCTATGCGGATGATGCGGCCCCGGTGTTCCCGAAGGGCACGATCATTCACGTCACTTCCTGGTACGACAATACGACCGCCAATAAGTCCAACCCGGATCCTAACCAGTGGGTTGGCTTTGGCGATCGCACGGTCGACGAGATGGGTCACGCGTGGATGAACGTCACCTACCTCAGCGACGAGGACTACAAGGCCTGGGCCGAAACGCACAAGCCGAAGATGGCGGGCCGAGCAGCGACCGGCGGCCGTTAATCGCAAGAGACAAGTACTGACCAAGAGCGGCTGCCGGTAACAACGGCACCGCTCTTTGTCGTTTTTAGGGGGATTAAACATGAAATCGAATCACATAGAAGGAAGGAAACTTATTCGAACACTTGGCATGGTGGCTGCGCTCATCTTGCCGATCGCCTCCTGGGGACAACTGCCGTTACCTGGGGAGCCGTTTCACAACGCGGGGAATAGCATCACCGGCGCGCTGGAAGGATGGTTCCCGAATCCGGACGGCAGCTTTAGCATCCTGGTGGGGTACTACAACCGGAACCTGCAACAAGCCATCGACATTCCCATTGGAGCCAGCAACCGCATCGAGCCGGGCGGACCTGATCGCGGCCAGCCGACTCATTTTCTTCCGGGAAGGCAATGG
>JBEKBK010000289.1:0-10412 GCA_050015435.1 Bryobacteraceae bacterium
GAAGATGATTCTATCGGGGGTGCTCACGGGCGAAACCTCACGCGAGGCAGCACCGCCGGCGTGAGCACTGCGGATAGAATCTGTTGAACTGAGCCGCCCGGGATTTGGCAGGGCAATTGCTCCTATGGGTATTGAATCGACTTTTTAATGTTAAGGTATCTTGACATTACTGCGCAGTCGTGGATCGTCGAAGGATCGAAGAGGTGTCGCATGCCAATTGCCCTGCCAAATAGTAGCATGTGCCAACTTTCTTAGCGCCTGCGGCTTAGTTCAACACCACACATCTGGCACCAAGCCCCCGGCTAGATGGCCCCGGATGGTGCCCATTCGGGCCCCGAAACTTCCCTATGGAGCGGCTCGCCAAAAAAGTAACTACCGGATAGGCCGAAATAACCGGCCAATGGACCGAGTAAGGGACTCGCGGTCAGCACGCAGAAGCAGTATTCTTTTTGTTCCGTTTGAAGCTGATTTTGCCGGAGGGTGAAGGCCCGGCCAGCAGATCGAAACTTTTCACAGAGAACGGTCGCGGCGGGCCTTCACGCCAGCCGTGATTCTCTTTATCGCACTGCCCGAGGCGAAAGACAACATCGATCCGGGGTAATCCCCCTGGAACTTCTGCCGCGGCGCTGTCCGGTTTGCCAGGACGACACCATCATCGGCCACGGACGGCGACTTCGTCAGGGCCACGATGATCGGCACGCATGCATGTGGGTGCGGCGCGGAATCTGTCGGCCGTGCCGGAAGACGTTCACGATCTTGCCAGATTGGCTGACGCCGTCTGGGCACTATAGCCTGCGTTGCCGACACCAAGCCTGTGAGCGGATCGGCGTCGGCGATGCTGCCGAGCAGGCCGCACCGCACTGCAAGGATCCGACACGCTTGCCCGATCCATCCACCGTGCGTCGATGGGTACAACGGCGACTGCTGAGCGTGTGGTGCTGGGGAAGGGTCGGAACTCCCGGCGAGCACTTTTTGCGGACACCCACCATCCTTGCCTGGGATCTGAGTGCGCTGTGCCGTATTCTGCCGATCGAGGCAAGCAGTCCGTGAATCGCCAAGCTCTCGACGAGTTGAAACAGCAGATTCCTTTGCTGGACTATTTGCAGGCTCAGGATTGGCAACCGGTCCGGCCCCTCAGCGGCGGTCGATGGATGGGGCTGTGTCCGTTGCATGCCGATCGCAAACCCAGCTTCCTGGTAGATTCCGGCAAGAGCCTGTTCTACTGCTACGGCTGTGGCCGCGGCGGCGACGTGATTCGCTTCGCCGAGATCTACCACGAGGTGAAGTTCCCGCAAGCCTTGGTGCTGCTGCGCCAATGGCGTGGCCTGCCGCCGTTGTTGCAGCAAGCCACGGACTTCTATCGCATGCAGTTACACCGCCACTCGGAGGCGGTTGCCTATCTGCACCAACGCGGAGTCCGTTCAAAGGAACTGATTGAACACATGCGCATTGGCTACGCACCCGGCGGTGGTGGCCTGCGGGCCCGGCTGATGCAATCCGGCTATCCGCTCTCGGCTCTGCGGCAAGCCGGCCTGGTCACTTCCTTCGGCTATGACGCCTACGTGCATCGCATCGTCTTTCCGCTGGAAGGCAATCTCTATGGCCGCAGTCTTTCGGCTGCGGCTCCGCCGCATCGTTTCCTGCCCAACCCCAAAGGCGGTCTGTATGCGTGGGAACAGGCCCGGCGATACCCGGAAGTGATTCTCGTGGAGGGTCTGTTCGACTACGCCGTTTTATGGCAGTCCGGTTTTCATCACGTCACTTGTGCCATGGGAACCCATCTCAACGCCCGTCAGTTTCAACAACTGTGTGACAGCCCGCGCACCGTCTATCTCAGCTTCGATGCTGATGCCAACGGCAGCGGTCAACAGGCATCGGAGCAGTTAGCCCATCGTCTCCAGGCACACGGTATCCTCACTCGCCGCATCGGGTTGCCCCAAGGCCATGATCCGAACTCCTTCTTTGTCCAGGGTGGTGACGCGGGCCAGTTCCAAGCTCTTCTGGAGGCTGCTCAGCCATGAAGTTCCACGTGATCTACCAGCACACTTCCCCCAGCGCACACTGTCCGGCGCGGGTCGTCGAACAGACCACCGGCCGCGAGATCGGCTGGATCAATCGTTATCTGGACCGCGAGTACGTGCGCCGCCTGGCCGACAAGACTTTGCGCATCTACGCTTACAATCTGCTGCACTTTGTGCGCTGGTGGGAGAGTGTTCATCACACCAGCGAGGTGCAGGAGACGGACCTTACCGAAGCGACGCTCCGGGAATATCTCGCCTTCCAATCCAGCCTCCAACCTCGGCCTTCTGGTTCCACCATCAATGACCGGGTCGCCATCGCCGACCGCGCTCTGCGCAACGAGTTCCCCAACGCTCCCTGTCAGATCGCTCGCGGTTTTCATCAAGCCTTTTTGCAGCGCAGGCCGATGGGCCTGGGCCGGCCGAGGATGGCCCTCAGCCGAATACGCGTCAAGGTAGCCAGGCACCAAATCGTTCCGCTGTCGGTCGATGAGGTGGCGCGCTTCTGGTCCAGCTTCGACACGGCGCGCGACTTGGCCATCGTCGGCTTAATGCTCCTCCAAGGACTGCGCTCCGCCGAAGTCTTGGCTTTGAATCCGGAGGACGTGTTACGTTCCGAAGCCCAGCTCCGCGTGCGTGGCAAGGGCAACAAGCTTCGCTTGCTTCCGCTGGCCCCGGAGTCCGTTCAACTGCTGGATCACTATCTACGGCTGGAGCGGCCCGATCCCTGTTCCGCCGCGCTGTTCGTCTCCCTGAAAGGACGTTCGCGCGGAGCACGCATGACCGCTGCCGGATTGCGTTCCTTGTTCCGCCATCATCGTCACACCACCAGCGTTCCGCTCGCCAATCCCCATCGGTTTCGACATACCTTTGCCTCCGACATGGTGCGCGCCGGCGTCAGTCTACCTGCGCTCATGCAGTTGATGGGGCATGCCGACATCCAGACCACCCTGCGGTATGTGCAGGTCACTCCCCAAGACGTCTACCTGCAGTATGCCCGCGCCGTGGCCCAGCACATTCGCCCGCTTCCGGGGACTGCCTCGTGAGCATCCGACGCCCTCCGCTGTCTCATCCGCTGGCTCCCGTCTTGGACCGCGCTGTCGATT
Organism: Bryobacteraceae bacterium; assembly: GCA_050015435.1. Taxonomy (GTDB): domain Bacteria; phylum Acidobacteriota; class Terriglobia; order Bryobacterales; family Bryobacteraceae; genus Palsa-187. The sequence continues at coordinate 3,125 of JBEKBK010000289.1, forward strand.
CCCTCAGCGCCGCGCTGAATCCGGACACCACTCGTCACTACCGCGGCACCGTCCGCAAGTTCCTGACCTACCTCGGAGCCGTTCATCCTGAGGTGCGCTCGCTCGATCAACTGCGCCGCGATCCACACCTCCTCGGCTGGATGTCTTGCCTGCGCTCGCAAATGCCACCTCTGGCCACCGCCTCCTGTAGCAACCTGCTCATTCATCTGCGCTCCATCTTCCAGGAACTGGCTTTAAGCCCGCAAACTCACCACAGCCTAAAATCGGGCAGCGATTGGCCGGTTATGGCCGAAATAACCGAAGTTAACCGCCAACGGACGGCAATGCGGGTCACTTCTACAGCGATGCCGACAACCCGCCACGGTGAACGCCGAGCTGTTATTCGGTGGCTGGCTGCTGGAGTTTCGTTTCCTGTTGCCGGATGATCCGGGTGACACCGTGCGCCTTGGCTTGCGGCCTGGCCCGCGGCGGCTTCGAAGTGTATGCTGTTTCGATGCGCAAGTATGCTGGAGGTCTCGCCGCCGTTTCCGCGCTAATGGCCACGTCGCTCAGCGCCCAGGGTACCGAGACCCAGCTTGCCAGGCTGCGTAATCTGCATTTACCGGAATCTCCGGGATCCGTGCCCGTCATCTACTCTCCGCCGGCGAAGGAGCGAGCCCTTCGATACCAGGCGGAGTTGCAGAATGCTCACACCTGGTTCGAGGAACAACTCCGAATTCAAGTCCCGATGCTTCTTGCCGTCCTCGACCGGGAAGAGTACCAGTCGCTGGGCGGCCGTTGGGCCCTCCCGTACTGCCACCAACTTTCCAATCCAGGGATCGTGTTTCTCCCGAGCCACCTGGAGGAATTGGTAGGACCGGAGCCAGAGGCGAAAACACCGGGCGAATATGTCACGTACCACGAAGCGGGCCACATCTTCGCTGATCGGCTGAAGATCGAGGGCGGTAACCCTTTCGTGGATGAATTGGTTGCGAATGTGTTCATGGCGGGATACATCCGCGAGAACCGGCGCGACCTGGAGTGGGTCCTGGAAGGGCCCTCGGCCGACCATTTCGAGCGCACCCCGCGTTACACATCTTTGGCTGACCTGGACTATGTCTATACCGATGTTGGCCTGGAAAACTACGTCTGGTTCCAATACCATCTGCAGCGTGTGGCAAAGTTTCTGTTGGCTGGCCAGGAATTTCCAGCCGTCATCAAGGCGCTTCAAAAGGAGTTTCCGGCGGCGGCGAAACAGGAAACGCTGGATCGGATCATTGCCCACCTGGACCGAATCCGTCCCGGCGTGAGGGAGACGTTGGGAACGCTGGCAGGGCCGACCACGCTGCCGCGTCTGGCACCCTCAGCCTGCATGCAACCCGCCTCCGGCGGTGCCCAGAGCACCATCGGGGTGCGCAACGATACCGCCAGCCCGTTACTACTCGTAAGGCTCCAGGGCGGCACCGAAACGGTCGCGCCGCGGTCGTGGAGCGGGTTTAGAATGAAGGCGGGCGAATGGCTTAAGCTGCCCGACGGTACGTGTCTGGTACCCGGCGACAAACCAGCTCTAGCCGTCATTGAGAAGCAATGATCCGCTCGGCGCGGCCCACAGCGCTACAGGATGACTTGACTATGGTTGAGCTTCAGCCAATCCGCGTCAGGGATTTCAGCGCTCAATCGCCGCCGCAGCCGTGGCCATGAAGCTGTTGATCTGGTCCGCTACATCCCCGCCACCATTGGTCCGCTGCATGAAGATAATGCCAACCAGGACCTTGGCCGGATCTCCACCCACCGGTAGGTGCGATAGGCCAGAGCGGGCGCATTCAGTCGTTAATGATGCTATGAAAGCGCTGCAGCGGGATTTCGCGTAGACTGCGAGCAAAATCCCAGTGAAGGAGCTGCAGCAATATGGAACAGTTTATCGGATGCGATGCGCACAAGAAGTTCTCCGTGTTCGTCGCGGTTAACAAAAAGGGGCAGGCCGGCGAAGCGCTTCGCGTGGCTCACGATCGACAGCTGTACGGCGATTTTCTTTCGCGGCTTCCGGCGCACTCGTCGATCGCGGTGGAAGCTAGCGGTAGCTACAGTTGGCTGGTGGACGAGATGGAACGGGCGGGTCACCACCCTAAGTTATGTAATCCATTCGAGGCTAAGCGGCGGATGGGTCAGACGAACAAAACCGACAAGTTGGACGCGAAGGGGTTGGCTATCCTTCTCCGCAACGGCACGCTGCCGGAGGTTTGGATTCCACCGAGTGAGTTGCGCGATCAACGCGAGCTGATGCGATTACGAATTTTCCTGGTGCGGCTGCGCACTCGTGTGAAAAATCGAATCCACGGCACATTGGCCCGTTACAACGTGCAGGTGCCGGGGGCGGATCTGTTCGGTGTCGCCGCTCGATTGGAGCTCGGCACGCGCTTGCCTGAGCTGCCGATGCATAGCCGCGAAGCTATCGAGCAAGAGTTGGCGACGATGGATTTTCTGGAAACGCAAATCGAATCTGCCGAGCGGCGGCTCGAAGCGACTATGAGGGTGAGCGTGGAAGCGGATCTGCTGAAGACGCTACCTTGCGTGGGAAAGATTCTCAGCATGGTTCTGATGCTGGAGATCGGAAGAGTGGATCGATTCCCGACCGCCGCGCACCTGGCCAGCTACGCCGGTTTAGTGCCACGCGTGCATTCCAGTGGCGGTCACACGCGTATGGGGCAGGGATGCGGAAACGTGAACCGAAATCTGAAGTGGGCTTTCGTGGAGGCGGGCAACCTGATCGTGATCAACCAGCGCCGACTGGCGGAAAGCCACGTGGTGCGGCTGTATCAAGGGATCAAACGTCGCAAGAATCATCAGAAGGCAGTGGTCGCGGTGGCTCGCCACCTGGCCGAAGCCGCTTGGTGCCTACTCACCAAGCAGGAGGTTTATCGCGAGCCTCGGGGCCCGCGGCAAGGTCTTTCGTCGACGCACGGGTAAACGCGGCTATCGCGCTAGTCCATCGAGACTGAACAATGATTGCGAAACCCGAGTGGCGGAATAGGCTCATGCAGAAGTTGAGGGCGGAGACATGTGTCCGACGAAAGCACGGAACTGTAGGTAGGAGCGGAACGGACGAATCGAGTTTTCAATAAAGGAGGAAGATTCACTCTGGGATTTATCGCGCTGATGCCAATCCCAGGAATCAGGTTTACCGCTGGGGCGCGGTTTTCACCGAATCCAGTCTGGTCTTGGCCCCGGAGTTGGCGCTCAGGTTGCTTCCCAGCAGAGCCTTATCTTACACTCCGGCCGCTAGTAGTGTATCCGCGATGGTGGTTTTGTGCAACGGTCGAAGAAAAAAAGGGATTGACATTCGCAGCGCTTTCAGACATGCGCGACATCAGGCGTTTACTGTAGTCGCCTATCGAACCGAGTGCGGGTCGGGTTGCATGTTAGCCTACGGGTCGTCGGCCCTAGGCCATGGACACCGAGGTAGTTGACCAGCCGAAGGACACCATCATCGCTTTGCTCGATGATCGGCGAGAGGAGGCTCTAGTGACGCTCCGTGCCGTGGACTTCGATGCGCTTGTCCAAATGCGCAACGTAGCACGCAGCCGGGTTTGGGGAGCGGATGGTGTCGCGAATGCCAGTAGATCCATCGTTGTCCGTGCACCGAGACAAAATCCAAAGCGGGCCGACGTACGTGCGACGTTTGCGCGTGATAGGTACACGTGCCGATACGCGCATTGTCGCCAGCCTACGGTGCACCCCGACGTGCTGAGGCTTCTATCAGCCGCGTTTCCTGAAGTCGTCCCGTATCATCGCAACTGGCGGCCTCTCGAATCGCATATTCTTTACTGGACCTACTCGACCAGCGTCGAGCATGTGATCTCTTTTCCCTCCGGCGGAACCTCAGGCGCCGAGAACCTGATCACCGCGTGCTATCTCTGCAACGACGTCAAGAACTGTCTGCCTTTAGATCTGCTCCACTGGACCGTTGGGCCGCCTGCCCAATCCACTTGGCTCGGTCTAACCGAGTACGTCTCTTCACTCAAAAAGCTTGTGGACCCATCCCGATTGTCCCCTCGAAACGGCTAACGAGGAAGCTGGATAGAACCGGCATGAACGTTCTCCACCTCGAACGGGTAACCAGATGCTTCGGCGATTTTGTCGCCGTAAACCATCTGACCTTCTCCATCGCCGAAGGCGAGCTGGTCGGCTTCCTCGGCGCCAACGGAGCCGGCAAGACCACCACCTTGCGGATGATCCTCGATATCCTCCGCCCCACTTCCGGCACAATCGAAGTATTGGGCGGACCCCCCGGACGCGCGAAGGCCCCCGAAATCGGTTTCCTGCCAGAGGAGCGCGGGCTCTATCGCGGCATGACCGTCTTCGATACTGTCGCCTATTTCGGACGCCTCAAAGGTCTGTCCCGTCAAACCGCCCGCCAGGCCGCCGGCCCGTTGCTCGAACGCTTCGGCCTCGCTCCCTTCTCCACCGCCCGCGTGGACCGCCTGTCAAAGGGCATGGCCCAGAAAGTCCAGCTCGCCACCGCCCTCGTCAATTCTCCAAAACTCCTCTTGCTCGATGAGCCCTTCTCCGGCCTCGATCCCGTCAACCAGGCCGTGCTGCAAGATGAAATTCTCGCCGCGGCCCGTCGCGGCGCCACCATCGTCTTCTCCACCCACGTCATGGAGCACGCCGAAAGGCTCTGCACGCGGCTCATCATGCTCGCCCGCGGCGCCAAAGTTTTCGATGGCGATCAGGAACAAGCCAGGTCCCTGCTGCCGGGCCGCGTCCGCCTGCGCGCCCAAGCCGATCCGTCCCATCTGCCCGGCGTCGCCCGCGCCGAACCGCTCCCCGCAACCGAAGACGGCTGGAAGGACTGGCAAGTCGTGCTCACGCCAGGCAGCGAGCCGGGCGATCTCCTTCAGGCCTGCATCGCCCGCGGATTCGCTCTCCGGGACTTCGAAGCCCACGGAGCCACCCTGCACGATGTCTTCCTCCATCTGGCCGGGCCGCAGCCGGAGTCTCGTCCATGAGACGCATCCTGCTGGTCACCGCGCGCGAGTATCGCCGCATGGTCACCTTGCCCGCATTCTGGATGGTCGCGCTGATCGTGCCCGTGCTCGTGATCGTCGTGCCCCTCGCGCAAAGATCCTTCGGCAGGTTGAGAACCGCCGGCTACGTGCTGGTGGACCAATCCGGACGCTACCGCGCGCAGATCAATCGGCGTGTCGAGCTCGACTATCAACGCCAGGTGCTGGTGGAACTGCTGGCCTATGCCGAAGAATGGCGCACGGCCGGCGCCGCGCCCCCAAACGCTCAAACGCCGCTTCAAACCGGAGCCTCTTCGGGCGATTCGCTGGTCGAAACTTTCGTCTCGGCGGGCGGAGCGACCGCCGCGCTGCGGGGATTGAAGCCCAGGCTGTCGCCCGGTGCGCCGTCGTTTCAACAGCCGCCTCGGCCACTCGTGGAACTGCCCCTCCCGCAAGACATCGACACCGCCAGCGCCGCTCGCTTTGGCGCTACCATCGGACCTCACTTTCAGCAATCCATCGACACTTCCTCGGGCAGCGCAGTCCTCGCCGTTGCCGTCTACATTCCCGCCGATGTCGACTCCGGCGGTCAGGTCCGCGTCTGGACCAGCAGCGCGGCCGGCGCGGCCCTCGTGCAGGACGTCAAGCTCGAACTCACCGGCAGCATGCGCCTCAAAGCTCTCCAAGCCGCCGGCGTCGATCCTCTATCCGCCGCCCGCATCGAGACCCTCGCCGCGCCCGTTTCCATCACGCCCCCCGAGACACACGCAACCGGAACCCCTGCCCTAGCCCACTCCGGGCTGCCCCTCGCGCTCGCCTATCTGCTGCTCGTGTCCATGATGATCACTGGCTCCATGATGCTCCAGGGGCTCGTCGAAGAGCGCGCCAACAAACTTTTAGAGGCCGTCCTGGCATGCGTCAGCCCCCGCGAATTGATGATCGGCAAACTCGTCGGAATCTCGGCCATCGGCCTCTCCATCGTCGTTATCTGGGTGCTGGCCACCGTCGTGATCGTCAAAGTCAACCCGTCTTCTCCCCTGGGCTTCCTCATCCCGGCGCTCGCCTCGGTGTGGCAAACCCCGGGGATCGCGGCTGCCATCTTTTTCTACTTTCTGGCCGGATTCGTGACCATCGGCATGATCTTCCTCGCCATCGCCGTGGTTCGCGACAGCATGCAGGAAGCCCAGGCCTACCTCATGCCGGTGGCTCTGCTCATTACCGTGCCTTCCGTGTTGCTGGCATCCGTGATCTCCCGCGACCCCAATGGACTGCTCCCGCGCATCTTCTCCTGGATCCCCATCTACACTCCCCTGGTCATGCTGGCGCGCCTCCAAAGCGGCGTCTCATCCCTCGATCTCTTCGGCACCGCGGCTGTGCTCGTCCTGTTCGGCGTCCTCGAGCTGCTGGTGCTCGCGCGCCTCTTCGAAACCAATCTCATTCAGACCGGCCGCGGCTTTCACATCCCGGTCAGCCGGCGTCGTATCGTGGCCGTAGCGTTGGCCGTCACCGTCGCCGTCGTCGCCATTACCGTACGTCGCAGCCGCGCCCCGTCCCACCCGGCCGATCAATCTGCCGCACTGCGCTCCCACGGCGAGAGCCTCTTCCGCGCAGACTGCGCCAAATGCCATGACCCCGCTGTGGGACGGGCGCCCGGCCTCCAACAGCTCGCATCCCTCTCGCCCGCGGACGTCGTCAAGTCTCTCACCACCGGCACCATGAAACCCATGGCGGCCGGCCTCGACAGCGCGGACAACAACGCGCTCGCGCTCTACCTCACCGGCCGGCAGCCCGAGGCCCCCGCCGTTGCCACCGCCATAGACCCTCCCCTATGCCCGAATCCGGGAACGTTCAGCATCCCACCAAGCAGCTGGAGCGGTTGGAGTATCGACCCGCGGAACTCGCGCTTCCAGCCCCAGCCCGGACTTTCCCTGGACGAAATCCCCCGGCTCAAAGTGAAGTGGTCCTTTGATTACCCGGGAGGGAACTACGGCCAGCCAACGGTAGTCGGAGGCCGCGTCTTTCTCACCAGCCTCGGCGGCGCAATCTATTCTCTCGATGCGCAAACCGGCTGCCTCTACTGGCGCTTCGCGCAACCCACCCCCTCGCGCACCACCATCTCGATCGGCCCCCTGCCCGGAATCGCTCGAAGCGGTTATGCGGCATACTTCGGCGACAACACCGCCAACGTCTACGCCGTCGATGCGGCTACCGGCGATCTTCTCTGGAAAACCCACGTCGACTCCCATCCCCGCGCCATCCTGACCGGCTCGCCGGCTCTCTTCCGCGATCGCCTCTACGTGCCC
>JBEKBK010000290.1:0-10408 GCA_050015435.1 Bryobacteraceae bacterium
CGCGTATCACAAGGCCGACAAGGCTATCCAGAATATCGTTGCCCTGCTTGCTGCGGCGTGATGTTAGCTGCCAGAATGTTGAAGCATTCTTGTTTACAATCTCTGACCTAAGAATCTAATCAATGAACCGTAGTAAACGCCGGGCTTTCATTCGAAAGCGCCGCCGAAACGCCGGGCAGTATTCGGTAATTGCCCGAATGCCGACAGACCTGGTGACCGGTGTCAATCTGTGGTCGAAAGAGGACTTGGAAGCTGGATTAAAGTGCCAACGGTCCGGCAATTGCCGGATTTGCCGGCACGAAAAAGCTGACTTCGTCAGCGGATCCCGGTTCGAGGCTTAGCCTTTTCAATCGTTTCGGGGATTTATCGATTGGCTGCCCAGTTGCGTGTTCCAATGCTGATGCGCTACTACATGCACGACGGCCCGGCAGCATTTCGGTTCGAGCTGGCCGGCGATCTGGACGCCAACGACGCCACGAGACTGGAGCAAGACTGGCGTACCGCTTCCTCGAGTGTGGGAACCCGGACGCTCATCATCGACATCAGCTTCGTGACTGCGATGGATGAAGCGGTTCAAAGCCTATTTAGACGCTGGTACGCGGGCGGAGCGAAATTCGCCGCGAGGTCGAGGCGGTCACGGGAGCTGGTCGAGACGTTGACGGAACGCCGGTTTACACCCGAGCCGGCGCGCGCGACCCCGGTTCAATCCTGGTTATTCCGCAAATCAATGCCGTTCGCCATTCCGGCGATCCCGCTTGTGGCACTGCTGATGTTGTTGATGCCTTCCCAAGCTTGGGCCGCGGAATTAAAGCTGGAAATTCTCGATGCCTGGGACCGTTATGTTCGATCGGCGGATGCGGCCATGCAAGCGCGGCTTCGGCCGGGCAGTCCATTTCTTTGGATCGATGAAGTGCCGGATAGGCGCCAGCAGCTTCGCGCCGGAGAGATTCTGGTGACTAGCGTTGGCGAACACAACCCGAGCAAAGTTCCTTCAGGACTGATCCATCACTGGATCGGCGCCGCCTTCTTTCCAAATACCAAGCTTGACGAGGTGTTCGGCGTGGTTCGCGATTACGGGCATTATAAGGATTACTACCATCCGAACGTAGTCGACTCCAGCGCGATCTGGCAAACGCCGGACGCGGACCGGTTTTCCATGCTGGTCATGAACAAGGCTCTGTTCATGAAGACCGGCCTCGAAACCGAATACGAATCGACCTTCGCGCAGGCCGGGAGACAGAGGTGGTATAGCACCGCAACCGCAGTGCGCGTGCAGGAAGTCGAAGATTACGGTCAACCCAGCGAGCACAAACTGCCATTCGACGAAGGCAGTGGATTTGTGTGGAAATTGCATAGCATCACTCGCTACGAAGAGACCGTGGACGGCGTCTACGTCGAGATTGAGGCGATGGCCTTGAGTCGCGACATTCCCGCAGCGGTGCGCTGGCTGGTCGATCCTATCGTGCGGCGCGTTTCAAAGGGGGCGATGACGACTTCCCTCCGGCAAACGCTGGGCGCGGTCACTACTTCTCAGGCGGCCGAGGGAAGGCCGGTGGCCACCCCCGGCGTGGCTTCGGGATTCCTGAAATCGTCGCTGCAGCATTGACAGCTTTGTCGCGTTGGCTAAGTCTGTCGGCATCCCGACAGGTGTCGAACACTCGCACGGACTTGGCGAGGCACTTTCAAATAACAGCTCGGCATTTACTGAAGTTAACTGAATTGGCCAATTGGAATGTAGCGTGCCTTAAGTAATGCGTGAGGAATGCGAAAGAGAGGATATTATGCTAAAAACACAACACCTTCTGTTCTTGACGATTGCCACAGGACTTTCCGCGGCAGCTGCCGATGACACGGCGGCACGGCTCGCAAGGGCCGCGACTGTTCTCGATTCTATGACGGCGTCCGGGCACGGCGTGCGCGCGGACCAACTCGCCAGTGCCGATTGCATTGCGATCATTCCCGGATTCAAAAAAGGCGCCGTAGTGGTTGGCGTGGGCCACGGACGCGGATTCATTTCCTGCCGGAATGGAAGCAACTGGTCCGCGCCAGCCGCAGTGGCCTTGGATAGCGGCAGTGTGGGAGCTCAGCTCGGTGGCGAAGAAATCGACCTCGTAATCCTGTCGCTCGACCGGGAACGACGCTCCAAGCTGCTCTCTGATCGATTCACTATCGGAGCGGATGCCTCGGCTGCCTGGGGAAACGGGAAGTCCGCGCATGACGATCCAAACGCGAAGATTATCTTCTACGGTCGCACCAAGGGAGCCTTCGCCGGCTTCGGTCTCGACGGCGCGACCCTGAAACCTGATGAGGCCGGCAATAAGGCTCTTTATGGCAACGCATTAACTAATAGCCAAATCATTGAGGGTGGAACGGGAACGCCCTCAAATGCGCAATTGCTAATCGCAAAACTCGCGGTCGCGTCCAGCCGTTGATTCTGTGAAGCCAATTCAATAGGAAAGAAGAATGATATGAAATCAGTGAGGTTACTTTTGGTAGTTTTTCTGGCGTCTGCCGCGGTAATGAGCGCGCAGGAGGTCAGTACGCCGGCGTGGGAAGTTGGCATGAATTACTCCTGGTTACACGTGACCTCCGCCAACTACGACTATCAGCGGACGGGAAATGGCGGCTCGGGATATCTCGAGTACAACGTGAACAGCATGCTCGGCCTGGTTGGGGACTTCGGTGGCTATGCGAATACGAGGACGGGAATCGACGACACGTTATTGACCTACCTGTTCGGGCCGCGGTTTAACTGGCGGCACGGGCGCCTGACTCCGTACGTGCAATTCCTGTTCGGTGGCGCCTCTGCGTGGATTGGTCCAACTTCCACAACGCAGAACGCGTTTGCTACCGCCGCTGGAGGTGGTTTGGACTATAACTTGTCCAACCGCATCGCAATTAAGCCGATTCAGGTGGAGTATGTTATGACGCAACTCAGCAGCGCCAACGGGTTCGGCGACCATCAAAACGACCTCCGGTACTCGGCGGGTGTTGTGCTTCGATTAGGAGCGAAATAGCGAAACGGAACGCTGATCTCGCGGATCAAACAAGGGATGTTTTCCGCGAGATCAACGGCGGGTAAAGCTCGGTTTCTGGGTCAAATGAGGCTTGTTCGTGCGACTCCGTGCATTCTGGCCATAACCGCCTCCCTGGCGTATGCCGCCGATACCAACGCGCTCTCCATGAGTGCGGAGGAGGTAGTGCGTCAACTGGTTGAGATGGATCAGGGGCGGGCTAGCGCTCTGGGGCGCTACGTTTCAGAGCGCCGCTACGTCGCCGAAAACCGTAAGTTCTCGAAGCGTGCCGAAGTCACCGTCCGGGAATCATATGTTCCGCCCGATCAGAAGGAACTGTCTGTCACTTCCGAAACGGGCTCAACGGTCGTCCGGCGCAGAGTGATCGCCAAGTTAATTGAGGCCGAATTGGATGCGGTACGCGACGCCAACCGGGACCAGACACACGTCACGCCCGAAAACTACACTTTTCAGCTCGCGGGAACGGAGCAGGTCGATGGATATTCGTGTTTCGTTCTCGAAGTGAACCCGAAGATCCCGAAGAAGTATCTAATGCGAGGACGGATCTGGGTCGACACCAGCGACTTCGCCATTGTGCGGATGGAAGGAAGCCCAGCGAAGAATCCTTCTGTGTGGACCAGGGAAGTCCATTTCATCCGCCGCTATGAGAAGCATGGACCGTTCTGGTTGCCGGCTTCGCTCGAATCCGAATCCAAGATCGTGATCGCAGGAACGAGCACCTTAAAGATAGAGTATTCGGACTATCGAATTGAACCGAGTGTTGAACCGTCGGTCGCCGATGCGAAAATGAACAAATGAGGCTGATCAGGCAGTTCGACCGGAAGCTTCGCGAAACGCGAATGTTCGTGCGCGCCATGCAATCGGCCGCGCACCCGATTCTGGCGCAGATCGTGCCTATCCGGCGCTGCAATCTGGACTGCGCGTATTGCAACGAATACGACAAGACTTCCGCGCCGGTTCCCCTCGACATTATGCTCCGGCGAATCGATCGGCTGGCCGATCTCGGCACTACGATCATCACGCTGAGCGGCGGCGAACCGACCCTGCATCCCGATCTGGACGCAATCATCCGCCGCATTCGCGATCGAGGCGCAATCGCGACTCTCATCACCAATGGACTGCTCCTGACTACGGACCGGATTCGCGCTCTGAATCGCGCCGGGCTCGACTATTTGCAGATCAGCATTGACAACGTTGCTCCCGATGATATTTCGAAGAAGAGCCTGCGCGTGCTCGACCGCAAATTAGCACGGCTGGCACAACTTGCGGAGTTCGGCGTTACTATCAACTCCGTGTTAGGAGCGGGCATTCACAATCCTGAGGACGCGATCGTGGTCGGGCGCCGCGCCCGGGAGCTGGGCTTCGTCAGCACGGTCGGCATATTGCACGATCATGACGGCCAGCTTCAGCCGCTCGGCGCGGACCATCGGAATGTTTACGATCGTTTCCGAAGTCTCAAGACTGGTCTGTTCTCGTTCGCGCATTTCGATCATTTTCAGGAGAACATCGGCCGGGGCCTGCCGAATGACTGGCACTGCCGCGCCGGCGGGCGATTCCTGTATATCTGCGAGGACGGACTGGTTCATTATTGCTCGCAACAGAGGGGCCGGCCCGCCATTCCTCTCGATAATTACACGATTGACGACATCAGGCGCGAAGCAGCGCGTCCGAAGGGCTGTGCGCCGTTCTGTACAATTTCGTGTGTCCATCAGACCGCTATGCTCGACGAATTTCGCGAGCGTCCGCGGGAAACGCTGACCGGAATTCTTGACCGGCGCCGTGCGCTCGACCCTGATTTTCGCGCCCCCGCCGCTGTCGGCGTGTTGTCGTGGCTTTTTCTTGACCCGCAGCGCCGCGGACTATTCGGGAAACTGATGGTCAGGGCCTTTGGACTAAAGCGGCCCTGACTCTGCAGACTATTAACTCGCGATCTGGATCAGCTCAGGTTTCGCTTCCGGCATGGCGCTGATGCCGCTCATGCTCAAGCGTAACTCGTGCTCGTATTCGGCGATCTGCGCCTCGACGTGACGCTGGGCGTGCCCCCGCTTGATGATGTCTTCGCGGTAGCGGCGCAGGAAATAGTCGATCGTCTCCACGCGGATCTTTACCGACCCGGTGGGCTTATTCTCATCGAGGTCCTTGAACGAGAAATATGGCGTGTGCGACTTCTCGATGATGCCCTCGATCACGCCATAAATGGGCGCGTCGTGGCCGCACTTGAAGTTCGAAATTTCCATCGCCACCAGATTCGGATGGCGGGCCGTGAACTTGGCCGCCCAGATCTTGTGATTGGTGCTGGCGGAATAGCGGGTTTTCCACACGTCCGCAATGTCGAGCGGATGCTGGATTACTCCGGCGCGAACTTCTTCTCCAAACAGGCGCTCCAGCAGGTCCTCATCGAGGGGCAGCGTGCTCTGCGAAAAAATCGGATAGCCGAGCTTCTGGAACTCGTCTAGGATTTCATGATTGAGTCCGGGATCGTGATGATAGGGCCGGCCGAGCATCACGATTCCGATACGGTCCTCGCACTCGAGTTCGTCAAGCACGTCGCGCGCCTTGTTCCGTATGCCGGTTTCATATTCCTCGAGTGCTTTATACCCGGCTTCGATCGCGCGTTGATTCTCTTCCGGCGACAAGCCCAGCAGCGGCTGGAACGCAGTGAACATCTGGTGCGCGAGCAGCTTGCGGTCTTGCAGGTTGAGAACCGGATTGACGTATTTCACTTTGTGTTCCGCGAAGACGTCGTTCTCCTTGGTAAACGCCGCTTTCACGGTCTCCGGACATGCCGTCACCGTGGGGCAGGCGTTCGATCCTGTGAGGTTAACAAGCGGCGTGTGCAGAACATCCACCATCGCGAAGAAGATCACGTCGAGCGGCTTCTTCAGGCCCTTGATGGTGAGCAGGTTGTGGACATGCGCGATCCCGATTTTCGCCGGGAAACAAGGGTCGATGGCTCCACGGCTGGCCCCGGCGCGGTAAAGCTCAGGACTGGTGTAATCGGAGTAGATGACATTCTCGGATTTGAGGCCGAGGCTTTCGAAGTACGCGTTGAACAGAGGCGCGTAAACGTAGGCGTTCAAGAGGCGCGGGATGCCAACCCGCAGGTTGGGGCGATTCTTCATCAACGCCACGCGGTCTTTCGTAGACCTGGCCCAGGCACGCGAAGGTATCGGGTCGGCGACGAGTTCCGTCTTCCGTGAGCGGAAGGCTTCGTGCGCGGCCAGGTCGACGAAGTTGGGGTAATTCTTCTTCGCCAGGTCCAGCCCCGCCTTGATGTCCTTCATGTCCTCCATCTCTTCGACAGTGCCCTTTTCGCAAGTGGCGATGATCAGGCGCTGCTCGCCGGCTTGAAGGGGCACCTTCGACTTGACAACTTTGCCGATCGATATGAAATCGTTCTTCGGAGCGTCGCCGGTGCTTACATCGATAAAGGTGCGCAGGCAATTGTTCTTGCAGAAATAGCAACGCGTGTCTTCGTTGCGGGTGGTGCGATACGTAATGTTGCGCACCGCATCCAAGCCGATGAAGTTGGTGCGACGGCCGTTCCGGTAGAGGCGCCCCGCTTCGACCGCCGCGCCGATCGCGCCGGACTCGCCGCAGTGCTCGTGCACGATAATCTCTGGCTTGCGGTCCCCGGAGCGGAAGCTGGAGCGAATAAAATCCACCTCCGCTTTCACTACCGCCATGTTGTTTTGCGTGCCGCCTTGCAGCACGAAGCGCGATCCGAGTGCGGCCAGATTCGGAATGCTGGCCACGTATAGGAACACGTTCTTCGGCAGCACCGCAGCCAGGCCCGCGAGGATCTCTTCCGCCCGCCAGCCCTGGCGCTGGAAATTCACGATGTCGGACTGCATGAAAACCGCGCACCCGTATCCGAACACCGGCATTGATTTAGCAGCGAATGCCAGGTCGGCATACTCTTCCACTTTGACGCCGAAGCCCTCCGCAGTCGATTGCAGGAAGTATCCGTTGCCGGCCGAACACTGGGTGTTCAGCTTGAAATCCTTGACGCGGCCATTCTTCAGCACGATGAGCTTGATATCCTGGCCGCCCACGTCCACAATGACGTGCGGATCGTCATAGAACTTCATGGCGGATTCCGTGTGCGCCACAGTTTCCACCAACGCGACATCGGCGTGCAGGACGTCTTTGAGAATGTCCTTGGCATAGCCGGTGGTCGCGACCCCAAGCACTTCAAGCTTTGCGCCTTGCGACTCCACCTGCGAGCGCAGTTTGTCGAACATATCGATGGTGTCCTGGATTGGATTCCCATTCGACAGTTGATAAGCTTTGCACAGAATCTCGCCCTGTTCAGAGAGGAGCACGGCCTTGGTCGAAGTAGAACCGCCGTCTACACCGACAAAGCCGCTAACCGTGGTTCCACTCTGAAAGAAAGCCGGGACGAATTTCTTGCGGCGAAACGATTCCTGGAAAGCCTCCAGCTCGCCGTGCGATTCGACCAGTCCGCCTCCTCCGGACGCAGCCTTCTCCTCCGTGCGCCCGAAATCAATATAGCGAACCAGCTTCGCTGTGCCGCGATAACGGCCCACGTCGTCGTCCTCGGTCTTCCCGTATTCCACCGCGCCCAGCGCAGCGAAGTACTGCGCGTTCTGCGGAACTTTGATGAGCTCCTGCGGCGTCGAGCTTTCGGGCACCTCAACCTTGCGATCTTTCCACATCCGCGGGATATTTATCTGCCACGCTTCCCGCATGCCGCGAATGAAGGTGTTCGGCCCACCCAGCAGCAACACATGCGGCCGCAGTGTATGGCCGCGTGTCAGCACGCTGAGGTTTTGCAGCACGATCGCTTCAAACAGTGACGCCATCAGCTCATCCGGCGGTGTTCCTTCCTTCTGCAAGCTGTTGATGTCGGTCTCGGCGAAAACTCCGCACTTGCCGGCCACTTTGTGCAGCTTGATCCCGTCGTAACCTTGGACGCTCAGCGCTTCCGCGGGAATTTTGAGCTTGGCGTTGATCTTGTCAATCACCGCGCCCGTGCCGCCCGCGCACTTATCATTCATCGACGGAATCTTCTTCTTGCGCTTGCTCTCCGGGTCATCCTTGAACACGATGATCTTGGCGTCCTGCCCGCCGAGTTCGATCACCGAGTAAACCTCGGGATGCATCTGCTCCACAGCCAGCGAAACGGCAGTGACTTCCTGGACGAACTTCGCGCCCACCAATTCCGCGAGGGTGCCTCCACCCGACCCGGTGATAAAGGCGCGCGTGTTCTCCGGAGTGACACCAGCTTCCGTTTCCATGCGCCGGAGAAACTCGAGTACCTTTTCAGGCTGCTTGGTTTCGTGCCTTTGGTACTCCTGCCAGACGACTTTGTCCGACACGGTATCGGCCACGATGGCTTTCACCGTGGTCGAACCCACGTCGAGTCCAACCATGTAGCGAGTTGTCATGGCGGCTAATTGCGCGTGGCGCGACGGTTCATCAGATCGTTGACGTGCAGGACAAATTGCGCGGCCGCGCCGGCGATGCCTTTCCGATGCGGAACGTGATAGAAGGGCCGCCTCAATTCAGCATGATCTGCCACGTAGCCCCGGATGTCATCCAAGCTCTTGCCCGTGGATGCGAGCACGGTTTCGAACTCCGCTTTGGCCTTCGCCTTCGCTTCACCGAGCGCCATCTGCACGCGGCTGTGCGCGTTGACTTCGCCTTCACCCGATGTCTCGATCGGCAGAAAGATCATGTCCTTGAATTTGTTGATCACGGCCGATTGAACGCCATCCGATTGGGACGACGGCATGCAGCCGAACGGCTTCAGGGCCAGAACCATGTGGCACTTGTGATGGACGGTGTAATACACGTTCTTGCCGACCTCGAGATGTCCCTCGCCGCCGCGCGCGAAGCGGTGATAAAAGGGCTCCGCCAGCCGCGCCAGTTCTCTTTGATCCACGAGTTGGTGCGCCAGCCCGCCCAGCTTCTTGCCGACGCGATGATAGAAATGCGCCCACATGGTTTCGCCGATGGTGAATCCAAGAATCTTGGCTTCATACGCCATCTCGCGTTTGAATTTGCTCTTGAAGTCGTACCAGGCAAGCCGCTCGTGGTGAGCCCGGATTTCCTTGTTGTTCAGCGCCCGCGCCTTGGCCTGGCAGAGCAGGTAGGCCACCCAGGTCGCCACCGGCTCCACAATCACTTGCGCGCCCTCGCGCTCGAGGAAACGGAACATGTTGAAGTTGCCGTCCCCCTCCGTGATCGAAGCCCAGAACTCGCCAGTGATCTTGACCACTGGCTTCACCTTAGTGCGATCCACCTCCACTTCGTTGATCCGGGCGCGGCACGCCTCCAGAGCTTCCAAATAGGGCTTCCCGTACAGGTTCTCGTATACCTTGCCCCATGAGTTCCAGAAGCGCATGAACTTGTCGTGACTCTTGAGGTAGCCCTTGGCCCAGTTGGGCGCGCGCTCGAGGATTTCAAACGGCGGCCGCTTCGAAAGCATATGCGTCAGCGTGTTGCCGGCCTCTTCAAATGCGCGGTCGGTCTCTCCTTGCCGCACCTCGAACGGGCGAACCTGGTAGATGATGTCGTTGAGCGTATCGCCAACGTTCATCGCATTGAGCATGCCCATGCCGAAGTCCACTGTGAACTTGAGCCCGGTCTCGCCAGATGCGGCCTTGACGCCGTCGTCCTGCTGGAACAAAAGCACGCGGAATCCACCGAAGCCGGCGTTTTCGAGTGCGAAGCGGTATTCGGCTTCATACATGCCGAAGCGGCAGGGCCCGCACGATCCGGCGGTGAAGAACACATAGTTGTCGATAATGTCCTGCCGCGACACGCCCTTTTTCTCGAGTCCCTGCAAATACTGAACCAGGCAACCGACGGTAAAGTATGTGGGATTGCACTGGCCGTTATTCCCGAACTCCTTGCCAATCTGGAAGGCAGGCACATCCGGGACCGGAAGGGCTTCGCATTTGTAACCGCAGCCTTCGAATACTGCCTTGAACATATTGTCGTGCTTCCAGGTCATTCCCCCGATAAGCATCGTGACCTTGCCGCGTTCGGCAGCGGTGAATGGCCGTTCCACTGGACGCTTGAATTGCTGTTGGATATTCACCAGGCCAGCGGCCACGCGCAGACGGGCGCGCTCCGCATCCACTCGTCGCGCGATTTCGTTGACTTCCGCAGTTCGATCGATTACTTCTGGCATGCCTTCTCCTTTTCCGACTAATCGAAGTTGGTGGTTCCTTGAAAGCGGTTGAGCGCCTGCTTGAACATCCATTTGATGACGCGGGCATCGTTATACCTGAATTATGCGCAGAACGATCCTCGAAGCGCGTGGTTCGTATGATCTGAGCGTGCGGCGAGCGCGATCGATGTCTCGTTTTGATTCTTTCTGTATCTGACCCGGTTTCCTCCAC
>JBEKBK010000291.1:0-10397 GCA_050015435.1 Bryobacteraceae bacterium
ATCTGGTCGTTCGGCGTCGTTCTGTGGGAGATGCTGACCGGCCAACGTCTATTCCACGGGGAGACCACCTCACACACGCTGGCCGATGTATTGCGCGGCGAGATCGATTTCAACAAACTGCCGCGAGAAACTCCAGCGAAGATCCGAGATCTTCTGCGGCGGTGTCTTGACCGCAACGTGAAAAACCGGCTACGCGACATTGGCGAGGCGCGAGTTCTGCTGGAAGGAGGGCTTGGGCCGACTGAGCGTCCGATTTCCGGACGACGTTTCGTATTGGCTTGGGCCGCGGCAGCTTTGATCCTGGCGCTCGCCGTGGCCGCACTCGCTTTCGTGCATTTTCGCGAGACGACGGCGGAACCCGAGATTGCCCGGTTTCAGATTCTGCCACCAGAGAACCAGACTTTTGTCGGCCCCGTCAGCGTTTCGCCGGACGGGCGCCGGATTGCCTACATCACTAATGATGCCGGTCGTCGGCGCCTCTGGGTTCGCGCCATTGACGCCCTGGATGCGCAGGCCATTGCCGATGTAGACGCCGTGTTCCCGTTCTGGTCTCCCGACAACCGCTTCATCGCCTACGGCGCTCAGGGCAAGCTTCGAAAATCAAGTGTCTCCGGCGGGCCTCCGTTCATCATTTGCGATTTGGCCAGCGTTGCCGCTGGCGGATGGAATCGCGATGGCGTGATCCTAATTGACGATATCGGTGGAATCAAACGCGTATCCGCTGATGGCGGGGTCCCGTCGCCAGTCACGGCGCTGGACGCAAAACGGTTCGAGACATGGCATCGGAACCCTACTTTCCTCCCCGACGGACGGCATTTCATTTTCTTGCGCAGTTCCAGCCACCCGGACTACAGCGGCATTTACGTAAGTTCACTTGAGGACAAGCCTGAAGCTCCCGGCCGGCGGCTGGTAGCTACACGATCCGCGGGTACGTTTGTGCCTTCAGAGCACCCGGGTATCGGATTTCTACTGTTTCTCCGCAATACGACGTTGATGGCTCAGCGGTTCGACTACCGCCGCATGGAAATGATAGGTGAAGCGACGCCCATCGTAGAAGGGGTGGGCATCGTCAACATCCTCCCCGTCGCTATGTTCTCGGCCTCGACGAACGTCGTCGCCTACAGAACCAACTCGGATAAGACGCAGCTCGCCTGGTACACGCGCGATGGCAAGGTCCTGGATACCGCCGGCGAGCCCGACCGATATGCGGACCTCGCCCTGTCGCCAGACGGCACACGTGAAGCTTTCGACCGGACCGATCCTGGGACCTTAAAGAGGGATCTTTGGATTTTCGACCTTTCGCGACGCGTGAGCACGCGGTTGACGTTTCACCCTGGACTCGATTCACATCCGGTATGGTCTCCCGATAGCGAGCATATCGCATTTCATTCGATCCGTGACGGTCCGGGAAATCTTTATCAGAAGGCGGCAAATGGAGCCGGAGAGGAAGAGCTATTGTTCAAGTCGAACGAAGATAAAGTTCCAGACGATTGGTCAAGCGATGGCCGTTTCCTTATGTACGCCGTCAGCGTTTCGCAAGTCCAGATCTTTGTTCTTCCCCTAGCGGGTGATCGGCACCCCGTGTTGTACCTGGCGAATCAATTCGCTAATGGGCAAGGCAAATTTTCGCCTGACCATCGGTGGGTAGCATATAGATCGAACGAGTCCGGCGAGAATGAGGTGTACGTCCAGTCGTTCCCTGCTAACTCCGCAACTGGCGGCAAGTGGAAAGTGTCATCAGGCGGCGGGCTCGAGCCGCGATGGCGGAAAGATGGAAAGGAACTTTTCTATAGATCCGGTCGAAAATTGATGGCGGTCGACGTGGCGACGACGCCGACTTTCAAACTGGGCGTCCCGAAGGTGCTTTTTGAAGCTCCGTTTTGGCCGGGCGGTGGGACAGCGTCCCGTCACTACGCGGTCACCGCCGACGGACAGAAGTTTCTGATCAACGCGGTCCCGGAGGCGCAAGGTTCTTCGCCGATCACAGTGGTAATGAACTGGACAACCGCTCTGAACAAATGAATGGGAATCACCATCCAGCCAGTCTCGATCCTCGGTGGTGGACCGGCAGGAGCAACGGCCGCCATTACGGCCCGCATCGAAGGCAGCGAAGTTCACTTAATCGAGAAATCAAAACTTCCCCGCCACAAAGTGTGCGGAGAATTTTTGTCCCCGGAGATTACTCCTTTGCTCGAAGGCCTCGGTGTCTGGGATGCGTTCCTCGCAGCCGGACCCGCCCGCGTAAATCGAATGAAGCTGCATTTTGGAAAACGGGAGAAAGTCTCGCGTCTACGGGAGTCCGCCTGGGGACTGAGCCGTTACGCTTTTGACGCTCTGCTGTTTGACCAAGCAATCGCCCTTGGAGCGCAGTTGCACCGGGAGCCCATTGGAGATCCGCAAGTGATCGCGACCGGTCGCCATTCCTCCGGCAGTCCGCCGCGCAAACGTGACCGGCTGTTCGGATTCAAGGCCCATTTCGAAGGCCCCTCCGATGACGCCGTTGAGTTGTTCTTTTTCGACCGCTGCTACGTCGGGCTGAATGCCGTGGAGGGCGGACGCACCAACGTCTGCGGCCTGGGTCCGGAAGGCTTTCTCCGCCGTAACGGTTTCGAATACGACCAGATCGTGCGCCAATCGCCTGCGCTGGCGGCGCGTCTCGCGCCGTTGCAACGCTGCATGAACTGGCTCTCCACCGGACCGTTGCAATATCAACAGGCGTTTGACCCTGGACGCAGTCAGTACCTGGCCGGCGACGCACTCTCGTTTGTCGACCCCTTCACGGGCTCGGGACTGCTCGCCGCCGTGAAAACCGGAACCCTGGCGGGAAAGGCTGCGGCTCGAAGAGAACCCGTGGCCGCCTATCTTGCCGCCTGCCGCGCGAGCCTGCGGAAGCCCTTTGAAATCGCAACGATGCTGCGCGCGGCGCTGGATTGGGGTTGGGCGGACCGATTCGCCGGGCTAATCCCAGGACGAATATTGTTCGCTCTGACTCGCCCAGAATGAAAAAAGCCGGTGAGTACTCGGAGGAAGATACTCACCGGCCGGCTCACCACTACCGCGAGGTCGTAGCGCGCCGAACTTTTGGGGGGCCATCTGGCAGTAGACGAACCCTTCCCTAGAGAAAGAGACGCGATGGAACCCAAAGAAGGTTCCACAACTGGACGCTTCTATCGTAACACTCCTACGCCAAGCTGTACAGACCTATACTGATTTGTGGAAAACTTTGCCGATCCTACTTTAGCTTTTCATTCAATATTGCTGCTAACCGGTAGCCAGCCAAGGCGATCCGGGCGCGGGCGACGCGTTTCGCGTTTTCCACATACGCTTCGCTCAGCTGAATCGGATGTTCCTTGGATCCGGTCTCCAGCCCGAAGGTGTAGACGTCGCTCTTCGCCAGCGCAAACCCCTCCTTCATCCACTGCTTTATGTTGAGATCAAGCCGCTGAGGCGCGGGATGCTCGCGCGTCACGTCTTCAGCGTATTTCGTTACATAGGCGTCACTTGTGTCGGTACCTGCCAGATCGTCCCACACTGCATGCAACCGGGTGTTGGGGGCGATAAACACGTTGTTCCCGCCGGCGTCTCCATCGGGTTGGGATTTCAGAAAGCGGCTGGTGGTGTGGAGCGGTTGATGTAAGTCGCCCACCAGATGCAGCAGCCACGGGAGGTCATATGCCGGGTTAACGGGATCATCGGCTTGCCTCGATATGTCCTGAAGAATGCGTTCGAGTTCCGTGCGCGCATTCGGAGGCCCCTGCTTTTCTGCAATGGCTCCGTCCGGCGTATAGAGCGTTTCGTCGACGTAGTGCCAGTTTGTGTGGCGCGCCATGTCCGGGAATCCGGGAAGCATCGGCGTCGATTGGACGTCATCGCGCAGGTTATCGTAGAACCGCGGATCGCCCCTGATGACATCGGGCCATACCGCAGCGGCGAGGAATGCGGCGCGGGCGCGCCCCGCGGCATCCGCCGGAGCGTCCTGTGTGAGCAGGGTCTTGTAATCCGGATGATGCCGCAGCAATTCATCGACGCGAGCCCGCGCAATCGGTGTCAGGCGGGCATAGGCGATCGCGGCGACGGCGCGGTGGCCGGTTGCGTTCCACGCTTGCGCCGGCGAAGCGATATACAGAATTGCCGTCCAGGCGGCCAAGAGTGCTATGGGGCGCATACGAATGATCGAGGATAGCATGCTCACTCCGCCGCGAATTTCAGCAACTGTTCGGCGTGCCGCAAGGCTTCCGGAGTGACGCGCTCGCCGGAGAGCATGCGCCCGATCTCGCGCGTCCGTTCGGCTGGGGTGAGCTCCTCAATCGAAGCCAGCGTTCGTCCTTCCACCGCGCGCTTCTCGACGTAATAATGGTGATCGGCAAACCCCGCGATCTGAGGGAGATGCGTCACACATAGGACCTGGTTCGACGCAGCCAGCTTCTTGAGACGCCGGCCCACCGCTTCGGCCGCGCCACCACCTACTCCCGCGTCTACTTCATCGAAAACCAGCGTGTGCGGAGTTGCCTTTTTCGAAGCTCGGGCTGGCGCCGTGCACGTTTTCAGAGCCAGCGCGACCCGGGATAATTCTCCACCAGAAGCGATCTTCTCGATCGGCTTGAGCTCTTCCCCAACGTTCGGCGCAATCAGAATCGCGGCGGAATCTGCTCCATGTTCGGACCAGGGCGCGGGTTCGACGCGAATCTCAACCCGCGTCTTCTCCATCGCGAGGGCCGCCAGCTCAATTTCGACGCGCTTTGCAAGGCGGCGTGCAGCGTCCGTGCGGCTCGCGGTCAGTTTTGCCGCGACGGCCAGATATGCCTCGCTCACTTCCTCCAATTCCCTGCGCAAGGCGTCGCCGCGCGAAGCGGAATTCTCGACCGAAGCCAGCCGTTGACGAACGTCATCGAGAAAGGCCAGAACTTCGTCCATGGTCGCACCGTATTTGCGTTTCAGCTTCTCAAGCGCTGCCAGCCGCGCTTCAACTTCATCCAGACGGGACGGATCCGCCTCCAATTTACCCAGGTAATGTCGAAGAGAGTGCGCCGCTTCCTCGACTGCGATGCCTGCCGGCCGCAGCGACCCGAGCACGTCCCCAACCGTCTCATCAATGCGCTCCAGCTCTTCCAGCTTCCGCATGACGATCCGCAACTGCGCGTTGACGCTCTCCGGCAAGTCATAGAGCGCGGCATAGGCCGCATTCGCCGTCTCTTCGAGCTGCACCACGTTGCGCAGAATCCTCCGCTCGTGTTCAAGCTCTGCGTCTTCGCCGGAGTTGGGAGCGACGGACTCGATTTCCTTGCACTGATGCGCGTACAGATCGGCCAGCCGGAGATTCTCTTCGGCGGACCGGTCCAGCTCTTCGATTGCGGTTGCGCAAGCTCGCCACCGCTTGTACAGCGATCCGGTTTCTTCCAAAAACTTTTCGACGCCTGCAAATCCGTCCAGCATTTCCCGCTGGGCGTCGGATGAAAAGAGCTGCTGCTGGTCGTGCTGGCCATGTATGTCGGCCAGATGCGCGGCCAGTTCCTTCAGTAGCGCGACGGTCGCTGGGCGGTTTCCGACGAAGGCCCGCGATTTACCGCCGGTGAGAATTTCCCGCTCGATCAGCAACTCGTGATCTTCGGTTTCGATTCCGGCTTCCTCCAATGTCTGCAGGAGCGCCGGCGTCGGAGCGATCTCGAAAATTCCGGCGATTCGCGCACGCTCGGCACCCGCGCGCACCATCTCGGCCGAAGTGCGGGCCCCGAGCAGCAGCCCGAGCGCGTCCACCACCATCGATTTTCCGCTTCCGGTCTCCCCGGTGAGCAGATTCAAGCCGCGATGGAAGCGCACCCTTACCTTCTCGATCACCGCGTAATTTTCGACCATCAGCTCGACCAGCATCCGACACGATTATAGAAGGTGCCGCGCGCGCCGAAAAAAACATTCTGCATCATTCCTGTTTTGGAGCCCCGTCGTTTACAATAAAAGTGAAACGCCGTCGTGTAGAGCGCGTTCTCTAAGTTATAGGAGAAGAGGAACCGGTTGACATTGCAACCCTTGGGTGGCTTGTTGCTGGACGTGAATATCTGGGAGCTGATCAAGGGCTCCGAGCCGATCCCGCAGGCCGTGTTGGGTATTTTGGCGATACTCTCCCTGTTTTCGTGGACCATCATCTTTTCCAGGTGGACCGTGTTCCGGCGGGCGGCGAAGGCGAACCTTCAGTTCCTGCGCGCCTTTCGCAAATCCACGCGCCTGGACGCGGTGGCGGCCGCGAGCGAGCAGTTTCGCGCCGCGCCGCTCGCCACGGTTTTCGAGTTTGGATACAGCGAGGTCGCGCGCCAAATGACCGCCCATAAGAAGGTGACCAACATGCTGGCACTCGAGCGCACGCTACAGCTTGGGATAAGCGAGGAAATGACCAGGCTCGAACGCAGCTTGAACTGGCTCGCGACCACAGCCACGGTCTCCCCGTTCATCGGATTGTTGGGAACGGTGTTCGGCATCATCAATGCTTTCAATCAGCTCGGCCTGGTGGGCAGCACCAGCATGCGGGCCGTGGGGCCCGGTATCGCCCAAGCCCTTGTGGCGACTGCGTTGGGTCTGTTCGCGGCGATTCCTGCCGCGGTCGCGTACAATGCCTTCGGGCACAATCTCAAGGAAGCCGGCACGCGGATGGAAGATTTCTCGCTCGAGTTCCTTAACTTAACTGAAAGAAACTTCGAGGGTTAGGAAAACCTGCTATGGCGTTCTCGTTCGGGGCATCTAACGGAAGAGGGAACGGATTGGGCCGGCGCCGTTACGGCGCGAGCACAGGAACGCTCTCCGAGATGAACGTCGTACCGCTAGTGGACGTGGTGCTCGTCCTGTTGATCGTCTTTATGCTTACCGCGCATGTGATGGAGTTCGGGATGGAGATCAACGTACCTCAGGTGAAAGAGGTGCGCGAGAGCGCCGAGGATCTGCCGGTAATCAACATCACGCGCGATGCCCTGATTTCGCTGAACGAAAAGCCGGTAAACATCAACGATCTCCCGAACGAATTGGCGCGCCGGTTCCACAACTCGAAATCCGTATATGTGCGTCCCGATCGTGACGCAAAATACGATTCGATCGCTCAGGTGCTCAGCAAGCTGAACGAAGCGAAAATCCCCAATATTCGATTGGTGGCTAAACCGCAGGACGCCGCTGCCCGACGCCGATGACTCCGCTTCATGACGACATTCTCGATCAGCGCGAGCCGATGCGCGGTGCGTTTTTGGGTGCGCTTGGTCTGCACCTGGCGATCGTCGCAGCAATCTTGTTGAACGGATGGATCGAGGGACACACGGACGCCTTCGGCTCCAAGGACGCAGGTGGCGCCGTGGGCATTGAGGCCGTGGATTCGATTCCGCTACAGCATAAGGGCATGCCCAACCCGTTAGCAAACGATACGGACTCCGAAGTGCCGCAAACGAAGGCCAAACCGGTCGAGCGCGTCAAGGCCGAGCCAACGCCTCCGGATGCGGTTCTACTCAAAAGCCGCAACGCCAAAAAGAAGGCGGCGGAGGTAGCCAGCGAGCGCCAGCGCTTCCGGCCATTCGATCAGCTGGAAAAGAACCAGCTCACGTCCAAGTCGGCGCCGCAGGTCTCGAACCCAATCTATTCCGCTGCGCCGGGAGCGGGCCGCGTCGGCGCCGGCGCCAACACCACTCTGGGCGACCGTTTCGCGGGTTACTCGGCGCAGATCCAGCAACTGGTCGCACAACATTGGCGCACCGGGGACGTGGATGCGCACCTCCAAACCGCGCCGGTTGTGGTAGCGACGTTCGAACTTTTGCGGAATGGCAGCATTCGAAATGTCCAAATCCTGCAGGGAAGCAATATTGCGGCCTTGGATTTTTCGGTGAAGCGAGCGATCCTGGATGCGAGCCCGTTTCCGCCGATTCCGGCGGCGTTCGACCGCGATTACGCCAGGGTTGAATTTACATTCGAGTTAAAACGATGAAGACCAAAATCACTGTCGCGTTTGTATTCGGATTGACCGTGCTGGTGTCGAGCGCACTGTACTTGCACGGGCAGACCAGCCAAGGGGACATCGTTGGAGTAATCACCTCCGCGGGACGCCCGGTCATCGCCGTCCCGGATTTGCGCGGCTCCGGCGCGGCCGGCG
Organism: Bryobacteraceae bacterium; assembly: GCA_050015435.1. Lineage (GTDB taxonomy): Bacteria > Acidobacteriota > Terriglobia > Bryobacterales > Bryobacteraceae > Palsa-187. Next base: position 8,117 of record JBEKBK010000291.1, read on the forward strand.
GGCTGATGGATAACTTCAATTCCACGTTGTGGACCGAGTTGAGCGGCTCGGGCGTGCTCACCATGGCGGCGAAATCTTTTTATCCGCTCAACGTTCCGCAGAGGCCGCAGGATTTTAAAGCGCCTACGACCGCCGCTCCCCTGCGGCGCGGCGATGCGCCCAGGACGGTCATTAACGGTCCGTGGCTCACGGATTGGTCGGGACCTCCCGTGAACGCGAACTATCTCGTGGTCGGGTACGCGGGTGAGCAGGACGGACGCTTGGTGCTGTACGGCTGGCTCTACAATCTCGCGCAGCAGGACCTGGGGAGCGCGCAAGTCATCGGGAAGCTCTATTACGGCTCGCTCGACGCCGACGGCGCGAAAAAGGTAGCGCGCGAATTTGCCGCGGACATCCTCCAGCAGTTCGGCGCGAAGACCCTGGCCGGGTCGAAAATCTTTTTCGTTTCCGATCGCACCGGCCACAAGGAAATCTGGTCAATGGACTACGACGGTTCGAACCAGAAGCAATTGACGCGTTACGGGGACATCTCCGAAATGCCGGCCGTCTCCCAAGATGGAAAATTGTTCGCCTTCACGACTTACGCGAAGGGCAATCCGAAGATCATGGTGTACTCCGCCGAGAGCGGGAAACAGTTGCAGTTCTACAATCCGGTGGCGTCCATGAACGCGACACCAGAGTTCACTCCGGACAGCCAGCACATCCTCTTTTCTTCCACCTTCAGCGTGAAGGACGCGCAGATTTTCATCTCGGATCTGCATGGAGGCGATCTGCGGCGCATCTCGAACGTGCGCGCGATCGAGGTTTCGCCGCGAGTGAATCCGAAAACCGGTCACGATATTCTGTTCATCTCCGGACGGTCAGGCCATCAGCAACTCTGGCGGATGAATATCGACGGCGGCGACGCGGAAATGCTGACGACGGGAGAAGGCGATGTTTCGAACCCATCCTGGAACCCCAACGGCCAGACCATCGCGTTTGCATGGACTCGCGGTTATGAAATTGGCGGCTTCAACATTTTCGTGATGGATATCGCGAAACGCCAGCCCATTCAGCTTACGCACGGCGAGGGGCGCAACGAAAATCCATGGTGGGCGCCCGACGGCGTGCACCTGGTTTACACGTCTAAACGCGGCCAATCGACGCAGATTTACACCATGCTCGCGGACGGAACCAACCTACAACAGATCACGACGCGCGGGAACAACCTCCAACCGGTGTGGTCAAAAGGGTTAGACTAGAAAACTCTAGGAGGATAAGGTAGATAGAATGCGAACAAACATGAGAACACTGAGTGCAGCGGTGTTCGTCACAGTGCTGCTTGTTGCCGCCGGTTGTAAGAAGAAAGCGCCGGTTCCGGCTCCACCACCACCCCCGCCGCCACCGGCTAAGGTTGAAACGCCACCGCCGCCTCCACCAGCGGCCGCCCGCATCAATAGCTTCACGGCGGAGCCTACCAGCATTGAACGCGGCCAGTCCGCCACCCTACGTTGGTCCGTCGCCAACGCCACCGACATGTCGATCAATCAAGGGCTGGGCGCCGTCACGGCGAACGGCAACCGACAGGTTTTCCCGAGCGCGTCTACCACTTACACGTTGACAGCCAGCAGCGCTGGCGGATCGGACACTCGTTCCGTGACCGTGGAAGTCACGGCTCCGCCGCCACCTCCGCCTCCTCCCGCTGCGCCGCCGAAGATTTCCGGAGCCGACATGCTCGGCCGTGAATCCCAGGACGCCTACTTCGATTACGATAAGAGCGACATTCGACAGGACGCCCGCGACGTGCTCACGCGCGATGCGGATCTGTTGAAACGGATTTTCGCCGCCGACCCGAGTTTCTCAGTGGTCATCGAAGGCCATTGCGATGAGCGTGGATCGGCCGAGTACAACCTCGGTTTGGGAGATCGACGCTCGACCTCGGCTAAAGACTTTCTGGTTCAGCTCGGGGTTCCGGCCGACCGGTTGACGACGATCAGCTACGGTAAAGATCGTCCGGTTTGCACGGACGCCAACGAAGCGTGCTACCAGCGTAATCGCCGCGCTCACCTTGCGCCTGCCAGGTAGCTATCATTCAGGTATCTTTGAAGATAAGGGGGTGGCTTTAGAGGCCGTCCCCGAGACAAAACGGAGGAAGGCGATGAACGTTTCCCGGCTTCTTGTCATCGGAATCATGGTAGGGCCCGCCGTAGTGTGGGGCCAGAAAAAAGAAGAACTGCAATCTGTCCAGCGGGACGTGGCTCAACTTCAGGAACAGGTGAAGGAGTTCCAGCACTCGCAGGAT
>JBEKBK010000292.1:0-10397 GCA_050015435.1 Bryobacteraceae bacterium
GAGTGGGATCGATCAAAGCCGCGCGTTTCCGGGCATATTCCTTCGAAAGAAGCTGCGCCACGGGCGCGTCGTACGTGTGCGGATCGGCGGAATAGCGGTGAACGTCGGAGTATGCCAGCTTCATCGCCTCGATGCGCTCATGCATTTCGGGTGCGCTGAACGGTCCTTGAGACGATTGCGGCATCGTCTCCATGATGTTGAGCATTTCGAGCGCCGCGAAGCCCTGAGTGTTGGGAGGTAATTCGTATACCTTCCAGCCGCGATAATCGATCGAGATCGGCTCAACCCACTCGGATGAGAAGGACGCCAGGTCTTCGGCCGTCATTGTCCCGCCGAGCCGTTGGGAGGTCTTGACGATGGCGGCGGCGATCTCGCCCTTGTAGAATGCGCTGGGACCCTTTTCCGCCACGAGCCGGAAGGCGCGCGCCATATCCGGATTCTTGAAGAGCTGCCCCGTCTTCGGCGCTTTACCATCCGGAAGGAAGACACGCGCGGACTCGTCATTCCCCTTCAAGCCCCTGACGATGCCTGGAGACGACCAGATCTCGTCTATGCCTTCGTGCACCGGGTAGCCTTGTTCCGCGAACGCGATGGCGGGCTGAAACAAATCCTTCCAAGGGAGCTTTCCAAAGCGCTGGTGCATCTTATACCAGCCATCCACCGCGCCTGGTACCGTCACGCTGTGAATTCCATCGCCGGGCATCCGCTTGATCCCCTGCTTGGTGAGGAACTCAGGGGACAAAGCTTTGGGCGCGGGCCCCGATGCATTCAGCCCGGTCAGCTTGCCCGTTTTTGCGTCCCAGTAAATGACGAATAAATCGCCGCCCAGCCCGGTCATCAAGGGCTCCGTGACTCCGAGCACGGCATTCGATGCGATGGCAGCATCCACGGCCGATCCTCCGCGCGCAAGAATCTGAGCGCCCGCCTGCGACGCCAACACTTGGCTGGTGGCAGCGATGCCTTGCTGGCTAATGACCATGGACCGGCCGTAGTTCCGCCCCATCGTCTGGGCGTGCAGCGCCGAAAGCGCGAGAAGACACAGAACTGAGATTCGCAGCATGCTCACTAGAATACTAGTTTCAGGTGGTATCATGAGCCGAAGTTCAGGAGGCTCACTCATGACTCTTAGCAAGTTTCGACTTTGCGCGATGGTCGCGCTTTCATTCGCAGCAGGCTCGCTGCTGACCAGTCAGTGGACCAGAATCCAACGGGTCCGCGCGGATAGCAATCGCGTGTTCGAACTCCGCGTCTACCACACGCTACCAGGACGACTTCCCGCGCTACAGGCCCGGTTCCGGGACAACACTTTGAGGATTTTCAAGCACCACGACATGACCAGCATCGGTTACTGGACGCCTCAAGACTCTCCCGCGTCTGAGAACACGCTTATCTATATCCTGGCGCATGATAGCCGGGACGCCGCCAAGAAGCACTGGGCTGAGTTTCAAGCGGACCAGGAATGGAAGGACGTGTCGAAAGCTTCCGAGGCGGACGGCAAGATCGTCGAGAAAGTGGACTCCACTTTCATGGTTCCTTCCGATTATTCGCCGATGAAATAAGCGCAAAGGGTGCGGCGCGCACCGCCAGATGGGCTAGGAACCATTTCGCGCCGCGCTCCGTTTTGCGCGAGTATCTTATGTAGTGCTCAGTGATCGCGCTCGGTGATTAGGTCCGTGACCGAGAGCAAAGCCCGTTGATACGTTGAATCGGGAAATTCAGAGATGACCGTGCGGGCTGTCTGTGTGAATGTCTGGGCCTTTTCCTGAGCGCGCTCGATGCCTCCGTGGCGATTGAGGATCTGAAGAATTTTGCCGAAGGGAACCTGGTCATAGTTTCCGTCGGCGAGCACCGTCTCTACCAGGCGGCGCTCCTCGGGCTCGGCGGACTCCAGCGCGTAAATCAGCGGAAGCGTCACCTTGCCCTCGCGCAGATCATTTCCCACCGGCTTACCGAGGATTTTCTCCCGCGAGGTAAAGTCGAGGATGTCATCCACCAATTGAAACGCGATTCCCAGGTTCCACGCATATTCGCCTAACCTGGTTTCCGTGGCCTCATCGACACCGGAACTCATGGCTCCCAGGCGGGCGCAGGCGGAAAAAAGGCTCGCGGTTTTTCGATCGATGAGCTCCATGTAATCGGCTTCGGTCACAGCGATTTTTCCGATGCGTTCGAGCTGCAAAAGTTCGCCCTCGACCATCATCTGGGTCAAAGTCATCAACAGGTCCAGCATCAGGAAATTACGCTCGCGCAACGCCACTTGGAACGCCTGCATGTAGAGCCAGTCCCCCGCGAGCACGGACGTATGATTTCCCCAGACGACGTTGATGGAGGGCCGTCCGCGCCGGGTCTTGGCCATGTCGATGACATCGTCATGCACCAGCGTGGCGGTGTGGATCATCTCAACCACCGCGGCCATGCGGACCAGGGCAGGCTTGGCGGGACCGAGCAGCTTGCCGCAAAGCAGCACCAGAATCGGCCGCAAACGCTTGCCGCCTCCGGATTGCAAATATTGTCCGATGTATGTGATGGCGTCAGCCGACGCGACTGATTCCAGTCCGATCTCGCGCTCCACCTGATGGAGCTCGGGGCGAACGAGTTCGAAGATCTCGAGTGCGGTGAGGGAGCGGCCGATCCTGCCGAAAGCCATGCGGTCCTACTGAGTTTAACCCACGGCGCGGAGACGCGAGAACTGAATGTGACAAATATCTTCTATTCGGCGGCTTACAAAGGCCGATACGCATGGTGCGGGTCCTTTTGAAACGCCATGCCCATCCAATCGGCCGATTGTCCAGTACTCAGTCAGGATGCTATCCGGAGTCCTGTTTTTCGGCATGTTTTTGAGGCCTTTCCAATGGGTGTCCTGGTTGTAGACTCAATCGGGGTGATCGCATTTCTAAACTCGGCGGCTGAGCGCATGTTTTTGTACGACCGGAGTCAATGGGAGGGCCAGCCGATTGAAATGCTGGTCCCGGCCGCAGGCCGGTCCGAACACCGGGCGCGGGTGGGCGCTTTCATCGAGACGCCAGTATGCCGCCCAATGGGCGCAAGCGCAGAGCTCACCGCATTGCGCCGGGACGGAACCCAATTCCCCGTGGAAATCGGGTTGAGTCCACTGATCACCACCGAGGGCACGTGGGTCATCGCGTCCATCCTTGATATAACCGAACGAAAACACCTCGCTAGGACGGTTCGGGAGCAGCACGAACGCACTCAAGCCTACTGGGAAGCCGCTTCCGAAGGGCTGATCACCGTGGATGTATCCGGCGCAATCGAAGTGGTGAATCAGGCGACCGAGCGCATGTTTGGCTATGACCGTTCAGAATTGGTGGGACAGCCGCTGGAGATGCTGATCCCCGAAGTTCACCGCCGCGCGCATTCAGAAAAACGCGAAAGCTATTTTTCAGAACCAAAGCTGCGTCCCATGGGGATGGGGCGAGATTTTTCCGGAAGAAGAAAAGATGGAACTGACTTCCCGGTGGAGGTCGGACTGAATGTCGCCCGAATCGGCGATCGGACCATCGCCGTCGGCTTTATCACCGACATATCAGAGAAACGGCGCCTCCAGGAACAGGCAGCCGTTCTGGGAACCCTGGTGGACCTGGAGCAGCAGCTCGCCACCACGAGGAGGGAGGGGGCGTCCAGCGACTCCGATCCGCTGACTGGCCTCAACGCCCGCGCGAGTTTTAGCGCGGCACTTGGGAGGGCAAGCTCCGGTCCGGAGGGGCTTTATGCCGTCGTCTATTCCATTCAGCGTATGCGCCAAATGACCGCGCGGTGGGGAACCAAGACAGCGGACCGGATCGTGGTTTTTGCGAGCCAGTACATAAGGAATACACTTCAGGGCGAAGGCGACCAACTTTTCCGTTGGGACGGCTCGACTTTCGTTTCGCTGGTCAAGCGCGATTCCAGCGGGCCGGAAGTTCAGGGTGAAGTTACCGAAGCCTGCCGCAGGAGGCTGGTCGTGGAGTTCGAGGGAGGCAACTCGATGGTAATGATAGCGTTGGCAGTGAAGGTTCTGCCGCTGGCTCAGACGCCGTTTGCCGAAGTCGTTGCCGAGATCGAGCAATTCGCCGGCTCGGCGCTCCGTGCGTGATCCGGAAAGCGCGGCAGGCTCCGGTCAGTTCAAGGACCCTTCAAGCTGCCGCAGCCGCCGTTTCCGCCCCACCTGGCTTCGTTGTGCGGGCGAGCTCCTTCATGGAGTTGAAACGTTACCTCACGAAATCTGGCGAGGGTTGATGGATTGTGTCCCGCGAGCTGGAATCCTGATTGTCCCTATTGGAGAAAGCCGGAGCGTATCTGGCATTCCCTCACCGATATCACTGATCGTCCCGCTGGGACGGTCTTCTTGAGCACCTTAGAAGCCCGCACACGGCCGGCGCTGCCCCCGAACGTTGGAGGGTCTCGCTGTTACCGGCCGAGCCAGGCTCCGTTGTGCGGGCGAGTTCCTCAAGAGCGCAAAGGGTGCGGCGCGCACGGCCAGACGGATCAGGAACCGTTTCGCGCCGCGCTCCGTTTTGCGCGAGTTCCCTAGAAGCTGCGACAATTTGCCACACGCCAACGCTGCCAAAGTCATGTCTAATGGTTTAGGCAGAACTGGGGCATACCGTGCGTTGACGTTTCCCGCACTTCATACCTGGGGCGATCCCCAAGATCGCCCCGTGTCTGGGTCCGCGGGAAACGGGACAGCGCGATCGGACGAGAATGGCGCTTTTCAACTTTTCCAAATGGCGGACGGCGATCGAGGATCTGGCCGCCCAGTTTAGTTCCACAACCAGAAACTATGAAGGAGGCTTCATGCGAAAGCTCGCATTCTGTTTGTGTTCGGCGATCCTTCTAATGTTCAGTCCCCAACTCCACGCGGAAATTTTCGGAAGAATTCAAGGGATCGTGCATGACCAGCAGCATCGCCCTGTGGCCGGAGCATCGGTAAAGCTACAGGCGATTACTTCGGATTGGTCCCAGACCGGGCAAACTGACGATAACGGCGAATTTTCGTTCACCTCCGTGCCGCTCGGTGACTACAAAATCACCGTCGCTCAGTCTAACTTCGAGACTTCTGCTCAGACCGTCACGGTCGTTTCCGGCTCAGCGCCGATTCTTCACTTTCAACTCGCAATCGCGGCCTTGAGTGAAACCGCCGTTGTCGTCGGGCAAGCAGGAACCGCCAATATGGATTCGGTTACGCCCACCACACTGGTCAATCGCGAGGACATAGCCCAAACTCCCGGCGCAGACCGCACCAACAGTCTGGCGATGATCACTGACTACACTCCCGGTGCGTACGTAACCCACGACATGCTGCACATGCGCGGCGGCCATCAGGTCGATTGGCTGATTGACGGCGTGCCTGTGCCGAACACGAATATCGCCTCCAATCTGGGACCGCAGATTGACCCCAAGGATATCGATTATCTCGAAATTCAGCGGGGCAGCTACGACGCGGAATATGGAGACCGCACGTACGGAATCTTCAATATCGTGCCTCGCACCGGCTTCGAGCGCGACAACGAAGCGGAACTCGTGCTCTCTTTCGGCAATTGGTATCAAACCAACGATCAAATCAATTTCGGATCGCACACCAAGCGTTTCGCCTATTACGCGAGTCTGAACGCAAATCGCAGCAACTACGGTCTGCAGCCGCCGATCGGGCAAGTGGTCCACGACGCGGACAACGGGTATGGGGGATTTGCGTCCTTCATATTCAACGCCAGCTCCTACAACCAATTTAGGATGGTCGCCTCATTGCGGCAGGATTATTACCAGATCCCCATAGACCCGAGTCCCAATTCATTCGGAAATCAGGTTTATCCCAGTTACGGTCTTCATGATAGTGAACGTGAACCCGATGGCTACCTCACCTTCTCCTGGGTCCACACTTTTAATCCCAACCTGCTGCTTACCGTTTCGCCCTTCTATCATTACAACGAAGCCAGCTATAACGCCTCGCCGAACGATTTTCCCGTGATCTCGAATGTGAACCAGACCGCCAATTATGCGGGCGCCCAAGCAAGCTTGAACGCGACCATTTTGAAGAACAACGACATTCAGGTGGGAATCTACGGGTTCGCCCAGCATCAGAGCAACTTCTTTAATAATGTTTTTACGGATTGCGCACCGAACTGTCAGAACTTTGGCCCGTCTTCGGCTGCCGTAACCGGCGGCCTGGGCGAAGCGTTCCTTAGCGACCGATTTAAGGTCACCTCGTGGTTGACGCTGATCGCCGGCCTTCGCTATTCGCACTTCGACTCGGGCTCGGTCAACGGCGGAACGCAACCGGCTCTCGTGGAGAATGCGACTGACCCGCGCTTTGGCGTTGCCGTCCGAGTCCCGCGCGTAAACTGGGTATTTCATGGATTTTTCGGGAGATTTTATCAGCCGCCTCCACTCCTGACTGCTACGGGTCCATTGCTCGATTTAGCCAGCAGCCAGACTCTAATCTTCGGTCCCCTGCGTGGAGAGCGCGACAAAGAATACCAATTCGGTGTCTCGATTCCCTTTCATGGCTGGGTGATCGAGGAAGACACTTTTCAAACCAACGCGACGAATTGGCTGGACCACAGCAATATCGGCGAGTCAAATATTTTCTGGCCGATCACTTGGTCCAAGGCGCTCATTCAAGGGTGGGAAACTACGCTGCGTTCCCCGCGCATCTGGCGCCGCGCTCAGTTCCATGCAGCCTACTCGAATCAGATTGCGCAGGCCTCATCACCGTTTACCGGAGGCTTGATCTGCCCGGTTCCCGTACCCGCTGGATGCCAGCCAGATCCAGGACTTTCACCCGTCGACCACGATCAGAGAAACACGCTGAACATGGGTGTCAATTCCAGCCTTCCGTGGCATGTGTTCGCTTCGACGAATGTGTATTACGGCTCGGGATTCACGAACGGGATGCCCGGCGCGGAATATCCCGGGAACTATCTGCCCCAGCACACTACCTTTGATATTTCTCTGGGGAAAAGCTTTGGCGAGGGGAAATACAGACTCTCATTGACCGCTCTGAATGTGGCGAATCGTCGAGTATTGCTCGACAACAGCCTGACCTTCGGTGGGTTCCACTACAACGACCCGCGACAAATCTACGCTGAGTTTCGTTACCGATTTCACTACTGAACGGGCTGAATCTGAATCCCGCCCGCGTCCTCCCAGGCGGCTAGCGCGTGACCGGTTGAAAGCGCGACAATATTCGGAAACGTCCCTTTTGGCGACAAGCTGATCGACTCTTTCTTCCCGGGCAGGAGCGCTCGAATGCCCGCCGGCGTTGACCATACCGCGTACACACCTTCCGGCGCCGCCGCAATCGCGACGTCCATGCCCTCACCAATCCCAACTTCCTTTTCGCCGGGCGCGGCGAGGAAAATTTCGTGCTCTCTCCTCCAGGCGGTGACAACACGGTTCTGGGAAATCGCTAATCCTCCGCCATCCATCGGGCATGCATTCAGTTGCCACGTGCCCATCCCCATCTTCTCCGGCTTGGAGAACGTCACTCCGTCGCCCGATCGCGCCAGATACATGTCGCGCGAACCCGCCAGCCAGTTTCGCCACATGACCAAGATCTGCCCGGCCGCGTCGATCGCGACCGACGGATGACAGCATTCGCAGATCGTTCCCTCGGGTGACTGGTAGATCATTACATTCTTCGACCAAGTTAAACCGCCATCGGCCGAGTGCGCTCCATAGAGCTTCGTGCCGTGACGGCTGCGCTTGTCGAGCCAGGCGGCAAAAAGGGTCTCTTTCCCATCCGCTGCCAGCGAATGCAGACCTTCCATGGAAGCGCCAGGCACGTCATTGATCAAGACTCCCTTCGACCAGGTCTTGCCGCCATCGGTGGAGCGCCAGGCGATCAAATCTCCGTCTTCCGCGTTCCGGCTCATAACTGCCGTAATCACGATGGCGTGGTTGGTAAACGCTATCCGTGGGCCGCGATGATGTGTTAACAGTACGTTGTCCGCCTGCGCGACTCCTACCGGCGTGGAAAAGGTCTTTCCCGAGTCCGAGGAAGAGCTGAAGTAGATCCCTGTCCCCGCGCCAAACGTAAGGGCAACGGTGGATCCAATGGCGACCATTTGCGGCTCGCGCGCGGGAGCATCCGGACCCATAGGACCCAAATTTAGGGAAAGCATGGTCGCGAAAAATAAGGGGATCATAGAGTAGTTGGCTTTGCGATCATTGTCGCACCCTCAGTCCACTCAACGGGGCGGAGGGTATTTTTCGAGTTTGCGTTGGAGGGATCGGCGGTGAATGCCCAGCAGCCGCGCGGCTTGCGAGATATTTCCGCCGCAGTCGGAAATCACGCGCTGCATGTGTTCCCACTCGACCCTCGCTAGGCTCGGAACGGTCTGCGGCACCTCGTGCGATTCGCTGGGAGCCGTCCGCAGATTTTCATAAACCGCCAGAATCTGTTCGGCGTCCGCGGGCTTGCCCAGGTAATAATCGGCTCCGCGTTTGGTAGCGGAGATCGCGGTGGGGATGCTGCCGTAACCCGTCAGCATAATGATGGTCATCGATGAATCGATGGCGCGCAGTTCCTGGACTACCTCCAAGCCACTCATTCCCGGCATACGCAAGTCGACGAGGACCAGGTCCGGACTGCGATCCCGGGCGAAGCTTAGCGCCTCCGCTCCGTTAGAAACGCTATCCGCTTCCCAATCCCGCTGCGCGAAGGCCCTGCACAGCCGATTACGGAACGCTTCGTCGTCGTCGACCACCAGGACGAGAGGTTTTGCTTCAGAAGGCGACATGCCGTGCCTGCCGTGAAGAATTGAGAGGCAGCTCAAGCGTAGCGGTCGTGCCTTGACCGGAAATCGACTGGAAGGCCAAACGCCCTCCCAGCCTCTCCGCGAAGGTTCGGACCAGGAAAGTGCCCAGCCCCATGCCTCTTCCGGGCTCCTTGGTGGTGAAAAAAGGCTCCGCGATTCGGCGAAGAACGCCGTCGGGCATGCCAGATCCGTGATCCACCACCGAGATACTGAGCTGAGAACCGCTCCGCGCGGCCCGAATGACCACGGGACGCTGCTCGAGGTTGGCATCCAACGCATTCTGAACCAGCGCGGCAACCGCCTGAACGGTAGCCTGGACCGGCAGTATGGCCGTCATCGCTTCATCGGGCACTTCGACCGTAATACATCCACGCTCCAATTCAGGAACCTGACCATGGATGTCGCTCAATAAGCGGGCGATTCTCACTTCACGGGCGGTTTCCCCCATCGGTTCCGCGCCCTGCGCGCTCATCCGAGCAAGAATTAGCCGGCAGCGCTCTACTTCGGATCGAATGAGCTTCGCGTCGTCGAGCACCGCGTCGCCCGCGCTGAGATTCATCGCGTATCGCTCCAGCTCCTTCGCCACCACTGCGATGGTTGCGAGCGGGGTGCCGAGCTCATGCGCCGCTCCAGCCGCAAGGGTCACCAGAGACGCGAGTCTTTCGTGTTTCGCAACCTGCTCTTGAAGATCCAGGACTTCCCGCTCGCGACGCCGTAAAGCGTCGGAAACCTTACCGGTGAAGAAGGTAATCAGTCCCGCGGCAATCACGAACGCGATCCACATCCCGATCAGGTGGGGCGATAAGCCTTGTTCAATGTGGTGCGTTTCGAGATCAGCGAGCGGAATGTGGAAAAAAAAGAGCAGCCCGAAACAGACGGTGGAGAGCACACCGAGCGCCCATGTCCAGTTCTTGTGCAGCACGACCGCCGAGAGAGTGATTTGCACCAGGTAAAGCAGGCTGAACGGGTTGTTCGGCCCTCCCGTGAGACCCAGCATCGCCGTGAGGCACAGGGTGTCCAGGGCAAAGGCCGCTCCCAGAGTCTCCTGCGGATACCTACTAGACATCTCACGCGCACGTTGGAGCACGACATTGCTGGCCAGCATCGGCGCAAGCGGCGCAAGCGTCCAGAGAATCGGGAAATCGACGCGGAATCCGTACCGAATCCCTAGAACAATCGCCGCTTCGGCGACCACCATCCCATAGCGAAGCCGAAGGACCCAGGGAAGCGCGATGTTAGGCGCAAGGTTCCCTGGTGAAGCATCGGGTTCCTGGACGGCGTCGAGGAGACGCGCATCCGATACCGGCGAAATCATCTATTTGCCATCGTACGCCACGTGGCTGGAGTCCGGCGTGCGACAATTTGACGCATTCCCAAGACCAAGTGCCCGTGCGATACTTTAGGCTGCTTATTACATGCCTCCCTGGGCTGTATAGCGCAATCACTCTGCGGACCGGTGGAATCGTCACCACCGGTCCCGCAGGGTAGCCGGAGCTTATTATGCGAGTGAGTCGATATCTACTCCCTGCGATTCCGCTGATGGGATCCGCGCTCTTCGGTCAATCCAGTGGTCAGGGAATGAGTCATCCCGATCACATGGAGCATCGCTTCGACAACCCGCAACAGTTGGCTAAGAGCTTC
>JBEKBK010000293.1:0-10335 GCA_050015435.1 Bryobacteraceae bacterium
GAACTCCGGTGCCCCAGGTTGCGCCCACCGGATCGGATTCGAGCATCTGTGACCAGACGCCGTCGCGCACAGCGGGCTCATATTGATCGGAACAGCCCACTTGGCGATCCCAATTCTCGATGAATTCCTGCTGCGTCTGAGTGGTCATCGCGGCTCCGTCCGCGGGAACCTGCGGAGGCGAGCCTGCGGAAGCCGCGCGGTTATAAGCCGGGGCAAGAAGAACCAGCGCCCGCACTTTTTCCGGATGTTGCGAGGTATAGCCGCCGGATCGCGGCCCGCCTTGTGACCAGCCGATCAGGTTCAGCTTGTCCACGTGACGCAGCGCCCGAACATGGTCCACCACCGCATCAATATCGTGCCAATCCGAGGCGAGCGTGGTGAGCTGGTGCGGGTAGCTGGGCGAGCACGGCGCGGGTATCAACACGGGAACAAAGCCAGCCTGCTGCTTCGCTGAGAGATTGCACGGATCGTTCATTGGGGCAGGCCGCGTAGACCGTCCGTAACCGGTCATATCCATGGCGAACACATCGAACCCGGCGCGAGCGAGATAACCCATCCAGCTATAGTCGCGGATCGCAACATCGAAGGAAACCTCGGCCGGCGTCCCTGCACCGTGGATGAACAGCACCACACCATTCGGACCGGCCGCGCTTCGCGCTACCGTGCCTCCCTGGACCACTTCTCTTACATAAATCTGCGTGGTTTGCCCATTGATCACCGGAACAATGGACTTGACCTGCACGTAGTGGTCAATGCTGAGCAACCGCTCCGTGTCGTCTGCAAAAGAAGGCTGGACAGTCAGGAATCCGAGAACCGCCAGGGTGAGGCCTCCCAAGTAACGCATGTGTTCTCCCGCAGCGCAATTGCGCTTGGGTCCTAGTATACGATTACCAGGGCATCTGCCGTTTGGTGTATTTGCGCCCGATTTCCGCCGCCTTCTCATTTGCGGGACCGATCATGACGCCTTCCTTAATCATGTCGATCACGTCGTCGGGATTCATCGTGTTCAGAAAGAAAATCTTGTTGGCCTTGCAGGCGGCCAGGACCTTGGCTCGGGCAGCCACCATCGCCGGATTTTTTACCGCGACATTGCCCGGCCCCCGAATGCCCAGCGACAATTGCATGTCGCCCGGTCCCCACTCGGCGAAGGCGATGCCGGGAACCTTCACGTTTACCTCCGCATTGGCTAGCGCGTACTTGTCCTCCAATTTCACGCCTAAAAGGAGTTCGCCATTCGGATTGAGGGGCCATGCGTCAGCCTTGTCCAGATATTCCTCGTCTGAAACGCCCCAGATCTTCGCCGCCGTTGACGTGCCGTGAGCGCCGCGCCGGCCTTCATTCACTCCGTGGTCCACGCCCTGTTTGTGAATGGGAAGGCGAATGGACTCAACGAACGCCCGCACCGCGCCGGGCGTATCCGCGTGCGTCAGGAGAACGCCGTGGACGCCAGTTGCGAGGACTTGATTGAACATCCAGGCGTTGGCGCGAACTGCGGCTTCGTCGGTGCCATTCACGGGAACGTTTACGATCACCGCCGGCGTGCGATGCCCGCTCTTGGTGGGCCCGCCTGCGACCAGCCCACGCATATACTCGGCCAGCCCGGCGACGTCGAACGGCGCGTGCTCCATGTCGTAGCTGATATAGTCCGCGTAGGTCTGGGCGTCCTTCTTGCCCTGCTCAAACGTGCCTGTGGTTCCCGAATGCGAGCCAGTATAGTAAATCGGCTGGCCTTGTTCCAGCAACTCGATCGCCCGGTTAATGTGCTTTGGCTTCGGGGTCTGGCCGTGCATGGTGGCGACGCCAACAATCACTGACAGGCTTGCGCCCAAACACAACGTTGTTCGGATATACTTCATGACATTTTCCTTTCAGCAGCGTCCAGTATACATCCGCCAGCCGGCGAAGGAATGTCATCCTATGGAAAGGAATTGCGACTATGGAATTACCTCCCTTTCTCCTCGATCGATGGATTGAGCAGAAGCACACCGCCAATCCACCGATCGAATACGATTTGGCGTCCAGCACCGGTCCTGTCTGGACGCTCCGTGAGCTGCTGGCACTGTCAGACGGGGACGAGTTGGATGCGTTGCTCGACACCCGCGTGTCGTATACGAGCGCGGCCGGCACTCCGGCGTTGCGTACCGCCATCGCGGCAGTGGAGGGAGTGGAACCTGACGAAGTGCAGGTAGTGACGGGAGCTTCCGAGGCGCTACTGATTCTCTTCTTCCTGGCGGCGGAGCCGGGGGCGAATGTCGTGTTACCCAGTCCGGGCTTTCCCGCCAACGCAACTTTGGCGGAGTCCTTCGGGATCGCGGTTCGTTATTACACACTTCGCGCCGAAAACCAGTTCCGCGTGGATCTCGATGAGATTCGCCGGCTCGTGGATCGCAAAACGGGCCTCGTGCTCGTCAATTCTCCGCACAACCCCACCGGTGCTGTTTTGAGCGATGCAGAAATGCGGCAGATTCATGATTTCTGCGCGGAACGCGGTATCCCGTTCATCTCAGATCAGGTGTATCACCCGATCTATCATGGGCCGGAAAGCGCATCGGCGGCGCGGCTTCCTCACGCCACCGTGATCAGCGATCTCTCGAAGGCCCTGTGTCTGAGCGGACTGCGCATCGGCTGGATGATCGATCACGATCCGTCACGGCGGGAGCGCTATCGCAACGCGCGCAACTATTTCACCATCACTGCGAATGTGTTTGGGGAGCGGCTTGCGGTGGTTGCTCTGGAGCAAAGCCGGAAAATTTACGCGCGTGCTCGCGATGTGGCTAGCAAGAATCTGGGGCTCTTGGATGAGCTGTTCGCGCAGCACGGTGACTTCGTGCGCTGGCTAAGACCCGCTGGAGGGATGACAGCCTTTCCGTGGCTGGCCGACGGGGGCGATACTCGAGAATTCTGCCGGCGGCTTACCCGACGAGGCGTTCTGATGGTGCCTGGCGACTGCTTCGGCCAGCCCTCACATTTTCGCCTGGGATTCGCGGCAAGTGGCGACCGATTCCCACTCGCGATCGAGCGATTCGCTGAGTTCCTTCACGAGGAATCACGGCAACACTCGTCGGCATCGGCCTCCTAAGTAGCGATTAGAGATAGCAAACTGCGCAAAAACGGAAAAGGGCGGCTTCGCTCGCTCGACTTTGCTTTCGGCCGGTTATGCTCCATCATTTTGCGCTTTAAGCGCCGCAAGCCCTGCCTCCGGGCTATGCTTTATTCCGGACGCGTAACAGCTACCGCCGTATTCCAGTCGTTCGAGTTCCGCCGCCCCACGTACTTTCCAGGTTCTATAAGCACCTCCTGGAACTACTTTTCCCTTCCCTAACGTCCTCCGATGGTGCAATTCACACGCCAGAGGAATTCGTGGACGACAAGCTCATTGAAACTGGTTCAAAAAGAAGGTGTTCCTACGATTTTTGCCAACGAAGGAGATAGTTCGCCCGGATGAAAATCGCGTGAGATGGCCCCGCGTTGCGCCTTGGCGCGCACCCAGCCAGCTATTTTGGGCTAATAGCTTCCGCGAGGCGCCGAGCCAACGGTACGACGCATGATTTGTACATCGAGAAGCGCCGCCCGGCGGCGGCACTCCGCGGAATCCTCGTGGACCAGCTTTCGAGTGGCTAAGTAGTCGTCCAAACTGATCTCGTTGGCCAACCGGCTGTTCACAAGAGAGTTGGTTTTAAGACGCAATTCCTTGCTCCAAGCCCGATTTTCGGCTTGCCAAGCGAGGACCTCTTCCAAGCTGGAGGTCGCGAAATCTTCACACCAAACTGTCATCACTCTCCTAGATCGTCAGGAACAAGGCGAAAACAATAGGCTAGGTGGTGATTAAAGTACCGGCGGGCCCTCAACGAGATCAGCCTTGGCAGGCTTGATCTTCAAGGACGCGGCGGGATCAGCGGCCGCTATGGCCAGCTTCTGCTGTAATTCCCGGACCTTAAGCCGCCGGGCTGTGTTCTGCTTACGGATTCGGTTGAAGCGGGCCGTGTCACCGCATTGCTTGGACATTTTGCCTCCTGCGCTCTGGAAAAACTCGCGCAAAACGGAGTGCGGCGCGATCGGTTCCTGGTCGGTCTTGAAGGTGCGCGCCGCACCCTTTTGCGCTCCTGATTGGCTTCCTGCACGAAGCCGGCAGCGTGCTTTAGACCGGGCTGACTTGTTCGGCCTGGAGACCCTTGGGGCCGTTTTTCACGACAAAAGTGACTTTGCTACCCTCTTCAAGCGAGCGGTAGCCGGACGCTTCGATCGCTGAAAAATGCACAAACACGTCTTCGCCGTTCTCGCGTGCGAGAAATCCAAAACCCTTTGCGGCGTTAAACCACTTCACAGTTCCTGTTTCTTTCATGATTGTTCCTCTGTTGTTCTGTTCTAGCGATGAAAATCCTGGAGTATCGATTGAGGCGGGCAACGATCTCGCCCTGGAGTTGGAAGGTTTCAAGCGATGTTACTGGAATTCAAAAGCTTCCCGAGCGTAGCATGAAAGCGTGCCCGGTGCAATGGAATAATATCCGCGTGCATCCATTTGCCGCCGCACGTTACATTTGCGCGTCGAAACGTTATCCCCGCAGGGCGACGCGTAGTGTCGTATCGCCTGGGTTTTCACGCTCGAAAGCCAGGAGCGCAACCTTAAGCGGAGAGGCTCGCAGCGGACTCACCAACCACTGTTCCGATACCGGCAACTCGCTACGGTCAATCTCCCTCCACGGCTCGCCATCGAGTCTCCGTTGATCGATGCGGGCCATCTTGTCTTCGATCCGGACCCGCAAATCCTGCGTTTCAAACGTCCCTTTGGTCATGCTTTATTGTCCCACGCGCGCCGCGCACGCGTTGTCTTCTTCAACGGCGTTTTCGGTGCGAAGCTTTAGGTTTGCCGTCAAAATGTCTGGCGAACCCTCTGGCTGGGCCATGCTCCCGCGCCTGGATCGAGGCGCTGGCGCTTGCGTGCTTGACCTCTTGAACCAGTCCCGACGGCACCGGGCGGCGTGTCAGTTGCAGCTCCAATAGCTGCTCGATCTTGCGGATTTCGCCACGCTCGCTCCGCGTGCAGAAGGTGGATGCCGTACCGCGCAGCCCCGCGCGGCCGGTTCGGCCCACGCGATGAATAAAATCCTCGGGCAGTTGCGGCAGATCATAGTTGACCACGTGCGCAATGCCTTCGACGTGAACTCCGCGCGCGGCGACGTCGGTCGCCACCAGGACACGATAGCTGCCTTCCTGGAATCCGCGTAACGCGAGGTTGCGCTGGGACTGGGTGCGGTCACCATGAATGCTGGTGGCTTTGGATCCGCCACGTACCAGCTTTTTTGCCAGACGGTCCGCCCCGTGCTTCGTGCGGGCGAACACCAAGAAAGAGCCCCGCTCATCCTGAAGCATCTTTTCGAGCAGACCAAGCTTACGGTCGTGCTCCACCTCATAGAGATGCAAGTCGACCTGCTCGGGCGGCTTGGTCGTGGAGCCGATCGCCACGCGTATCGGGTCTTTGAGATATTGACGAATCAGATGCGCGACCGACGATTCGATGGTGGCGGAGCAAAATATTGTCTGGCGCTCAGCGGGCAAAGCTGCCAGGATTCTTTGGATGGTCGGAAGGAAACCCATGTCGAGCATCCGGTCCGCTTCATCGAGAACCAGAGTTTGAACCGCGCCCAGCTTGACGAGTTTGCGATCGAGGAAGTCCGCCAGACGCCCTGGTGTGGCGATGATGACTTGTGCTCCCTTGCGAATGGTCTGTAGTTGAGTTTGTTCATTCAAGCCGCCGACCACAACCGCGGCGCGGATGCCGGTTCTTCCGGCGAGCTTGGAAAAGGATTCGCTGATCTGTATCGCCAGTTCCCGGGTGGGACTGAGGATCAGCGCGCTCACGCCAGGCAACTGGCCCGGCTTAGCGAGACGCTCGAGAAGCGGAAGGAGAAAGGCCAGAGTCTTGCCCGTGCCGGTTTGCGCCGTGATCACGAGATCGTGCCCAGCGAGTTGAGGAGGGATGGCTAGGGCCTGCACAGGCGTTGGCTCGACGAATCCATGGTGGGCCAAATTGCTCTGCAAGACGGTGGAAAGGGGTAGCTCGGAAAAAGTTTTCATTCGTAATTGATAAGCGGGAATCAGCGAGCCAGACAGGTACGAAAACGAACAGGTGGGCGCGATATGACTACCGGTACACTCCTAGTATAGCGCCTTTTCGGCAGGCGGAGCCGGTTACATTTGTGCCGCTACGTTATCGACTGGGCTCCATCGCGGTGTCGCGTGAGCGCTTTTTGCGATTGCGCTTGCGTGCCAGCGCAGCCTTGACACGCTTCTTCTCGCCAGGCTTCAAGTAATACGCGTGCCGTTTGATGTCCTTGATTATTTCTTCGTTCAGAACCTTGCGCTTGAAACGGCGAAGCGCGCTTTCCATGCTCTCGCCGTCTTGAATATTAACTTCGGCCAATAGAACCTCTCCTTCTTTCCTTATTGTAAGGGTTAGACCATTTCCTGAGTTGGCGTAGGCCAGTTTCATGCGGCCAGCAACAGGATCCTCTAACAGCGGAGATATCTTGAGAGGACTACGCTATCCATGAAACTGGTCTAGCTTCCAGAGTAGCAGGGTTCGGGGGTACGCAGTTGGCTTGACTCCCAGAGCGAATTGCTTCACACTGGTATTTGTCTGAGCGCTTCTGCTCATTCGCAGATCGTCTGAACTAAGTCCGATGATCTGATCCCTCCCATTTCTTAGGCCATCCCAAAAATAAGGATGTCGGATGCCCTTTGAGCGGCTCATTCCGCGTCCGTTCACACCTGGAGCCATCCAGATGTACGCTCCCACGGCGTCGGGGGTCTATGGAATTTCGAACGCATCCGAATGGATTTACGTGGGCGAGACCGACAATATACAAGACGCTCTGCTCGGTCATCTGCACGATCCCGGTACGCCGCTCATGCGACGACAGCCGAGCGGGTTTGTGTTTGAGATTTGCAACGGGGCCCATCGAACGGCGCGGCAGGAACGCCTGGCTCTGGAGTACGACCCAACCTGTCACCGGATTTCATCCCGGCCCTCGTGATTGCGCGAGGTTAGCACTTGCAGGAAGAAGAAAGGCTTGTTAGATGAATTTAAAGATGCAGTTCGTTCTCACCGGATTCACTCACGATACCGGAGCCCGTGTGTACGCGTTTGAGCGTTTGGGAGAAGACAAAGTACGGACCCACTGTACCGTCAGGGCGGATCTCACTTTGGCGCGAAGATATGGAATCGCAATCCAGGAATTGCCGCTCTTGTGCCGGACCGTTCTGGACCGTTGCGAAGAAGTTGGCGAGATGGGCGCCTTCATCTTCACCGAGGAAGAGATGCAGGTTTGCGCTAGCGAGCGCGCCGCGGCTCGAGCCTTGGCTGCCAGCAAGAGAAAACCACCACACAAGCCTGCCGGTGAGAACGTCGGCGCTGCCTGGCGCGGCCAACCCGCGTAATCGCGAATCGCGGTGCATGGAAAACTATGGTCCTCCCACGCTGTCCTAATTGCAGATCGATCGAGTTCAGGGGTGTCGGCGTGCGAAACGCTGTGGAAAGAGCGCTGAACTGGCTTCTGCTTCCATACCGGTGCTCGCTCTGCGGCCGCCATTTCTTCCTGTTTCGATGGCGAGCTCCCATCGAAGGGTCGGCTTAGGCGCCGGCGCGATTTTTCGGTAACGCGCGCTTGCTTCCAGCTGTCTCACTCCAGGAGCGAAATCTCATGGCAATGCAGACACGACTCTTGGTCGTTTCTATCCTCATGCTTGCGGCTCTTGGCTCGTTTCCCGCCAAGGCTCAAGTGGATCAGTCGAAAAAAGGCTCAAGCGGCAGTCAGAATCTCGTCGAACGTGGCAAATACATCGTGGAAGGTGTGGCAATGTGCGAACTCTGTCATACGCAGCGGGACGAGCACGGCGACCCCGATCGGGCCAATTGGTTGATGGGCGGTCCGGCACAGTTGAGACCTGCGTATACGGAACCGAACTGGGCACAACGCGAGCCGCGCATCGCCGGCACACCGCCGGGGACGGATGCCGAATTCATCAAACTGCTCACCACCGGAATCTCACGAACGGGCAGGCCTCCGAATCCGCCGATGCCCCCATTTCGAATGTCGCGCGAGGATGCGCAAGCGGTCCTGGCGTATTTGAAAACTCTACGCCGCTGAAGTCATTAATTGACGCTCAGCCACCGGGCGAGAGTCTGCGGCTGTAGATCCCTGCGGCCCCAGAGGAATTCGAGCTTACAAGGGACCGAAACCGGCATCCCGTTCCTCATGCCCGGTGTGAATGTCCACTCGCTTATCAGCGCGATAGCTTGAGGTCCCCACAGCTCGAGCGAAGCGCGATCCACGTTGATGTGGGCGGGAATTCCTTGCTCATCGACCTCGAACGACAACGTAGCCCATGCCGTGGATCCGACGGCCGCCACGATCTGCGCTTCGTCAATCGCGGCTAGCCCCACGCCGGCGCCGACCGGATACCTGGTGTTCAAGAAAACCGGACGGGCGGTCTGTTCCGGAGGAAAAAACTGCGCTCTCACCAAATGTCACCGTGATTGTTTGGACGGCAATAAACAATCAACCGGGATCACCAGGGGGCCTGCCTGAAAGGTGCCTGGTGTGAAATGCCATTGTTGGACCTTCCGGATCGCGATCTCGTCCAGGCCGAACCCCAGTCCCCGAGTCAATTGCGCATCGCGCACAGAACCATCTTCATCGACCACGCCCGTGATGAAAACGGTGCCTTCCAGTCCAGCCGCACGCCCCTCCGCTGAGTACTCCGCCTCGGAGATCTGAATTCGCTCGGGGGCCATAACGCCGTCCGGCAGACGATAAATCCGTGGCAGTGGTATCGAGTGCTGGGTCAGATACTGGCGGGCTTCATCGAGGGCCCTCGCGTGTTGTCCCCCGTACTCGCCGCAAGACGATATTCATTGATCGCGCGGTCGTGCTGGTTCGAGGCGTCAAAAATCTTGCCAAGGTTGATATGTGACCAGACTTCCGTCCAGCTGGGTTGCAGGTCGCCCGTCAAGGCCTCGCGGAACTCATTCGCGGCCGGTTGCAAATTGTGCTCCAAGAGGAACTTTTCGCCAAGCTGATAATGCGCGAGAGAACTGTTGCGGTTCGCTAGATCGCCCGGTTTGTTCTGACTGAATCCGAGGGCTCCGAATGCGAGCATGACGACTACGGCGAATCGTGGCTTCATACACGGCTTCCCTTATCGACTCAATTTTACCCTCCCGAGCCGCGAAATGAGGAGCTAAGGATGCTTGACAAGTAGCGTACGGTCTGTCACATTATTCGTGTGACACTGTTCCGACTCAGCCTGCGTCCCGGCCAGTCCATATTTGATCAGATCGTCTTTGCCGCCAAACGAGCGATCATCAGCGGCGAATTCCTGCCTGGACAGGCGTTCCCTTCAGTGCGCGCACTCGCGGCCGAATTAAAGATCCATCCCAATACCGCGCACAAAGTCATTCAATATCTGATTCAGGAGCGCTTCCTCGAAACACGGCCGGGCGTGGGAACCGTGGTCGCGGCGCTTCCGCCGGCCCGACCCGGCGACAAGAAACGGCTTCTGCAGGATGAAGTGCAGCGTCTCGTTGTGGAGGCAAAACGAATGGGACTTCAACTGGAGGAACTGGTCGATGCGATCGAGGGCCAATGGGCAAACCTCGAACGGCCGCTGGAGGTGAACCGCAAATGATTCGTGCAGAAAACTTGTGGAAGAAATTCGGACGCCACGAAGCGCTGAGGGGATTGAATTTCGCGGTTTCGGAAGGAAGCACGTTCGCACTTATCGGCGCGAATGGCGCTGGCGGGCGGCGAGATCTTGTTCGGTTGCATCCAACCCGGCCCTGCACCCACCTGTGCTTCGATTGTCCTCGAGCACACACCCAGCGGAATCCGAAATCTGCCGGCCACGTTTTGCAGACCGATTACGCTCCTTATCGGCGCAGTTACATTCCTGGCGCGCTTAGCCGCTTCACTGAGCGACTCGCTTTCGGGGATGCATCCGGCACCGATCTGGTTCCGGTGAAGGAACCCATGCTCCCGGAATCGCAAGTCAAAGCCAGACTCTACGAGCCCCAGGAACATTTCAGCCGGCAGCTCGTGATTCCTGAGATTCGTCTGCGAGATTGGGCATAGGGGGAGTAATTACTCCGCTCGTAACGTGATGGACGGATCAGTCCTGGCGGCGCGCAGAGCAGGCGCAAAGCTCGCTGCAATGGTCACGATGATCAACATCACGACAGCGCTCGCGTACGTCGCCACATCGCTCCTTCCAACACCAAAGAGGAGCGACTGAAGCAAGCGGGTCGCGGCGTAAGCGGCAACCACTCCGATCGCTGCG
>JBEKBK010000294.1:0-10270 GCA_050015435.1 Bryobacteraceae bacterium
TCGTTCTGTATCACAGGGCGAGCCCAACTGTTAATATGCCGTCAGAGAGACAGATATGCGTCATATCACGCTCGTAATCTTCTTGTGCGGAACTGCGTTTGGCCAGTCGATCATGGAAAATGCGGCGGGAGCCGCGGGCGGATCGGTGGGCGGGGTTGCCGGAAAGAAAGTCAGTGACGGAATAACGGCGATCTTCGGCAAGGTTGATAAACAGACCGCCAAGGCTGCGGAAACGGGAAAGGACAGCAAGCCTTTGCTTGAGGTCGGGCCCGGTGTCCCCAAGGGCACAGCGGCGGAATCCGTTCCGCCTCCGCCTCCACTGGCCAATCGTGCGGCAGTGCACCGGGCGGTTCCCCGTCCGATGCCCATGCTGCCAGTAATGCCAGTAATCCTACGGTACACCCCAGCTCCTCCGCCCGAAGTGACGCGCGACGTCCTCAAGCAGGTAGGGCCGGGCACCCAGCGGGCCGACGTGCTGAACCTAGGTGAGCCCACCGCCAGGATCACTATGTTCGACGATGGTCATCTGGTGGAAACCTATCGGTACGTCGCCAACGACCGGACCTTCGGCGTGGTGCAACTGAGCGACGGCGCTGTTTCAAAGGTCGACGTACACTGATCGGCGACTTTTATAAAACTCTTATCGTAAGGTACTAGCAAAGAGAGGGCGGCAGTAGTAGTACTGACTGCTACCATCGGTCTATTCCTCACCCGCGACTCGCCGTTCATCATCGTGTTCACTCCGATGAACGCGTCCAACGCCGATCACTCGAATCAGGTGAGAAGGCACACACTCAACGCGTGTGCGTTCCTACTCTGCGTTACCTTTGTCGCTGGCCACTGCTCCGCAGGCATCATCTTTTCGGATTTGGGAGCAGCCAGCGCTGACAACTGGGCGGTTCTCCTCGGCCCCGACACTACCAACTTCGCGTTGAACGGACCCGGTACTACGACCGGCAACGTCGGATACGACGGTAGCAGTACGCTCCAGTTGAACGCCTCCGGTGGACACGAGGCGATCAACGGGAACTTGGATTTGGCGTTTGGGCTCAATACGGTCAACGACGTGGCGCAGGTCACCGGAACAGTCATTACCGACCAAGGCTCAGTGTTGGCGGCGGATTGGGAACAAGCCGTGCACGCGAGCGGTCTTTTCAGCTCGATGACGCCCACTCAGACCGTGTCCGGCGGTAAGATCAACGGCACGACCACCATCAAGTCCTCCGGTGTCGGTGCAACAAATGTCATCGACCTTACCTCGATCAACCTGGGAAACGGCCAGTCGCTCACGTTGAACGGCTCAGCAACAGACCAATTCATCATTAACGTCAGCCAAAGTTTCGTCCTCAACTCCGGCAAGATTCTCCTCACCGGCGGTCTCACACCCGACGATGTCGTGATTAACGTTACGGGTTCTGGAAACGCCATTTCCAGCAGTGGCGGCCTGAACAACGAGTCCGTTATTAACGGAATCCTGCTGGCTCCCAACAGCAATATTGCGTTCTCGCCGGCTCTCATCAATGGAGAGCTGATCGCGGGAGGCTCAAACATTCAGCTCGATTGGGGCGCAAGCGTAGACCAGGAAATACCCCTATACGGCATTCCCGAGCCCGCGACGTGGCTGTTGTTGGGAACTGGACTGGTGGGGCTGGGCTCCTTCCGGCGCAAGCGTGTATAAACGTTCATACACGGCTAAACGTTCATACACGGCTAAACGGTCTTCCTACAAGCCAAGGAGTCTTTGAACCGCCTTGAGTCCGCCGCTTGCTGAGAAGCTTTTCGCCATGAGCTTCATCAACTGGCTGGCCTCGTCGGTGGATTGGAAATCATGGTTAAGGATGCGTTTCAATTCGGCCATTGTCATCGAGTAAAGCAGCTTCATTCCCACCGCGTAATGGTTGTCTTTGGGCGTGCAGCGCAGAACGGTACCGAGCAGTACAGACTTGTCGACATCAACTCGAACAACCTCGCCCTCTGCTAACGGGGCACCGACAATCAGCCCGAGGCCGTTAGCCGAAATGTCCACAATGCGCCCGAAGGTGGATTCACGGGAATCGCGATAGGTGTACACCAAGACGGTGCGTTGTAAGCCGTAGCGTCGTTCGGCTCTGCGTTCTTCCATATCAACCCCCCTCTATACCATCGGCCCGGCCGCCGCGAAAAATTAGAATACGATGGATCTGACACAAATGATTGGAGCCAGAAATGATAATTGATCCGGCCTCTACGCCGTCCCTTTCGATCTACAAGCTGATGGTCGGATCCATTGTTCCGCGGCCCATTGCGTTCGTGTCCACTCTATCGGCCGGCGGGATCAGAAACCTGGCGCCGTTCAGCTTTTTCAACGGCGTTTGTGCCGAGCCGCCGGTCATCTGCTTCTCTGTCTCGGCACGGACGCCGGGCAAAGACACGCTGGCGAACGTCCGGGAGACGGGCGAGTTCGTGGTCAACATTGTCAGCGAGGAAATTGCGGAACAAATGAACCTCTGCGCGGGCGAATATCCAGCGGACGTGGACGAGTTTGAAGTCTCCGGCCTGACCGCGGAGCCGAGCGACCTGGTTCGTCCGCCGCGAGTGCGCGAGTCACCGGTGAGCATGGAGTGCAAACTTCGGCAGATTGTGGAGGTGAGCAATCTCCCCAGAGGGGCCAGCCTGGTTCTGGGTGAGGTGTTGCGCTTTCACGTAGAGGATGCCATCTTCCATGATTTCCGAATCGATCCGGATGGATTGCGCGCTGTTGGTCGCATGGGCGGCAACGTTTATACACGCACCCGCGATCGATTCGAGATGGTTCGTCCGAGTGTGGGGTAGACTGTTCCCTTACCGTCGCGGCTCGGCAACCCAAACTGAGCCGCGCGCGTCAGCGAGCGGTTTCGTGACCTAATCGCAGCGGAGCGCGATCAATGGGTCCACTCGTGCAGCCCGATGCGCTGGAATGTAGCACGCGATGAGCGCCACACCGGCGAGAAGACCGGCAACGGCGACGATCGTCATCGGATCACGGGCTTGCACGCCGAACAAAAGGCTCGCCAGAAGGCGGGTGAGCCCGAGCGCCCCACCGAATCCCAGCACCAGCCCGACGCCCGCCAGAAGCATTCCATGCCGCAGGATCAATCCCACCAAGTCCCCGGTGCTCGCGCCCAAAGCGGCTCGAATGCCCATTTCCTGTTGGCGCTGCACCACCGAGTACGAGATGACGCCATAGATTCCGATCGCCGAGAGCAGCATGGCAATGGCGGCAAACACGACCAGGAGCCAAGTCCGCAAGCGGTTGGAGGCCATGGATTCGGATTTGATCTGATCGAGGGTCTTCACTTCCGCGACCACTTGTTCCTTATTGAGCTCATGTATCGCGTTGCCGACGGGGAGCGTCAGCAGCGCGGGATTCATGGCTGTGCGCAACACTAGACCCTGGAAGTACACAGGACTCTGTTCATTGGTCACGTAGAAACCTGGACTGTCATTCCGGTCCTCGACGGAGCCGACCGTCTCGTCGGCAACCACCCCGACCACCTCCCAGGGGACGTCCGGTCCAAGCTGAGTCTTGCCTGGGATGATCTGCTCGACCAAGATCCGTTTCCCGAGGGGATCTTCGTTTGGAAAATATTTTCTAACCATCGTCTGGTTGATGACCGTTACGGGCGGGGCGCCCTGCACGTCATGTTCGCTGAGATAACGCCCCTCTCGCAGCTTGATTCCGAGCGCGCGAAAGTACGAGGGGCTCACCATCTTGAAAAAACCGCCGGGCCGGTTGGAGATGTCCACCATCGGATGGTTGGCGATTTGAAAGGGCATCCCGTATCCCCATCCCCGCATAGGCAAGGCCGAAGTGAGGGCGACATCCTGAACGCCGGGAAGCGCCTGAACCCGATCTACGACTTGTCGGAGATAGGCGTTGAGCTGCATGGGGTCCGGGTAGTGTTTATCGGGAATCGGTAGCTGCGCCGTCAGCACGTTGCTGGATTCAAATCCGGGATCTACCTGCTGCATCTGGAAGAAGCTTCGAATCAGCAGGCCGGCGCCGGTGAGCAGGATAAATGCAAGGGTCATGTCCGCGACCACGAGAGCGCCACGAAGCCTCTGGCGCGCACCGCCGGTGCTGGAGCCGCGACCGCCTTCCTTCATGGAAGCGGCAAGATTCGGCCGCGTGGCCTGAATCGCTGGAGCCAGCCCGAACAATATCCCGGTCAGGACCGATAAAGCCAAGGCGAAAAGCAGAACGCGGCCGTTGATGGCGATGTCTGCCTCACGCGGCAGGGTATTCGGCGGGATTGCCAATTTCAGACCAACCATGGTTGCCCAACCTACGCCCAGTCCCAGCAAGCCGCCGCAAACCGACAACAAGACATTTTCGGTCAGGAACTGGCGCACCAGCCGCCATCTTCCCGCGCCGAGCGAGGATCGAATGGCGACCTCACGCTCGCGTACTGTGCTTCTCGCCAGTGCCAGGTTCGCGAGATTTGCGCAACCGATCAAGAGCATCATCGCTACGGCAGCCAGCAGGACGTAGAGAGACTGCTTCAACTGCGTTCACTACCAAACTGTCCGCGAAGAGATCCAGCCGAACTCCCCAACCCTTGTTCGAGATCGGATTGTCCTGCGCGATTCGCGCTCCCACGGCGTCCATTTGCGCACGCGCTTGCGCCAGAGTCACTCCGGGCTTCAATTTGGCAACCGCTCCAAACCAATGGAAGTTCCGGGTCATGTTGTCGGGCTGGAAGGCCAGCGGGCGCCAAATCTGCGCAAAGGCCCGGTCGAACACGCCTCCTTTAGGGAGCACGCCAATCACGATATTCGGCTGTCCATCAAGCAGGATCGAGCGGCCGATCAGGCTGAGGTCGGCGCCGAACTGCGATTCCCACAGTGCATGGCTGAGGATGACGACATGTTCCTTTCCGGGCTGATCTTCGTCCGTCGTAAAGCTTCTACCAATCGAGGGCTTGATGCCGAAGATGTCAAAGTAGTGTGGAGACACCTGCGAACCGCGCAACTGTACCGGCTCGTTGATGCCGGTGAGCGATGGGGAATCGCCACGTTGCGCGGCCAGGTACTCGAAGACCGTGTTCTGCTTCTCCCAATCGAGGTAGGTGAGGGTCGAGATGCCGTTGCGTTCGCCCCGGGGCGGTTTCTCGAACACCCGGAGAATGCGGTCCGGGTCCGGATAAGGTAGGGGCTTGAGCAGCGCGCCGTCCACGAAACTGAAAATCGCGGTGTTCGCGCCGATCCCGATGGCCAGGATGAGGATCGCCGTGATCGTGAATCCCGGACTCTTCCAAAGTGTCCGGAAGCCGAATCGCAGATCTTGAAGCAGTTCAGTCACTCGGGTTTAGACGATGCTTTTTGCTAAAAGTTCCTAGAGTTTATTCGGACCGCCGCTTCCTAAAAATCCGGAAAGCGGCGGCCCTGTCACTTGTGAAGGTGTCTGTACTACTGACGCCGGAAAGAAAGGTTACGTGGCAACTTCCCGATCATTTTCCGTCTACAGAAAAAGCGATCAGGACGTTTCCGGATGCGGCCCCGAAAGCGCCATAGCCGGAATTCGTGTAGACCATCCCGTTGACGATGGTTGGTCCAGGTCCATCGATCGACGCGCCATGAGCCGGGACTTTATTCACCGTTTCAAAAGGGCGCGCGGTGTCGAAATCCCACAGGATTTCGCCGGTCGCGGTCGAATAGGCACGGAAATGACCATTGAGTGAACCTGAGAACACCGCGCCCGGAATCACCGACACAGCCGCGGACTGCGCCGGATTACATCCGCGCGCCGAAGCGCACGTGACGGTGGGTGCGGGCGTGCTCCAGACTTTTTCCCCGGTGGCCAGGCGTAGTGCGTAAATTCCGGGCTGCGCGCCGTTGCGCACATTCAGGTCCGCGACTGCAGCGTAGGTATTTTGATCGTCCGCTGCGTGGCCCCATTCCACGCCGCCCAGCGCGCTTCCAGCGCCAACGCGCGTTTGCCAGACGATCTTCCCCTTCTGGTCCGGATCGAGGCCGTACACCACGCCGGATTTTTGCGCAGCCACCAGAATCTGTTTTCCTCCTCCAATCGACCGGAGGATCGGCGATGATCCGAAATCGAAATCGGGACCCCGGGGATCGGGACAATTCGGTGAAGACGGGCAGCCGACGACATAGTTGTCCTTGGCTTGCACCTGGCTGACCCAGGCGATCCGTCCGGTTTCCAGATCGTAGGCGATGATCGCATCGCTGGTGTTGATGTCGACATCCGTGTAGGAATCGCCGGTAGCAACATAGACCAGCTTGCGCTGGGTGTCGATGGTCGGGGCGGACCAGATGGCCGCGCCCGCGGGTCCAAAAAGTTGCGTCCCGGTCTTGCTCTTTTTAAAAGCCTTGGGAGGATCGAGAACACTGAAGCTCTTCCAGATCTGCTTACCGGTTTCCGAGTCGAGCGCTACCACGCTGCCGCGGAACTTGCAGCATTCGTACGCTGGCTGCGCCGCGGATAGCTCTTCAAACGAAGAGACCGGTACATACAACGTCCCGTTGTAGAACGCCGGAGCCCCGGTCAGGCGCGCGGACGGATGATCTTCAACTCTGGTCTTCCAAACCGGCGCTCCAGTCTCTGCGTCGACAGCGTGCGTGAAGCCCTGAATATCGCCGAAATAAGCGAGGTAGCGGTTGCCGGTTTTCGATCGGGAAATGCGGATCGCGTTTCGGACCCCCGCCCCGGCTTTGTAGGTCCAATAAATGCAACCCGTGGACGCATCCAGAGAATAAACGTCGCCATTATCGCTGCCGACGAATACGCGTCCGCCCGCGACGGTGGGCTGCGAGTAAGCGGAAGTTCCGTTCAAAAATCCGAACGCCCATTTGACCTTCAGCTTGGGAATATCCGCGGCAGTCAATCCCGGGTTCGGCTGATAGCGCGAGTTGCCGGCGTCAAATCCCCATCCGTTCCAATCCGCCGGCGCTACCGCGAAGCTCTTCGCGGGATTGATGCATTGCCCAGCCATCGGTCCGGCAGACTCGGAGACGTTTTTCCCGGTGATGTAGAGGGCGATGGCCCGTCCTTCATCCTGGCTCAAACCGCTCGCCTGAACCACCATGACGCCGCCGAACATTGCCGTTACGATCGATTCGGGCGGGCGGGTGGCCAACTCGTCGCGAGTAGGAGTCCGCGGCCGATTGTCCTCGTGACAGGACGCGCAGCGGGCTTTGAACAGAGCTGCTCCGTCGGGGTCTGCGCCCCAGAGGGAGGGCGTCAGAAGGGCAAATAGAGCGAACGCAACTTGGCATAAAGGCATAGAGACCTCGAAATGTAACATATCACCCAAACAACTTACTCTCTCCGCCGTGACCCGGCAGATTGACCATACGCTCGAAACGCAATCCGAGTTTTTCGAGCACGCGGATGGACCCTTCATTATGCGGAGCCGTGATGGCAACGATACGGTTTAACCCGAGCACATCACGACCGTACTTCATGACTGCGGCGGCGGACTCAAACGCATATCCTTTTTGCCGGAAAGCGGGAAGAAACGCAAACCCGACGTCGACATCGTCCAATGATTCGCGTTTGAGCAATCCGCAAATCCCGATGGGAGCGCCCGATTCCTTAAGCTGGACCAGAAACAACCCGAACCCGAACTTCTCATAGCTGGCGACCGGCCCGTTGGCAATATAGCGGCATGCATCGGCCACAGTTCGCACGCCTCGATCACCGATGTTTCGAAGGAAGGAGGAGTCATTCAGCAGCACTACGATGAACTCCGCGTCGCCCGCGTTTAAGCGGCGAAGCGACAATCGTTCCGACTCAACCACCGCCACGCCGGACTGAATCATCGGAGACCCGGCCGGAGATCCTCGACCAACAAATCATGAAAGATCGCCCGGCCATAACCGAAAAAACCGAGTCCCACCAAGCCGTCTGGAAAGGAACTGTCCTGACCACTGCCGACTTCCAAATCGTCCACCATCACAGTGATTCGGCCTTGACGATTTACGACGGTGAGCCTTCTCGACTTAGCCGGAGGTTGGTCGGGGCTTTCCGGGAAAGTGATCCTAGTCCAGGGAATAACGTCTGTCGGCATATTCGCGAAGAAGAACCGCTTAAACACTTTGAATGCGATGTCCCGCGTGAGATTGGTATGGCTCGAGCCGCTGATCACCACCGCATAGTAACCCAGGCCGTTGAGATGAAAAACCATCCCGCCAGAAGCGGAGTAGACTTCGGGCACGATGGTTTCAGTACGCCCCCAATCCGCCTCCAGACTGACAGTCGCGCGGAAGTCGTTCCACGAAGGACCGTAAGCGGCGACGACCCCGTCTGAAATCGGCCCCGTGAATTGAAGATTCGAGGAACGCGCGCGTGAAAGTTCGTACCCGCCTTTTACGTAGTGTGAAGTGGGGAGCAACACCGGTGCCGCTATGGTCTGTCCGCGACGCATGGTTACGGGTTGGTCCGGAGGCCGCTCAATGTGGTTCGGCCATCCACTGTGGAGATCGGAGAAATCTTCTTTGTAGATCCGCGTTTTCGCCTCACTCAGCGTCACGTGGCGCTCCCAGGGATACAGATGCTCGCTCGGCGAAACCTCACAGGACGTGCTCGCGAAGTGAACCGGTTCATCGCCCGCCTCGGAACCTACGCCTCGACGCGTCATGACTTTGGTTCCACGGCCACTTACCTTGACCTGAATTTTGCGAAATTTGCCGACATCCTGCGGATAGTACGCGAGTGTGTATTGGGCGCGGAGAATCGCGGAAATGCGCTCGAGCGCCTTTTGCAGGTCCCGCTCGGAATTGGGAAAAAACGATTCCGCGCCGGACTCGCGGGCCAGCCGGTCAAACACCACCACTGGATTGTCGATTTGGGTTCCACCCACCAGCGTCACGGTCTTCTGGCCTTCACGATAAATCTCGTATTCCGACTTCTCGTAGAAGCCGATCATAAAAATCTGCGCGTTCGAAGACTGCGCCAGCCCGATCAATTGTTCGAGCCTCAAACGGCTATGCTGATCCGCTCCGTCCGTGATCACGATTACGGCCTGGCGCAGATTCTGGGCGGTTCGCATGTGACACAGCGACGAGGCCAGCGCATCGTACAACGCCGTTCCGCCGCCGGCAGAACCGATTGCGGGAGGCACTGGTTGCGATCGCTGTTCCGCTGTGAGCTGCCGGAACGGCCCGAGACGATCCGTGAACGGCATCACGAAAATCTCATCCTCGGGCAGGTTGCCGCGGATGAGCGGACCGAGCAGAGCTCGCGCCCGCGTGAGCTTGTCGCCGTTTTGCATGCTGCTGCTGGAATCGATGAGTATCGCGAGGCTGACCGGCAGCTTTTCCGCGCCGAAGAAGGCGATTTTCTGCGGCTTGCCGTCCTCGAGCAACGTAAAGTCCTTGGCCGAGAGGCCGGGAATGTAGTTCCCTTGCGCGTCCGTCACCTGGACTGCAACTGATTGCAGATTGCTGGTGGTTCGAAAGACGGCGTCTTGCGCTTGAACATACACGCAGAGCCAGCAGACCAGCCAAAGCTTCGACGCGGCCATCATTCTATAATCGCGCACTCACTTGGCCACGTCACTTAACAGCGGCCAAGATCGCATCGAGATTTTTGCGGGAATAGTATTTGCCGCGGGAAACCACAGCTTCGATCCGGCGTGTGTTCCGGATGTCTTGAAGCGGATTCGCGTTCAGCAACACCAGGTCCGCGACCTTGCCCTTTTCGATGGTGCCCATGGCCTCATCCCATCCCAGGAATCGCGCGGGGGCGAGCGTCGCGGCTCGCAAAGCCTGGTGCGGTTCCATACCCGCCGCGACCAGTTCCTCCAGCTCGTCATGCAGCGTTGCGCCCGGAATCGTATACGGTTCGCCGGTATCGGTGCCTGCGAGCACGTCCACATTCGTGCGGGTCATCAATGACACCAGGTGATACATCGTCTCGACTTGTTCGGGGCTCGCGTCCGCGCTTTCGGAAATCATCTCCGGCCAGCTTCTCCGGATCGCCTCCGGCACGTAGCGCAGTCTTGTATCGTTCCTCAACTTCGAGTCATCGAGGTGCGCCGCTCGCCGCCAAAATACGAGGTTCGGCGACAGAGTCACCTCCCGCAAGGCGCATCGCTCGAAGAAGTCGACAGCCTCCTGGTCCGTCGCGACGGCCTTCGATATCCCGAACAAATGTTCGAAATTTCGTTGACGAGCTTCAATCGCCTCCCTCGCAGTGACGCCGGGAGGCACCTGCCCGACTAATCGCAGGCCCCAGTGCCGGGCTTGCTCGGCAAGGGCGAAATAAGCGTCGCGCGAAAGCTCCGGC
>JBEKBK010000295.1:0-10256 GCA_050015435.1 Bryobacteraceae bacterium
TGGGTCGACAAGCAGGACCTCGGGTGGATCAAGGTCGACGGGCAGGTGATCCAGCCCTTTTCCTTGGGATTATTCCTGGCGCGCGTCCTGCGCGGCTCGCACATTACGATGGAGCAGACGCGGATCGACGATGGGATCTGGGTGCCGGAACACGTCGAGGTACGAGCGGCCGCTAGAATCCTCTTCGTGAAAAGTCTAGTGATCGATCAGGTCCTGACTTACTCGGAATACAAGCTGCCGGAAGCTGGCATAACCGTTATGCCTGACAATAGTCAAAAACTGCAGTAACCGCCGGAGGCAACCGTCATCATGCGAACCAGTACTTCTTCCCGAGACTCCTCATGTTGGTCTTGCCGGCGGTTTGTCCAACCCAAGAGATAGATCGCTCCCAGTTTTCTCCCGATGCGCTTCATGTGGCGGGCATCATCGGTGTTGACGGCCAGGAGTTTGTGTCCCGAGAGACAACTATCGCGGGCGACGCTTTGCTCAGCGTGCCTTTACCCGATGCCACTTCGCAGGATGCCGTTTTATCGTCCGCGGGTTGTAGGCGCCACTGAAGGTATCGCCAGCGGCGCCCGAACAGCGTAATTGTGAAATCCACTCTAAGCCGATTCTCTTTAGCAGCAGTAGCACCAGCCTCGGCATAACGAACCTCGATTACCGCCGCCCACCACGAGATCCTCCACCGCCCGCTGACTGTCTCTGCTGCACTTGCTGCATCTGCTGCGTGTGTATTTGATGCATTTGCTGCGTCTGTTGCTGGTGTTGCTGCTCCACTTGCTGCATTCTCTCTGGAGCAGCCTTCTGTCTCGTCAGCTGCTGATGCTCCTGGTCCTGCTTCTGCTGGAGTTTCTGCCGGTCCTGGTTCTGCTTCGCGACTATCTTGTCCTGCTGCTTCTGGTATTTCTGGTCCAGCTTCGCGTTCCCCGTGTTAGGAGCGGAGCGTTGGACGGGCGGCAGCTCCTTCGGATGGACCGCGATGTTGGGGCGAGAAGACGCAGTCGTTGGTGGAGCGCCGTGGTTCGCAGAAAACCTTTGCTGGGGGTTATTGTGGGCAGCCCATGCATGTTGCGTCTGAGCGGATACAGACCCAATATGTTTGCCACGCGCGGCAGCCTCTTCTTCAGAGGTGGCGCGCGCGTTGATCCCGCCGTTACCGCCGTTGTAGCCGACGCGATTAACGTTCTCGTTCACCCTTTCGTTGTAAACGTTGCGGATGGCGTTGGTGTCCAGGCGATTCACCGCCGAGTTGTAGAAAAAATGCCCATTCTGCCATTGTCCGCCTTCATAACCATGACCGAAGTATCCGAATCCATAGTCGATACCGCCGTAGAAGCCTACCGACGGGCCCCCTAGCCTTCATTGAAAATAAATCCGGCGCCGCCCCAACCCCAATAGCCCGGAGTCCAAAGGTACCCGGGTTGGGGAGCCATCACCCATGAGCCCGGCACCCAGTAATACTCACCATCCCAAGCCCAATATCCTGGCGTCCAGATATAACCGTCGCCGGGGCAAATAGGCTGCTCGTAGGCCAGTCGGGTGGCCCCAGCGATGATAGGCCAGCGCTCGCTAAACGACCCTGCGCCCCTGAACCAGCTGGATGACCAGCACGACCACGGCAAGCACCAGCAAGATGTGAACGAACCCACCGAACGTATACGATGTGACCAGTCCTAAAAGCCACAGAACCAGCAGAATTACAAAGATTGTCCAAAGCATGTTTCTTGTTCCTCTTTTCAAAGAGTCATTCCGATAGTTCGCATCGCAAGCATAAGTCCAAACAACCTCCGCGTTCCGTCGA
This sequence comes from Bryobacteraceae bacterium, assembly GCA_050015435.1. Classification (GTDB taxonomy): domain Bacteria; phylum Acidobacteriota; class Terriglobia; order Bryobacterales; family Bryobacteraceae; genus Palsa-187. The sequence continues at coordinate 1,802 of JBEKBK010000295.1, forward strand.
CTAAAACACCTAGAGTCAGATCCAAGGGAAACGGCGCAAGAGAATCCGTTCGCACAACGGAGCCGCGGGAATCATGGACGCGCTTCGCGAATTGGTTGAGTGGCAAGACCCCGCGTAGACCGCTGTTCATTGGGTGAAATGACCCACTCCCGGCTTCGCTTGGAGACTGCGTTTGAAGCCGATGAAGATCTGGCGTCAGAACTATGTGAGAGCGTGATCCAGCCACGCAACACATGAATCAGAACCGGTCGCCACGTCGGATATAAATTTCGGCTCTAGCGCCAATTGCGGATGCGTGAAATGTGCAGGGGTCGAGCCGGACGGCGATCTCCAGGTACTTCTCGGCCAGGATCGAGCCCGCGCTGGGAATGGGCGAGCGCATCGTTCGGCCTTCGCGCGACGGCGGCTGATTGTATCCGATCGCCTCCCGCGGCCGCCCGAGATTCAGTAACCCGCCGCCCAGATTGACGAGCGGCTCGAAGGCTTCGGGATCGGCATCGAGCGCTGTACGGAAGTTCCCTTCCGCATCGCTGTGCCGCTGCGTTTGATGCGCAATCGTACCCAGTCAATTTCAACGGTGCGCCGCAGATGGGCGGATGCGCACGTGGATTCGCTGCGGGAGAGGCAGCGCTGGGCTTCCTTGTATTCCCTCATGGCGCGATCCGGGTGGAGAGAACCGTAGCCGAGACCGTCGCGCCATTTGTGCGGACGCCATGGGATTCGAGGCGGCTGTCATCGATTCTGAGCGGAGGTCCGGGGCAGACAAAACGATCTGTCGGGGTCTAGTAGATTGGTCAAGGAGTGCAGTGAATGCCGAGAAGTCACGGGAAACACGACCGCACAAAGCGCTTTGGCTGGCTACGCTCGGCTGTTTTTGGGCGTGAACGACGGGATCCTGTTCGACGGCGAGCCTCGTGCTCGGCGTCGCGCTGCGCATACGACTCACAGCAACGTACTGGTCGCGGGGATTGTCGGCTTGATCGCCGGGGCCATGTTGACGTCTGCGTCAACTGCCCGGTCGATTACGCCGCTAATAATTGAATGGCAGTCAATCTGCAGCCAATTATGCGAAGGTACACGAAAAGGAGAAATGAAATGCCCGGCTTCGGTTTGGTCGGAACCATTGTTGAGCTTGTGGTAAGGCTTGTCCAATATGAACGAGTACGCATCTGCGATGCTTTCAGGGACTCAGCAGTTCGGAAGGTGGCTGTTGCGGCTGTACGTCCTCTAATAAAGGTCTCTCTGTGATCAATCGGTTGAAGTACGCTGTGGTTGCAGGTTTAGTCTTGTGTGCTGCCGTCAAAGCCAGTCCTGTGGCTGTTCGGCACGTGCAGGGCTATATCCATGGATTTCTCGTTCTGAAGGATACAGACGACAAGATCCTGGCATCCGGCGATCTGATACAGCTTCCCGGCAAAAATCGCGTTACTGCCACACTGACCCTGCATTTCGCAGACGGGTCGCTCTACGAGGAAGCTTCCGTGTTTTCACAGAGCCGGACGTTTCGGCTGCTCAGCTACAAGCAGATGATGAAAGGCCCAGCCTTCAAGACCCCGGAGACCCTTTCGCTTGATGCGTCCAGCGGCAACATAAATATCCAGTACACCGACAAGGATGGCAAGGAGAAGACCATCAACGACAAGCTTTCCCTCCCGCCGGATCTTGCCAACGGGATACTCCCAATGCTTCTGACTGATGCTGACCCCAATGCCGAGATTACGTTATCGATGCTGGTTTCCACGCCCAAGCCGCGGGTCGTAAAACTGAAAATCTCGGAATCGGGGCAAGATTCATTCTCGATCGGTGGCTCTGGAACCAAGGCGACGCACTACATCGTGAAAATCGATATTGGCGGCGCCACGGGCGTTGCCGCAAAGGTGCTGGGGAAGCAGCCGCCGCCGGTGAATATGTGGATTGCAGCAGGAAACGCACCCGTTTTCGTGAAATCCGAAGCCCCGCTCTACGAAGATGGGCCGATCTGGCGGATAGAGCTCGCGAGCCCTGTCTGGCCCAAGGCCTCGCAGAAGCAATAGCGAGAGTTCCCCTATTCACTTCCGACACGTGGGAGCTCGTCATCGATACCGTCACGAACATCGTGAGCATGCTGATGGTATTGCTGATCCAGAACACTCAGAATCGAGAAAGCTCAGCCTCCAGCTCAAGATTGACGAGCTGCTCAGAGTAGTTCGGCGCGCTCAAAACGCATTCATCAATCTCGGCTTGAGCGAAGACGACTTGAACCGCTTGAAGGAGCGATACTCTGACATAGCTATGCGCGCCCGGAAAGAATCAAACTTGTCATCCGGGGAGAACGAGCCCACTTTCCGGAGCAGGTCCGACTTCTCAGGAATAGGACAAGAACTCCAGGGTTGTGCGTAACAAACTAGCCCCATCCAAATCGGCATCGCGGGACTTCTGGCCTTATACATGCTGACTCCCCGTTGTAGTTGGTTCCGCGCGGCGCCTGGATGGCAAACCGGAAGTTCCGGCTGAAGACAATTCAAGGAGAAGTTCCATCATGAGAGGAAGTTGGTTACTGCTGCTGGGGATAGTGGTTTCAGTCACTTGCCTGTTTGCGAAAGTCATGGCTGACTACGATCACTCGGTCAGTTTTGGTAAATATCATACTTATTCGTGGATCGGCGTGAATGTGCAGGAACCCCTTTGGAACGATCGAGTCACAAAGGCAATTGACAATCAACTGACCGCCAAAGGCTGGCGCAAAATCGATTCGGGCGGCGACGCGATGATCTCGGCTGTCGGTGCGACTCATATGGAGCAGACGCTCGACACTTTTTACAGCGGGGGGTTCGGTGGAGGCTGGGGTCACAGGGGTTGGATCGGCGGCGGTCCCGGGTTCGCCACCACGACGGTCGAACGCACGCCTGTCGGCACGCTCCATGTCGATATATTCGATTCGCAGTCAAAGAAGGTAATCTGGCACGGCGTATGTACCGATTCGCTGACTGGAAACCCAGAGAAGAACGAAAAGAAGCTGGAAAAATCCGTGGCGGACGTTTTCAAAAAATTCCCGCCTCCTGAGAAGGGCTAAGGCTCCTTGAGAAGAGCGGCGCTACGCTCCCGTCGACTTTCCCCGCCGGTGCACCGGGCCCAGATCGGACGGCCGGGCCAGGTTCAATGCCCGGGCGCGTCAGGCGCAATCTTCGAGACTGCGGCGAAATAGGGTCAGGCGACCGCCGATGGTCGCATCTTGCATCTCCGGCGCGCAAGTCGACGACCCGGTAAATCGTGACTTCACCAAGATTATTTGACGAAGTCATTGAAAGACAAGTCGATTGGGCGGCTAATTTGGCGTTAACGCGTCCAATCTGTGCACGTGCCCTTAACCTCCAGATCCCGCTCAGGTTAGGTGCGCGTGCACAGATAGGCCGGTTAACGCCGTCATTCAGAAGCTAACGGTTTTCTGCCCACGGTTGTAGACTTGTTCATACTCATGCCGCGCGCAAGGTGCGCAGAGCGCTGATGATGCGACGGACGCGCAAAGGCAGCAGAGAATGAATATTCATAAGGCAACCCAGAGCTACGAAAACTGGATGCGCAGTTGTACCGCCATCATCGAAGCCCACCTGCGATTGAAGCACAAGAAAATGAGAGAAAGCCAGTTCCTCTTTTTCCGTGGGACGTTTTACCGGTGGGCTCAACTTTGGCCGGACGTATGCGCCAGCCTCCGTGATGCCCCCAAAGTATTGGCAGTAGGAGATCTCCATGTTGGCAGTTTTGGAACCTGGCGCGACACGGAGGGTCGCCTGTGCTGGGGTATTGATGATTTCGACGAATCGTATGCTTTGCCGTATACAAATGATCTGGTGCGCCTGGCGGCCAGCGTAAAGATTGTTATCGACTCGGAAAAGCTGACAATCAGATTCAAAGAAGGTTGCAGTGCCATTTTGGAGGGATATCAGAACGCGCTGAAAGCCGGCGGTTGCCCATTTGTGCTTGCTGAACATGAAAAAAACCTGGAACGACTAGGTGTTGAGGCATTCAAGCCCCCAGACGGTTTTTGGGAGAAGCTAGATCATCTCCCGGTTGTGCGTCACGGCCTGCCTCGCGAGGTGAAGAGAGTCTTACGGAAAACGCTTCCAAATCCAAATCTGGATTACAAAGTGGTGCGCAGGGAAGCCGGTCTGGGGAGCCTTGGGCAACAACGATTTGTAGCTATTGCAAGTTGGGAAGGAGGCCACATAGCGCGAGAAGCAAAAGCCATGCTGCCCTCGGCATGCGTCTGGCTGGATGGTCGCATCCGAAATCGCCAGTCCTACTATCAGAAGGCGATCCAGTCCGCTGTGCGATCGCACGATCCATTTCAGAAAATTGTGGGAACGTGGCCGATTCGCCGCCTCTCCCCGGAATCAAATCCCATTGAGATTGCCGACCTGCCGGAAGAACGCGACGAGGAAAGGCTTCTCTATGCAATGGGCTCTGAAGCCGCGAATGTTCACCTGGGAAGCAAACGCCAAGTCGCCAACATTTTGAGGGACCTGCAACGCAGAGAATCAAACTGGTTGCGCTCTGCCGCCCGGGATATGGCCAAACTCATGGAAGGCGATTGGAAGAGGTACAGGGACTCCTGAGGCCAATGAGGCCTGCGCCGGACTGCACGTAGACCTCATTGCGCCCGGACTCGTTGGATACGTACGCCACCCATCACGGCGCTCTGGCCTTGGCCACAGCACGAGTCGTACTCCGAACCGTGGCGCTTTATCAACTGGCCCAGGGTGTCAGTGCGCCGCGGATTTCCTCCGTTATCCCCTTGGCTCCACAAGCGGTTCGCAAGGTTGGCCATCGTTACCAACAAGGCGGCCTCGAACGTGCGCTCTACGAAAAGAAAAGACCGGGAGCAGCGGAAGTGCTGGAGGATAGCCAGAAACAGCCCATCATCGCCATGGTCTGCAGCCACTCGATCAGACCCGCGGCCGGTTCGAAATCGATTTGGTCCGAGAATTGCTCGTAGCTAACGCGAACAAGGATAAACTTGATGGCTTGAGGAATTTCGGTTGCCCTCCACGTGTCCCCGTAATTACCGCCTCCAACCCCGAACCCTAGCATTTCCTCATCAACCCGCCCAACCAAATTCCTTGAGCCCTCACGGGGCGGTCCCCGAGGCCCGAGGTCCGTTCACAGATCCTGTGCTTCGCTGACAACTGTCTATAAATTTATCTTTGGATTAAACGACGAATCGGACGGTTTCTTGTCGCGTCGTTCAGGAAGATCAGATCCTCGGGTTCATCCAAAACATTGGCTTGTTGCATTCACTACAGGCCGCTCCGTTGCCGTGCCTCGACGACTATCCTTGAATCATTTGAGGCCATAATGCGGCGGCGATTTTTCCCTGCACATGCGGGTGAAATATTCAGAATGACCGTAGTCGTGCTGGGAGCTCGGAGCCGGGATAGCGACCGGAGCTATTAACTAAGGTCACGCCAGTCGTGCTCACTTACCTCTACAGTGTGTTTCTTCGCAGCAACTTTGATCCGTTTCCAGGCGGCGTCGCGTTCAGAATCTGTCACCCCTTGCACCTGCTTGAAGCGGGCGATTGCGTTGCGCACGTGAGCTGCGTCGTGGATGGGTTCTTTACGTTCCTTGGGGAAAGCGAAGTTCTCGTGGGCGATATGATCACGGCCAGTTTCGTTAATTTTGGACATGCTTCTCCGGGAGCAAGCCGATTGCCAGTTTACCTGCGCCATCGCAAAAATGCGGCGACACCGCCGGTCGATTCGAGCAAGACCGCGTCCTCGACAAACGTCACGGTCGCGCCTGTCTGCTTGGCTTTCGTTACCAGGAGATCGGGCAGGGACGCTTGCCGCGGTTTTTCGCTTTTCGTTCCACCGTCTGAATCGGGGATCTCCGGCGCGAGGACGGCTTCGACTTCCTCCGGCAGCAGGTGGGTTTCCTCCATCCCGCTGCTGATGAGCAGTTCCTCGACTTGCCCGTTGGCCAGGGCTTCGAGCGTCTCTTGCAGCCCGACTACGGCCAAACCACGAGCGCGATATTGCTGCATGACCCTGTTCACCTTTTCCCCGGTGGTCTTGGCCTCTTGCTCTTGTAGCTTTGCGAGGGTTGCGGTCAGAACATCCTGCTCAGAGGCCTGAATATCCAGTTTCATCACCTCCACCATCGATACCATTTCCTGAGGCATTTGTTCCTGAAGGAGCGGAATTACCGTAGAATCTCCGGCAAGGATGATGTGACTTATGTGGTCTTCGTGGACAATCTGACCCAGGCGTTCAATGACCTCTTTCGCGTGTTCCTGGTGCGCGTTTCCCACACGCCGCTGGTAGCGGGCTTGCGACCATCCACCGACTTTGACGCGATGAACTTTCTTGCCTTTCACCTCCTCAGCATCGATGACATGACCAAGCCCGAAGACGAAGATACGCGCCGTGTTCGTATCGGTGAGCACCGCGGCGTACCGCGGGTATTGTTCATCCAGATGGGCCAGCTGAAATAGATGAGGTTGGTTGTAGGCGTAGACACGGTTATCGCTAATAGGAGTCGTCAGCTGGATTGCCTCGAAGAATTCTTCCCCGCCCCAACATGCAAATATTGCGACCCCGTTCGCGGCGGGGTCGATTTTGTCGGTGGCGTATGAAACTATTCGCTCCACATCTCGGTCGAAACTGTGACGCTCGGGGGAACTCGGCACCCAAGTTCTTGCGAGAGCTTTGAATTCGCGATGAAGATACGGCGCCGCTTCGGGCGTGCGTCCGTGCTGATCCGGCTGAGTGTTCAGGTAGACGCTTAACACCGGAAACGTAGTGGGCTCGAAAGCCACCAATCGCGCGAGCGGCTCTCCCATGGAAGTCGCACTCAGGTCGGTGATCGTGGATGACATGACAGAGCCTTTAGGCAGCGCCTCCAAACGCGGCGAGCGGCTAATTTGGCTGGCGTGCAGCCTGCGATCGAGTACCTCATGTGAGGAGTAGTAGCCTGTCGCAGAGACAATGTTAACAGCCCGCTCCCTCACGGTCGCGGCTCACCGTAGGCGTTACCGAGCCGCGCGCGTAGCAAGCGGTTCTCATTCATTCTGACGGATCGCCGCGTGAATCGTTTTCGACATTGCTGGTTGTATCCTCAAAGTGACTACAGGCACATTTTCCAGATCGGTGGCGCTTCACGCACTTCGAATGACGTTCCCAGATGACGATGCTTGGTCAAATGACCATATTTCGTTAGGGGGCTGAGAGTGCGAAGCCGACGCGCGTCTGACCGTTGGACCTAATTGGCAAACCGGGGAAGCTGCCCGACTCGTTCAACTTGACGATTGCTGCAGGACACCGCGTATCTGAAAATATCCAGTGAAACCACCCCTACGCAGCAGGCGACGGTCGCACCTACCAGTTCCCCGTGTGTAAATTATTTGAATAATTCACCGCGGCCAAATTAGTATTTAGCCATGACAGCCCGCTCTCTCCGGAGTCGGCCGGGGAAGTGCTCCAACAAATGCGAGGCGAATTTATGCGCGGATATACATTTTTCGTGTTAGCTGCGGTTGCTGGAGTCGGCTTCACCACTACCACGCCCAACGCTGAGGCTCAAGTCAGCGTCGGCATCGGAGTAGCCCCTGAGTGTCCCTATGGTTACCACGACACCGATCCTTATGCGTGTGCTGCCCCTGGGTACTACGGTCCAGAATGGTTTAACGGGGAGGCCTTCATTGGCGCCGGCCCGTGGTTTCAAGGCCCTAATGACTTCCAGGGCAACGTAGATAACCGTTTCCACCCAGACCATGGCTATAAGGGCCGAATGCCAAAACGTGGTGAGAAAGCGGAGCCCTCAAAGCGCGTTGATAGTGCGCATTTCAAAGGAAACGAAATGCGGGATGGACGCGGCCGCGTAGCGGCGGCGAAGAGATAGGCGAGTTCGGGGAGGTCTGCCGCTGTACGGTAGAAAGAACTGGTTGATCACTTCCGATTGCAGATCTCCTAAATCGCCCGCGGTCCGATGATGCGCAGGCGAGAATCCAGTGACTAAAGTGCAGCGCGACTTCTACGCGTCGTCGACAAATGGGTAGATGTTTAGACGGCGAGGACGGTCGCGAAAGTCTCTAGGGAAACGGATAGCACTCGGCATGGCTCGGACTTGGCTTGGCTCGTGTTAGTGCTTCCCGTCACGCCCAGCGCATCGCCTATGACTACAGCGCAATATCGAAACGCCGGTGGTTCCTTTTCAGACAGCCGGAATCATAACCTGCTCCCTCTCTAGTCAGACACCCCCCGCGAAGCGGGTGGCTTGATGAGTTGGGCCGCCTCAAAGGCGGTCGGTGGCTTTATCTAGGCGTCGCGCGTGGCGCGCCTCCGTTGACAGTTCAGAATTGGCCGCTGGTACCATCCGCGGCTTCCTGCTCGCGGATGTACTGGCGGACCTGCTCCAGTTCGAACCCGACCGTGGACACCGCGTAGCCGCGGGCCCAGAAGTGTTCGCCAGAGAAGTTTCT
>JBEKBK010000296.1:0-10244 GCA_050015435.1 Bryobacteraceae bacterium
AAACGGGTTAAGCGTCGTAGTACAAGCGGGTTGAAAAAGCGCAGGTGGGTTTTGCGGGGGGATTAGAGGCTGGGCAGTTAGTGTGGGCTATACCCAGCCCCATTTGCAGTTAGTTAGTGCTCGTGATGATAGTCCCGGTCGTGGTCACGATCCCAGCGGTGATCGTGTGCCACGACGCCGTGGTCGCCCTCCCAATGTCCTTCAAAAAAACGCTCTCCATCGTGGCGAGGACCAACCCAGATGGCGCCGCCGTACGGCGGCCTGGTTTAGTACCCCGCACGCCAATGGTAATGTCCGCCGACCGGATACCAATATCCGTCGACCCAAACAAAGTCAGGGCCTGGACTTGCCGGGCGCAGATGAAGGACGCGGGGCGGTGGGGGTGGTCCGATGCTGATCCCGATAGAAACCTGGCCGAAGATACAACCGGCCGCGAACAGCGCAACTGCAAGCAGTTTTCGTTTCATGGCCGTTGACAGTGCACGAACGATTCCAACTCTTACGTCGCTGACCCCCAGCGGTGCGCTGCTTGCACACGTGCGATCTCAGCCACGCTCCAGGCTTGTGCAGGACAGCCGCCAGCGCGTCTGGGCGGGTCGCCATCGTAGACTTCGGCGATGGATTCGAGGCAGCCATGCTGGGAGGATTCGGCGACGAGGCGTTCTACTAGACCTTGGCAGTAGGCGAGCGAGGCCTCCGTCGCGCCGAAAGCCGTCAGGTATGCGTCGATAAACGGTCCTAGCAGCCACGGCCAAACCGTACCCTGATGATAGGCTCCGTCGCGCTGCAACGGCGACCCCTCGTAGCGCGGCTTGTACTCTGGATCACTCGGCTCGAGCGTGCGCAATCCCGCCGGTGTCAGCAGCTCCTGCTCCACAATACGGACCACCGCTTGCTGCCGGGCTCGCTCCAGCAGATTGTAGGGCAGACTGACGGCGAAGATCTGATTGGGCCGGATCTTTTTCACCGGGCCTTGATTGGTGAGCACGTCGTACAGGCAGTTCCGCTCGACGTTCCAGAACAAATGGCGAAAGCTGCTGGTAACAAGTCGCGCTTCAGCGAGATATTCTCCTGCGAGCGGATCGCCGAGCTCGGCTCCCCATTTCGCCATCAAAGAAAGCGCGCCATGCCACAACGCGTTGATTTCCACCGGCTTGCCTTGGCGTGGCGTGACCACCCAATCGCCGACCTTCGCGTCCATCCACGTAAGTTGCGTACCCGGCGTGCCCGCACGGAGCAAATGATCCTGAGGATCTACCCCAATTCCAAACCACGTCCCTCGTCGGTGCCATTCGATTATTTGCTTCGCGGCCGGGAAGAATTGGCCGTCCAGAAAGTCGCGGTCGCCGCCTGCCTGAAGCCATTGGCGTACCGCCTGGAACATCCACAGCGTTGCGTCGGCAGTATTGTACTCAGGCGTTTCTCCTGAATCGGGAAAACGGTTCGGAATGATCCCCTGGCTCATATGCGCCAGATATACTTCGAAGATCTGCCGGGCCTCGTCGAGACGACCTTTAGAAATGAGCAGACCCGGCAGGCTAATCATGGTGTCGCGGCCCCAATCCGTAAACCACGGATAACCGGCGATGATCGTAGGCTTGCCGTCGGCGCGGCGGACCACAAATGGATCGGGCCGGGGCGTGGGCTCCGCGATTTCGCAGGGGCCGAGCGACGCGCAAATCGGAGTCCACTCGTCGGGCTCCAGTTGCAGGACGATGACGCCGGGCGTGTAGAGATCCTCGCGGAAATCCAGGCCCCGATCGAGCTCGACCAGATACTCGATGTTGTTGTACCACTGGGCGTTCTCCTCGAATCGCCCGGAATGCTGCATCTGGAGTCGCGGGAGCCCGTGGTACGGGTCGGATTCAGCCCGCCTCAACGAATGATAGTCGCGATAGGCCAGAAAGGGTCGGACGCATAAAACGATGGCTTGATTCGAACGATAGCGAACCACCGCGGCTTCCCGCCCCGCGATAAGATAGACCTGTTTTTCGACCCAGACATCGTCCATCCGATAACGCCATGTGGCACACGGATCTCGCCGAAATTCATCGAGAAGCTCGAATCCGCTGGGATTTACAACGCCCGGATACTGGCAGGCGCCGAGCGCCCAGGTCCTTCCGCCCACCGAGACCTCTTCCTCAACTCGAGATAAGAGCACGTACCGCTCGACTGGGGGTCTTAACGAAGCCACCAACAGGCCGTGATAACGGCGTGTATTTACGCCCGCGACCGTGCCCATCGAAAATCCACCGGTACCATTGGTTTCCAGCCATTCAAGCTTGGAAGACTGTTCGAAATCACGGCAAACGGCTTGCGGAATCATAGATCCAGCCTATTGTGTCATGGCAAAACTGGCGACAATAAGGCATGGACCAAATTGACGGTCTCCGCCTGAGGTTCTGGGGCGTTCGCGGTTCCGTACCCACGCCGGTGCGGGAGAATCTGGGCTACGGCGGCAACACTTCGTGCGTAGAGATTCGCACCGGCGAAAACGAGTTCATTATCCTGGACGCCGGAACCGGCATCCGAGCCCTGGGCGCGGCTCTTCTGAAGACTTCCGGCAAGCAGCCGCTGAAGCTGAACGTGTTCCTGACGCATTATCATTGGGACCACATCCAGGGGCTCCCTCTCTTCGTTCCGCTGTTTCAGCCGGGAAACGAGATCACGTTCCACGCTTCGGAGAGCCTGGGCTCGATTCGCGAGCAGTTGCGCGGCCAGATGAAAGCGCCTTTCTTCCCGGTGGAATTCGATAACGTCGGCGCGAGGACCCGTTTTGTGGAGATGGACGGCGGCGAGGTCAAGATCGCCGGATTACGCATCCGCTGCTTCCCGATGCATCATCCGCAAGGCGCAGGGGGTTATCGCATCGAAGGACCCACCGGTGTGATCGTGTTTGCCAGCGATCTGGAGCCTGGTGATCGCAAGCTCGATCGGGTGGCGCGCGAATTCGCGGAAGGGGCTGACACGCTGGTTTATGACTCCCAGTACACGCCGGAAGAATACTCGACCCACATCGGCTGGGGGCACAGCCACTGGCGCGAAGCTGCGGCCGTAGCTAACGATGCGAAGGTGAAACAACTAGTCCTGTTCCATCACGATCCCACTCACGATGACGAGCGCGTCGACGGCATCATCGAGAGTACCCGCGGGCTTTTCGAAAATACATGTGGCGCGCGCGAGAATCACACTATAGAAATCGCTGCTCCGTAGATCAATCTTTATTTTGGGCCGCCCGCTGCCTCGCTAGGGCGCTGAAAACTTCGCCAAATGCCGGTACGTTGGTCTTCAGCTTATCGAAATCACTCTTGGGAATGAGCAACACGTTCATTGCCGTGCGCGCCCGGACGGTCGCATTGCGGCTGGCGTCGGAAAGCACGGCCATCTCACCGAAATAAGCGCCATCCTTCAGCTCCGCGAGCTTTTGCTCTTGCCCATCGACGATTCTCAGGACCTCGCATTCACCGCTTTGGATGACGTACACGAAATCCCCCACGTCACCCTGATTGAATACAGTCTCGCCGGGGGCAAAATGTTGCTCGTGAAAACCGGATAGGCGCGCCAGGCTAAGTTGGACCAGCCCCGGCGGAAGTACCAGCGCGACAAACCAATCCGCGGCGACGCGAATCTTCGTGGGCAGCCCGGGCAACTTCATCAAGTAAATGGTGCGCCAGAGCAGCCATGCCAGGAATCCGGAGACCTTGACCCCCAGGACCTCCGCCACCGCGCAGTTATGCCCAAGCGCGCCTAGTTTCCCCAGCCCCTCAAAGGCGAACGATTCCTTGGTGCCCCCACGAATCTCGGCCCGAATGTTAGCCGCCACGGTCTCGGCTTCGCGAGTGGCGTGTTGGCCGGTGGGCGGCGCCGCCGTTCCGGATACCGTCTTGATCGCCGCGCAATCTCCCACTGCCCACACCTGGCCTTCGTAGTCCTTGAGGGCCAAATGGACGTCCACCGCCATTCGGCCTTTCTCTTTCGCGCAATCGAGTTTGTCGAGCACCGGGGGCATCGCGGACGGGACCGTGGACACGATCGTCTTGCTGGGAATCTCTGCCCCGGACTTTAGAATGGCTTTCTCCGAGGTGGCCGCAACCAGACGGTCATTGAGCTTCAGCTCGACGCCCCGTCCCGCCAGAATCTTTTGAGCGAACAGAGCCAGCCCTTCGTCCATTTCCTGCAAAATGCGCTCGCGCGAATGGACCAGCACGCAGCGAATCTCTTCGGGGGGAATGCGCGGGTAGTGCCGTGCCACCGCCCGTACAAAGTCATTTACCTCCGCGATCACTTCCACGCCGGAAAAACCTCCGCCGCTGACCACGAACGTCACCAGCTTGCGACGCAGAGCGACATCTGTTTCAACATCGGCTTCTTCAAGGCAATGAATCACCCGATTGCGGAGCAAGATGGCGTCCGCGAGGGTGCGAAACGGTTGGGAATGCTCCACCATCCCCGGCATCCCGTAGACGCTGGTAATGCCCCCGAGTGCGATTACCAGGTAATCGTAAGAGAGCTCCATCCGGCGCGGCCTGAATCCTGGACTCACCGTAACAATGCGATTCTTAAGATCGATATTCTCCACTTCGCGCATGATTAGTTGAGTGCGCGGACACAGGCGGCGAATCGGAGAAACAACGTCGGTGAGGCCGATCGACCCCGAGATCACTTCGGGAAGCATGGGCTGGTACACAAAGTAGTTTTCGCGGTTGACGAGACAAATGTCCGCCTCGTCCGGACTGAGGAGCTTTTCGAGTCGGCTCGCCGTGTAGACCCCGCCGAATCCTCCACCGAGGATCAAGATGCGTTTCTTCATGGCGGCCATGCCTGACTATCGGACGTGAACGGGCGGACCGGGAGGATCGTTGGTTACAGAATAGAATTCGCCGTTCGCCGGATGAATGTACATTCGCTTTGTCTCTTCCAGAGTAAATGGCCGGGAGCCCCGCCGGTTGAAGACGGACAACTGGTTCCCGCTCTCGTCAACGGCGCGATCACGGTCGATTCCCTTGGAGATCCCAAGCGCAGGGCCTTTGGTCCGGTAGCTGGCGATCAGCTTTGGGGTCGGCTTAGGGCTGAAGCCGAGATAATTGGGGTTGTCGTTCGGCGCGAAGATCTGGACGATGCGCATGCCATTCGCCCCGTCCGCCAGGTACGCGAACGCGCTCGCATTCACCATCCCCAGTTTTACGTCGCGAGTGTCGTTAATCTCTCCGCCCGCGTTGTAAATCTGGTCGATTGCGGGATGTTCAGGCCTTTCGACATCCACGATCACCAGGCCTTGCTTGCCGCCCGCGACGTATGCGTAAGTTCGGGCGACATACAGATTCCGCGCGTCATGCAGCGGAACCACCGCATTTTTGACGATCCGCGGTTTATCGAGCGCAGTGGTGTCCAGAACCTTTAAACCGTCCTGATCCACGACGAACGCGTAGCGAAACTGCACCACCAGGCCCCGCGGTTCGCGCAAATCCGGAGCGCCGATCTCGGCGGTGATTTTCGGCTCCAAAGGATTGGCGATATCGACGATAACGAGTCCACGTTTGCAAAGAATATAGGCGTAGTGACCGGCGATGGTAATGCGCCGGGCGCCATCCAGCACGCCATTGGGGTTGAACGACAGAGCCTTCTTCAAGAAGTTATTGTTCGGGTTGCCGTCGAGCAAGGTCAATACGCCGGGACTCTTGCTTTTGAGGTTCGGATCGCCGATCACGACCAAGCCTTCCTCCAGGTCCGTCACATAGAGAAATCCGTAGAACAGAGCGATCGCCTGCTCCTCATTCTTCGGGTCGCGGGAGCGAAGAGGATCGACGGCCAAAGTAGATGGCGAACCAACGCTGGTCGCGTACCTGGTCTTGACGTAGAACCTCTGGCCGAGCGGCGAAACCGGAGCCGTATTCATCTTTTCCGAGAAGTTCTTGTTATCGATGTTTGCGATATCGAAGATCCGGAAGCCGCCCTTGCCCATCGCCGCGTATAAGTACTCGCCCCGTTGCTGGACATCCAGAACGTCCGCCCCCGCGTGATGATCTGCGTCTTCGATCTCCCGCTTCTTGCCGACGAACTTCTCATAATCGCGCGCGTACACGATTTTCTGAAGATCGCTGCCAAATATGGCGGGAGGATCATCGTGCTCGGCCACGGCGACTGCCGAATAGCCTTTCGCGCCCTCGGCGACGTAGATGTAGCGTCCCATGAAGTTCACCAGGTTCGTCCCCTGCATGAGCAGTTGCGTCATCCACGCGTTGTTATCGCCGTTTTTCGAAACGTGACAGTCCGTGCAGGTCTTGGTCTCTTTGCCGCGCACGGTGTGCGGATAGTACGAACTGAACGCGAACCCGCTGAAGCCTTCCGCCGAAATCGTCTGTTGCTGATAATAGAGCCAGTCCCGGTTCGCGTTTTGCGAGCTGACCACGATCGCGCAAGTGGAGCGCGTCGGCGCGATTCGATGCCCGGTGGCAGTTCCATCCACTCCCAGCATGTAGATGTCGTCACGGAGAACGTCGTAGTTGTAAGACGTATAATTCCGAGCCTCCGCACCCTCGTTGTGCAGCATCGGAACTTTTTGATTGGCAATCATTGGCAAATGACAGCCGAAGCAGCTCGTGGTCCAGGAGGAGTGACAGGTGTAGCAGGTCATCTTGCGATTGGAGTGCGCGAGTTGCGACTCATCGCCCGGGACCGCGCCCCACGTCGTTCCATCCTTGAGCATCGTCTTCGCCAGGCTCGATTTCTCGCTGTAGTGAGGATTGCCTGGCGTAATAGTATCGACTACCTGGACGACCTCCCACGGCGCACGATTCTGGTCCACCGCCGAACGCTGATATAGCTTGCCGTTGTCCCAGTAGAATCGCCGTTGTCCCCAGGGAGTTCGCAGCAAGGCCATGTTGTTTCCACCCTTCGGCGCGGCCGCCGCCGAAGTGCGCAGCGTAGACTTCTGGTCAATACTCCCGTGACAGTCGACGCAGTCAATTTCGACGGCATTCCGAGTCTCGCCGTAGATGTGGCCGTCGCCGTGACTGTCCTGGGCGAAATGGCAATCCGCGCAATGCATTCCCTTGTCCAGGTGAACGTCGCGCAATTGCACGCCCTTTTTGAATTTGTCGGGGTCCTCCGGCGGAACGATCTTATTGTCCGTATCCAGCATGTTGCCTTTGCGATCCCGCTTGTACACCGCTCGAAAAACCCATCCGTGGCCGTGAAAGTCGCCGAACTGCGTGTGCTTCAACCGCTTGTTGAATTCGGGCGACCCCACTTCATTCAGGAAGTCAAGATCGGACCATTTTCCACGCGCCGCCGCGCCTTCTGGATTCGCCTGCCAGGACTTGTAGCGGTCGTCATCGGAGGGATCGTGCTGCTTCGGCGGATACATCGCCTCGCCGTCCGTTTCGTTGTCCCACCAGGTGTAGCCAAGATAGCTTGCCACCATGTTCGTACCCGGATGGATGTGGCAGACGATGCACTGGCTGGTGGGAATCGCACGCGTAAAGACGTGTTGGATAGGATGACCAGATTCGTTCTTGGGAATCGTCGGGTCGATTTGGGCGCTCTTGCCCTGGTTGCCATACTTAGCGTACGGGCCTGCATGAATCGGCGAACGGTCATTCGCGTAGATCACATGACAAGCCGTGCAGCCGCTCGCGCGATAGTCGCCGGGATGATCATTGGTGCCGGGCATCGATAACAACGGATCAAGAAGCCGAGTCTTTTGCAAGCCGAGAAACACGGGGTCGGTTCGGAGCAAAGTTCCAAGACCACGGTTGCTGAGCTTGTCATCCGGACGGCCGGGATCTTCATCGGGCAGTGGATTGCCGATCTCACTTCGAGGTCCCGCGCCGCGCTCAAATACACGCAAAATATTTCCGGGCTGCGACACCTCCCAGCGCGGAAGTGGATCGAGGCTCGGCAGCCATCCTTTGTTCTTGGTCTGCTCCTCGGTCGGCGGCGGGTTGGCGCGAAGGCTCTGCGCGATCCCTTCCGGCGAGTAGCTTTCCCCGTAGTGGACGTCTTTGAACGGAACCGCTCCGTTGTTATAGAGTGCCGCGTTCCAGAGCATGCCGCCGTGGGTCATCATGCCGGTCTGGACCGCGCTCACTTCTTTCGCGTGGCACCCAACCTGGCCGCAGGTCTCGCCGGCGACACGCAGGTCGCCCGGATTTACGAACTTGATGTAGTCTTTGTCTTCCTTCAGCCACTTGGTCTCCGCGCGGACAGGATTCGCGGAACTCTTCCAGAGACTCGCGATCTTAGGCTGCGGGTGTGCCTGTTTCACGGCCTGCCGGTACGTAGCCATATCCTGGCTGGCGGGCCGCTGAATATTGACGTTGCCGCCGTGACAATCCACGCAGCCTAGATGTAGTGCAGTCGAAGGATGCATGCTGGCGGCTTCCGTCGTTCCGTGACAACTCTCACAGCCCGCACTCTTGCGATCCGCATCTTCCTTACTCTGGAATAGCGTGGAGCGCGGGGTTTCCTGCGGCGCAGCGAGCAAGAAACCCGCCAGGGCAATCAGTGCCGCGATCAACAAGCTGGCCAGGGTCTTCATAAGCGATCAGTATTGAAACCGGACATTCGTAAACAAGGAAAACAGAACCCGGCCCGTGTAAATGTCCCGGAAACCCTGGAAGGGCACGAATGCGCCGAATCCGGCGGTGATGCTGATGTTGTCCGACAGAAGCGGGCGGTATTTGATACCGATACCGTTATCCGCTCCAACCCCGGCATGGATCGGTGACTGGAACAGAAGAGCTTCGAGCGGAGCCGTGTGATCGAATCGGATCAAATTCAGGTTTGCAAACGCGCGCAGCTTGGGAAGTACGTCCGCGTCCACGCCGGCGTTGTAGATGAAAATTCCAGGGTTGACGAAATTGGCTTGACCTTCCGTCTTGGTGGTACGGAGATCGGGGACCAGGCTGTCCCCTTGCTCCAGACCAACGCCAGTTCCCGTTAGTTGAATTCCCTCGCGATTCCAGAAGCTGAAGATACCGCCGGCGAAATTGGGGTTGTCAAAAATCGAATCGAAACCGTGCGCGGTGTTTCCGCGAATGGACTTGTCTCCTGACGCGTAGAACGCCGATACCCGATAGCGCAACCAGTCTTTATCAAGCGAGAGCTCCAAAGCGGCCATCCGCGCGTCGATGTCGACCGGTTTTCCGGCAATCGGATTGAACGTGTCGTGACCCAACACCTGATAAAAAGCGTGATTTACGTTGATGCGGCCGATGTGTCCATCGCCGGTCCAACCGTAATAGTAGGCCCGGATCGCATGGGGCTTAATGATACCGATTGGCGCGGGTCGCACCAAGAAATTGTCCGTATCGTACTCGACCGACGGATCGTCCTTGTCGTAGTGAAAGCTGAACTGGGTCGTGTATCCGTGAATGAAAAAGTCCTGGCGATAAAGATTCGCGATGTAGACCTGCTGGTGACGATAGGCGAACGTGTTGAGTCCGCTATTGGTGTCCTTCTCAAGCATCGTGAACGCCGCGAGATTGTACTGATAGCGATTCGATCCGAGGTTTCCGAACAGGCGCAAGCCGGGCTCCTGATCGAAGAAAATGAAGCCGCGGAAATCGCTATTGAAGGATTGAATCCCTGCCCGCAGCGAGACGAAATCGTATTCGTTGCTCAGATTCTTTAGGCGCATTTCAAAGAATCCTTCCTGAAGACCGGCGTGGTTGTCATAGCGGTCGGTCCCCTTGAGGACATTGATGTTGACGATCCCGTTCTCTTGCGTCGCCAGGTAGTTGAGATTGAGCGCCGGCGTGAAGCGCAATTGCCAGGAAATGGGGCTGAAGGATGTATCTCCGCCGGACAGCGCGGCGGAAAACGACAGATTTTCCGACATCGCGAATTGTCCAAAATGTCCAAAGAAATCGGGACTGGTCGCATACGCCGTACTCGACCCGACCGGCAAAGGAAGCATGCGCCCGTCAGCCAAAGTGTCGCTGACCATCGTGAGGTTGAAGAACGTGCGGTTTCCCAACAGAGGGTAGTCGCCCTTCAACTTGTTTCGGTCGTACGGATCGTACCAATGGTCGTCTGTGTACTGGAACTCCCCCTTCCCCGGGTATCGCCGGTACGGGGGGAACTTATATTTCCAGCGCGAGGGGACCACGGTGAAGAGCGGGGTCTCGTCCGGTGGAGGCTCAATGGGCACTGCAATGGACGGCGGCGCCGGCACCGGCAATTCACGATAGAAAGATGGCCGCGTTTCCTCGGGAGGCGGCGCCAAAGGTGGACCACCTGTG
>JBEKBK010000297.1:0-10349 GCA_050015435.1 Bryobacteraceae bacterium
GCTCGAAGAGTGTTTGCAAAAAGATCCCAAACAGCGGTTGCGGGACATTGGGGATGCGAAGCGGCTACTCGAAGATCCCGTGCCGCAGGCCGCGACTGGTCCGCCGCGCCGCAGCCGTAAATGGTGGATCGCTGCTTCAGTTGCGGTCGCGCTCGGCGCGCTCGGTGGCTGGGCGGTTTCGCACTTTGACCAACCAACGACGGACGAACGGGTACTTCGCCTACGGATCGAACCACCAGAAGGCGCCGACTTCAGTTACGGAGCCAACAACGCCGGAATCTCCCTCTCTCCCGACGGCAGGACCGCCGCTTATGTCGCTTCGAGTAACGGAAAGAGTCGACTCTGGTTGCGGCCGCTGAATGAAACAACTGCTCGGCTAATTCCTGGAACTGAAAGCGCTGGATTTCCCTTCTGGTCCCCGGATAGCAAGACCATCGCCTTCGTCGCGGGAGACAAGCTTGAGCGAGTCGATCTAGCAGGCGGAGCACCGTTGACGATCTGCGTGGCCTCTTCTATTCGTGGCGTGTCGTGGACCAGCGACGCACAGATCATATTCGGAAGCCGTACCGGCCTGTTCCGAGTTCCTGCCTCTGGTGGAACACCCTCGCCTCAAAAGACTCTCGGGGCCGCTGGTGCAAACGCCACTATATATTGGCCGCAGGTGCTTCCCGGCGGAGGCTTGCTGTACTTTGTCCGTGGCGATAAGCCTGAGAACTCCGCCGTGTATGCGGCATCACTCGCCGAGCCGTCTGAGCCTGTAAAATTGTTATCCACAGAGACCAACGCTCTCTACGCGTCCGGCGGCCAAGGGAAAGGATATCTGCTCTGGCTGCGAGGAAGTACGCTGATGGCGCAAGTCCTTGACGTGGCGAGGCTTAGACTGACTGGAGAGCCTTATCCCGTGGCCGATCCCGTGTCTAAGATCGGGATTTTGGGTCTGATGAATGCCTCGGTCTCAGCCAACGGCCTGTTGCTGTATAGCGGCGCCAATCCTTTGACACAATTCACATGGGTAGATCGGACCGGAAAACGACTAGCATCAGTAGGCGAAGCCCTCGACATCGGTCCGTATCGGCTTTCGCCCGACGGCCGCCGCCTTGCCATGACTCGTGCCAGTGGGCTTTGGCTGATGGAGGTAGAGCGCGGAGTTGCGAGCCGTTTTACTCCCGAGAGCCTCGGCCAAGCTCCGGTGTGGTCACCGGACGGAGGGACGATCCTGTATAGTCAAGTTAATTCACGAGGCTTGTTTCGCAAGGCCTCAAGCGGTGTTGGTGGCGAACAAAGCCTCACACAAACGGCGAACGCTCAAACGCCCAGCGATTGGTCGCGTGACGGGCGCTTTGTTCTCTTTCATGAAAGAACTCCGGCGCGGTTTGAACTTTTGGTTCTTCCGATCACGCCGGAAGGGGGACCGGCGGTCAACGAGAAGCCGAGGCGATACGCGAGTGGGTCCTTCAATTCAAGGCGCGGTCGCTTCTCGCCCGACACTCGTTGGGTTGCGTACGAGTCGGACGAATCCGGACGAACCGAAATCTACATCGACGGTTTTCCAGAGATGCATGGCAAAGTTCAGGTTTCGACGAATGGCGGTACGTTTCCGCAATGGGGGCCGGGCGGCCGGGAGCTGTTCTACGTATCGCCGGACAACAGTCTTATGGCCGTGAACTTGAAGGTGGGAGCTGATGCCGTTGAGCCGTCCGCTCCGCGCGAGTTGTTCCCCCTGCCAGTCGTGGACGCGGGCGTAAACCCTTATGACGTCGCGCCCGACGGGCAGCGTTTCTTGGTGCCGGGCACGCCGCAGCAAGCCGCGCAGCCGCTGACGCTGGTTGTCAACTGGCCCGCGCTGCTGAAAAAATGAGCGGAAGCCGCGATGACATCAGTTGACGAACTCCGCGTTTAAAAGATTCTCGCGCCACTAGGCGCTGGAGGAGTTACCGCAATCTGGCCCGTCGTGTCAGGGATTTCCGATAGCCGCCTCATTTGAAATGGGGTTGCTGGATTTTGTCCGTATGGTCGCTACACGGAAAGTTGGAGTTTTGCAGCTCCTCGACTCTGCGCCAAACCGCGAATTTGAAAAACAAACTTCCGGTTTGGCCGTAACTCAGGAGTTAGGCGGTGGAAGGCAGATTGGGTCACTTCGACGAGATGCCGACTATACGTCCAAGTGGAAGCTGTCGCTTGCCGGGACTCACACCGCCGGCCAGCGGTACCGGAGACGCGGTGTCTCCTCAACAGCTCGCGGCGGCATGACACTGTTCATCCGCCAACTGCCGAATGGGGCGCACCCCCAGGGATCGGCGAGTTTCAATTCCAAGCTTTCGCATCTTATAGATCAGCGTAGTTCGAGGCAATCCAAGCCGATTGGCCGCTCCGTCCTGCCCCCCGATCAGCCAGTCCGCTTGCTCCAATGTTTCCAGGATATGGTCCCGATCGGCGTCGGCAAGCGTGCCTGAAGCGCTCTGCGAGCTCTGCTTCACCGTCGGCTTCAAGTCCAGAGGCAGACGCAGCACTGACCCGGGCGAGTACAGCACCGACCGCTCGATGCAATTCTGTAGTTCGCGAATATTCTCTGGAGGCACGACCGGCGATGTCCCGCATAAATTGAAGGCATCTCTTCGCTAGCTCAATCTTTATGGATGGCGTCAACGGAAATGCTTCTATGGGCTCCACGTCGGACTGCCATAGGTTAGGTATGAATTTCTTATAACGCTTCATTGCAAGTTCTCCCAAGTTCTGTTGTTTGCCCTCACCTTTCGAGTGGTGAAAAGGAGCCGGGCTTCGGACGAGTTCGAGACGTGTCCAGGGTGGGTGCCCGCCATGGACGGGCTGCGGCGGTCCACCCCGATCATTCTGAAAGCATTAGGCGTTGGCGGGTTCGATCACAGGGCCATTTGGGCCGCAAAAGTTCGAAACGTGTCCAGACTGGGGAGCCATTCTTAAGTCCTTCATTTCCAACACAAACCTTAGACGACGCGCCACTTGGCACAACGCGGCCAGGCATGGTCCGCCGATGTAAATTTACCCGTCCTTACCCGAATTTCCCCAAGTTTGGACGTCAGAGTACCCCCAGTTTCCCCCCAGTGCTTCGCAAAATGGTCCAGCTACCCCCGCGACACAAGCGGTGCATCTTCCTTCACGTCGCTTCTCTGGATTCGCGAGAAGACAAGTCGCTTGGAGAGGCCAGTTCCAACGCGGTGTACTCGAAGGGACATCTGCTATTCCTGCGCCAGGACACGCTGATGGCTCAAACTTTCGATTTGAACCGTCTCATGGTTACCGGGGAAGCCGTGCCCGTGGCAGAGCGGATTCAACGCATAGTGCAGCCTGGGACCATAGGGTGCTTCTCTGTCTCCGCCACGGGACTTCTTGCTTACCGGGTGGGTGAGGCGGGCGGCGGCTTGACTCTGACCTGGTTTGACCGGGGCGGCAAGCGAGTGGGCACGTTGGGCGCAGCGGCCAATTTTGGGGGCATTGAGTTCTCACCCGATCGGCGGAGCCTGGCGGCCCGCGTCGTGGACCAAACCGGCAACGCCGACATCTGGATCTACGATGTCGCGCGCGGGCTGCCGACCCGCTTTACCTTCGATCCGGCCGCGGAGCAGGAAGCCATTTGGTCGCCGGACGGAAAGTTCGTGCTCTATCATTCGGCCAACCCGCAGACCGGGGATGATCTTTGGATTTTGCCGGTAACGGGCGACCGAAAGCCGGTTCCATTCGTGCGAACCGCCTTCAACGAGCAGAACGGACAGTTTTCGCCGGATGGGCGATGGGTCGCCTATCACTCCAACGAGTCGGGAAACAACGAAGTTTATGTAGTTCCATTTCCTGGTCCGGGCGGGAAGCGGCAGATTTCGGCGGGCGGGGGCAGTTTTCCGCGCTGGCGGCAGGATGGCAAGGAGATCTTCTACATCGGTGCCGATCAGCGGCTGACGGCAGCGGAGGTGGCCGTCAAAAGCAACCTGTTGGAGGCCGGAGCGGTACGGCCGCTCTTCGGCCCAGTCGACGCGGCGGGGGGGGCTACCTTTACGACATTTCTGCCGACGGGCAGCGCATCCTGGCCGCTGTCCCGCCGCCGGAAACAGCCAACGAGCCTGTGACGCTGGTGCAGAACTGGACCGCGGGCTTGAAGAAATAACCCAGAAAGCCAGCCGGCACGGTTGCCTGACAAGAAAGTAGGGGACGGATAGGCCGTGACTCAGGAGCTAGCCGCTCCTTGACCAAGTAAACGAAGCTGAATCGCGCCCAATACCACTCTATGAGGGGGACGAACTCCGCAGTCGATCAACGTCTGTATAAGGCGTACCGCGTCGAGATGTGGCCTTGGCCCAAGCCGACCTGGTAAGTTTCCATTTCATTCGCTCGGTGCGCCGGTTTAACGCACGGGATTTCCGCTGCTATCCAGCATGAGATCCAAGATGACAACAGATCCGAAGTTGTCCCGCAAATAAAAATTCACTGAGTACCCTTCTTCGGTAAGAAGCCTGAGATCTTTCCTGATGGGCAACTCGCCGACCACCGTGCCCTCGATCTTCTTGGCGCCGGGTGTCCAGTTGGCCCCATGATGCTCGTGATCTTCAGGATTCTCCTCGTAGATCTCGAGATCATACTCAGCGATGTCCACAAGCTCTGTTCCCAGGAACACATTGCCGATCCCGGCAATTTTGCGGACAGGTCGGAATGACATCGGAAGAAGAATACACCCTAGCGGGCCAAGTGGCAAGTTGATCCGACTCGAGTTCAGTCCCGCACGGGATGGTCGCGCTTGTTTCCGCGGCCAAGTAACTCAACACGGCGATTGATTGTTTACGGATAGGCCGTGATACAGGTGCTAATCCCAGCGGATCGGGTCACGAGGTACTTCGAATTCTCGTCAACCAAATCTCGAACGAGAGGCGCGAAGCGCTAGTTCCTGATGTTACTGTCCGCGTGGAAGTGGGGTCAATTGACGCGCCGCCGACCGTCTTGTCAGGTTTCCACTTTTAGGTATGCCCGTTTGTGGAAAACATGCAATTGCTGGAGGTAATGCCGACGGTTTCGAGTGCGATAGCCATCTTCTCCATCGCCGATTTATGGATCTGTGACACGCGGCTCTCATTGATTCCGAGTACACCACCGATCTCCTTCATACTCATCTCATCGTAGTAATACAGCAGAACGACGCTTTGGCAGCGCTCGGGAAGCTTCTTCACCGCCTCGCCTAACGTGCTGCGAAGTTCCGCGCGTGCGGAAATCCAATCCGGCTGGCCTTCTAGGCTATCCGGAAAATCCGGGGCTGGAAGATCTACATTCTCGCTCGAGCGCGTGGAGGCCGAAACCAGGCCAGTGTTGCGGAGATCGACCATCATGGTGCGCAAGCGTGCCACCTCCATTCCAAGTTTTTCGGCGACCTCAGACTCAACGGGAGCGCGTTGTAGCGTTGCGGCCAGGTCGTGTGTGGCGGCCTCCACCTGTTTGTGATGGCGGCGCATATCGCGCGAAGCCCAGTCTAGCTCGCGCAAGCTATCGAGGATGGCTCCTCTGATGCGATGTTTGGCGTAACCCGAGAAAACGACCTTTTTCTTGGAATTTTCGCGTTCGCTTTCGCGAATCGGTTCCGCCTAAGGTCGGACGGTATGGCCCCGTGCGCCAAGTACGCGTTTAGCCTGGTGAGCGCGGCAATGGCTTCCCGATGCGTTCGGGAGTACTCGCAGGAAGCGTGCCGGGCGCGATCAGTGTCGTGAGTGCCGGCGGTGTTGCGGAAGGTCTCGCCGAAGTGGTCGGAAGCAGCATGGCAGCATTCTTGGGCCACCGCAAGATCATGGCGAAGTATTTGAAGGATTCGTTGACGATCCATTGCTGTCGCTGGTGCTACCATGCCCACGCCCCGCCCCTTTCCGACGGTTTCAGAGGACAACTTGAGGGTGTGATCTTGCAGAAATATTCGATTCGTTGCGAACCGCCTGGTTCTCTGCCGTCGGCACCACCAATCGTACGAGTGGATAAGGTCGTTTACCAACGCCTCAAGCGGGTTGCCCCTTGATCAACTCCGTATGTGTCTTCATGTCGTCGGTAAACATCATTAGCATCTCACCGCCATATCTGACATCCATTAGGCGCTTGCCATCAAATGGGCCGCCCATAACCTCGATAATGGAACCCTCGGCGATCATGATCGCGACATTCCTCGCGTCGCGCTTGGCAATTGCCATAGCGGCCCGGGTGAGACGGAAACACTGGCCATGCTGCATCGGCCCTCCTTCTACATTCGGTTAGAAGAGGGTCCACCAGTGTGTGCAGCGGCTCCTATAAGAGAATGTACACGGACCATGGCACTTTCACCTCCAAGTGGGCAAGGATTTTCAAGTTAGTGATTGATCGAATGTTTGCTTGTGCAACTATAGCCGGGACCGTTCCCGCGCATTCGCCAAGAACTGTCCTCATTTGGTCAAATGACGCCCCAACGTCGATGCTGAAATGTTTCTCTTGTAACCGCATTAGGCAGGAACGCAGCGAACGGGATCATTTTGGAGTACCTTTAGTCCCCATAGGAAGCGATGGAGTAAGTCATTTGCGGGTATCACCGACGCACTTGGGGGGTAAATGGCCGGCCCCCGGAGAATCACGCCGTTAATAGATGAAGAGAACGAAGAGGGTCTGCTTGTCATTCCGTCTTCAATCGTGTGGCTGTGACCGTAGGCGTACCAATAGAACAGCCTTGCGTGGAAGCGAAAGTGCTAAAGACTGAGATGCCACTCCAAGAACCATCCAGCTGATGGATTCGCTTTTTGGGGACAATAGATAATGGTAAGCCGTGCCAACCACTAGAAACGTCGATGAACAAGACTTGGATATCTGTCCAGCAGGAGGCTCCAAGGAAACCACTTTTGTTTCCGCGGCCGAGCCCGGTGGGTTAAAGCCCAGCGTCGGCAACTTAGTCGCAGGGGACGATAGTTCCTGCCAAATTACCCAGGTCGCCAAAGAGGCAACTCTGAGCTTCTGCGCGAGAGATTTGCTGATCCGCTTGGTCAGAGCTACCGCTACGATCCGCCGTGACCCAACGAACCCGGCAGAACCGTTGTGGTTTCACAACAACGGATGCGTTGAGGTCACCGTGCAAGTTGCAGACGTCAACGAGTTATTGCAATCCGGCCTGATCGAATGCGAAAGCGAGCAAGTATATCGGGTATCCGCAGCGGGGAAAAGAATCGCAGGATTGGCGGCGCGGGCCGACGCCGCCCGATCAGCCGCCACTTATTAGCCCACCGCGGACCTCGCTGTCAAAGAGGCCGACGATCCGGACGAGCCAGTCGGGTAGTTTGCGGGTAGGCACCTTTTTCGGCTTTATCGCCCAAACGATCCTTCAGAACTTGGGCGATGTCGCTCATCCGCTGCGGGATTGGCCGCCTTTTCGGCGGTGTGGCGCTGCAGCTGGCTGAGGTAGTCGGAGGCATTGGCGCGCGCCAGTTCGCAAGAGTGGATCAGGCTCATGAACAAGTCGCCTACCTCCGAGCCGGACGGCAAGCGCGTGTCGTTCTGAGTCTCCGTGGAATCCGTGGAAGCGCCCAAGCCGGATCATGAGATCGTGATGCTGCTGAACTTTTTCGATGAACTGCGGCGCAAAGTGCCCATTGGCAAGTAACCTCAATTGCGCGCAGCCCTGTGAATTTCAATAAAGTCCCGTTCTGGAATGGCTTGGCTGGATAGGGAATGTGTCGGCTAACCGTCCATAAACAAAGCTAATGGAAAGAGTGGCCCGTCATTTACTGAGAACAACCGTCGTTCGACGGGGCGGATCGCATCGTGTGCCGGTGGGAAAATGACACAAGGGCGCAAGATTCGATTCTGACTACGCGAGTCTAAACAAAAAGAGCGTCTGAGGATTGACCCCAGGCGCTCTTAAAGATCGTGGTGGGATGGTTCTTTATTGACCAGACCTGACCTGCTTGGGTGCTCCCTGTTGCCCAACGAAACGAAGCTCGCCCGTAGTGTTCTCCAAAGCGATCGTTTCGCCGTTAGTAAGACAAACCTTACACGCAACGTTTTTCAAACTGATGGTTTCATTGTCTTTAAGCTGGACTGAGCCATTGGCGATTGGCTTTCCATTAACGTTTCCGGTACAGTTCTCTAAGGTCATACTGTACCTATCGGCAGTCTAAGTGAAACACTGTAGACCAAAAAAGTGCGTCCAGGCTGAACCCCTAGACCAGTTTCGGGAATAACGTAGACCGTCTCAGGAAGCGCACTCCGTTGAAAGCACTGTTACTAGCCATACGAAACTGGTCGAAGCAAAATCAAGAAATGGTCTAGCGGGAGACATGAGTTTAAGACAGGGGTTGCAGGAAAACCGGGAGAGACCGTCAAGGGGGAACCGAGGCTTCCTGTTTACGATGGCCAACTAGCCCTTGTATAGGTCTCAACCCATCCAGGGGTGGTGGGGTGAATCAACTTCGCCTTCCGCGCCTGCGCTAACCGATGTGTTGGCTGGATCGTGGATGTATGGTCATCCTTCCATAGATAGGCTAATGGACGAGCGGCCCATCATTTATGGACAACAGCCACCGTCAGACGGAGCGGATCACATCGTGTGCAAGTGGGAAAAACACAAAGCGGGGGCACGTTTGCACAGATAATTCTGAGGCGCGTCCTCTCGGTCCGAATTCGATGCCGTGGGAATTACCGGACTGGGATTCTCCTGCCGGGTATGCGCATGTGAATGTGAGAGATTCGCGCGGGTTCGATAGGTGAGAGCTTGATCGCTGGCCGGCGGCTGGGCCGCCAAACCGCGGCGAGCGCAGGATGTGACCCGCCCCCGAAACGTCCGTGCCGGTTGATGTCTGTCGTTCCTGCAATCCGTTCGCCTGCGCTGCGATCTGGCGCTACCTTATTTAACGTGATGATCAGTACTCCGCCCTTGAACGCTGCCGAAGCCGTATATGGCCGGACTCCGTGGGGGACACTGATACGCCGAAGGAGCTTCCGATCATTGAACTCCGAGAAATGAATCTGAAGGTATCGCGGCACCGAGCTGGTGGACGAGTCGCCATCCACGACGATCTCATGTGGAAGTACGCTCACGCGAATCTGGTGGGCCGTGTAGCCCTCTACAGCGACCCGTATTTCAAGTTGGTCGTCCCCTTCAACCAACTCAGCAGGTGGCGCGAAGACCAATGAACGTTCTGCGGCCAGCCAGTCATCAATGTCAATGACCGTGCAGACTGCCGCGTGATTCGAACAGCCGGAACGCCCGGCGACGGACTTCATCGTAGAGGGCGTTCAGCTTCTGCGACAGCACCAGCTCACGTTCCCCCTCAGGCTGAATTCTGTTGATCCGAACCTCTGTCATGGATGGGTCTCCATTTCTGAGGGAGGTGGAAAAAGCATAACGCTGCATCTTGCATTTTGCAACGCTTTTCTGGGAAATTGTTCCAAACAATTGGGAGCACGCGCTGCTCTCCCGGAAGAGACGCGCTATCCTTCCGGCATGGACATGTTAAAGATGCTCGCTGAAATGCGTCAGGAACGCGCGCAAATCGAGGAAGCCATTCTCGTCCTTGAACGCTTGGCTAGTGGACAGGGCCGTCGCCGCGGAAGACCGCCCGCCTGGCTGACGGCTGCGGCGAATGCTCCCAAGCGGCGGGGCCGGCCACCGGGCAGCAAGAGCAAACCAGCGCCACAGGAGTGAGACCCCAGGGGCGGTCGATGCCGGACCGCGACATAACTGACGCACTTACTGGACGCTGGCTTGGCACACGTGGGTGCCGACGGTACCCAGCCTACCCGAGTAATTAACTCGCAAGACACTTTCCGAATGCGTCATCCGGGGACGATGCCCAAGGGTGGCTCCATGTTATCCTCCATACCAGCCCGTGATGCCTGCAGGCGATCGAGGAGGATCATTGTGCCGGAGTTCACAACCCTCATCCGCGGCTTGTCATTCACCGAGTGCCCAAGATGGCGCGACGGGCGGCTCTACATTTCCGATTTCTATACGCACCGCGTCCTCGCCGTGGCCATGGACGGCACGGCGGAGACATTAGCTCACGTGCCCCAACAACCCTCAGGGCTGGGGTTCCTGGCCGATGGCAGGATGTTGATCGTGTCCATGCGAGACCGCAAGGTCCTGCGGCGTGAGGTCGACGGTTCGCTTGTCACGCACGCCGATCTGTCCAGTCTCGCTCCGTGGTATGTGAACGACATGCTGGTCGATCACGATGGCCGGGCCTGGGTAGGACCCCCGACGGCCGCACGCTTATTGTGGCCGAGTCATTCATGAATCGGCTCAGTGCCTTCGACGTCGCCGTAGGCTCGCTGAGTGAACGCCGCACTTGGGCTGCCTTCGGCGATCCCCCGGCATCGACTGATGACGGTGA
>JBEKBK010000298.1:0-10190 GCA_050015435.1 Bryobacteraceae bacterium
GCCTGCAGCATCTTATCTGGCGAGTAACCCATTCCGGGAACGATGTTCGCAGGTGCAAAAGCCGCCTGTTCCACCTCGGCGAAGTAGTTCTCCGGACTTCGCGTAAGCGTCATGATCCCGACTTCGTGCAGTGGGAACTCCCTCTGCGGCCAAATTTTCGTGAGATCGAACGGGTTGTATCGAAACGTGGACGCTTCGTCCGCATCCATGATCTGAACGCAAACACGCCATTTTGGCGACTCCCCGCGCTCAATGGCGTCGAGCAGATCACGCTGGGCGAAATCTGGATCCTTGCCAACCATCTCGATGGCCTCTTCGCGATGGAAGTTTTGAATTCCCTGCATCGTTTTGAAGTGCCACTTGCACCACACTCGCCGCCCTTCCGCATTGATCAGCGAAAACGTGTGGCTCGAGTAGCCATTCATGTGCCGGTAGCCACGGGGCGTCCCTCGGTCGGAGAACAGAATCGTCACCTGGTGCAGCGATTCCGGAGACAGACTCCAAAAGTCCCACATCATGGTGGGCGACTTGAGATTGCTATGGGGGTCGCGCTTCTGCGTGTGGATGAAATCTGAGAACTTCAGAGCGTCCCGAACGAAAAAAACTGGGGTGTTGTTTCCCACCATGTCCCAGTTGCCCTCTTCCGTGTAGAACTTCACTGCGAACCCGCGCGGATCGCGTTCGGTGTCGCCAGAACCCTTTTCACCGCCGACAGTCGAGAAGCGGACGAAGACTTCGGTTTTCTTGCCCAGACGCTCGAATACCTTGGCTTTCGTCCACGTTGTAATGTCGCCAGTAATTTCAAAAACTCCGTGAGCGCCTGACCCTTTGGCGTGGACTACTCGTTCCGGTATGCGCTCCCGGTTGAAGTGCGCCATCTTTTCGATCAGCAGCAGGTCCTGCATCAGTACCGGCCCGCGAGGACCCGCGGTGATGGAGTTCTGGTTATCGCCGACCGGAGCGCCGGCGGCTGTAGTCATCGTTTTTCGTTTGTCCATGTTTTTAATTCCCGTCCTACGCAATTCTGAATTTCGGCGTTCGAGCCAAGTAATACGCCTCTACAAACTGGCAGGAAGTTCGGCGTACGCGATGCCCGATAGGTTCCCTTGGGCGAAGAGCAGAGTCTTCTTGTTCGAGCCGTCGAGATTCGCGCTGTAAACCGAACCTGCTAAGTCCGTCATGAACATTCGCCCATTTTTCAGATCGAGTGTCAGGCCAATGCCTTCCATCAGTGAAGTAAAGACAATCTCCGGATCGTTGCGTTTCCCGTGGGCTGCATCCATAGGCGCCCGATTCACAGTGTTGCCCCGCGGTGGGTCGCCACGATCTGTCCAGTACATCATTCGATTGGCGAGATCGAGGTCCAGGTCGATAGGTTCGGGCAGACAATTGTAGAGGAGTTCGATGTCCGCACGATTGGCCGGTGTTTGGCCTTTCGGAATTTCCAGATTCGCGCGAAAGATGCGCCCCAAGCCAGCGTTATCTGGGCCTTTCTGGGTCCAGTAGATCTTGCCACCTATAACGTCGAGAGCGATGCCGACGCACCACTTCTTCGCGTCCTTGCCTGGGCGGGCACTTTCCTGGCTAGTGTCAACGAGCGTCTCGAGATCCGACCCATCCAGATTCACACGCATGACTCGCATGCCTTCGCGGTCTGACCAGTAGAGCTTACCGTTCGCCTTGTCGAGCTGAATCTGCTTGGGAGTATGTGTGCCACCCGCGGAAACGATGGTCGTGGGATTCGTCCCATCGAGATCGGAACGCTCGATGGAACCATCATTCGCACTGGGATTGCCCATATTGGTCCAGTAGAGATGACCAGCCTCGACGTCCACGACCAGGCCGTCAGGAAGCCTTCGACCTTCCGTGAGAATGGTTTTCAAATCGGAGCCGTCAGGGTTCGAGGAAAGAATACGGCCGCCGCCGAGATCCAAAAAGAACAGCCGGCCCGAAGTGGGTTTAGGCGCCGATTGGGCGCCTCTTGGTTTGGAAATAGTGGTAGACATTAAGTTCGTTTTCCTTCAGAGTTGAGCACAATGTGATTCGTCAATCGCGTCCTAGCTTGCTATACGAACGCGCTGAAGCCGGTGATGGCCTTACCAACGATAAGCGTGTTCATCTCGCGCGTGCCTTCATACGAGTACAGAGCCTCAGCGTCGGCGAAGTAGCGGGCGACCTGATTTTCGAGCAGAATGCCGTTGGCACCGAGCAACTCTCGCGCCCATGCGACGGTTTCGCGCATTTTCACAGTGCAAAAGGCCTTTGCCAGCGACGCATGGTGGTCCAGCAGTTTACCCTCATCTTGCATCTGAGATAGCCGGACCACCATGCACTGCGAGGCGGTAACGTTCCCGACCATCTTCGCCAGGAGATCTTGGACCAATTGAAATTTCGCGATGGGTTTGCCAAACTGTTCGCGCGTTTGCGCGTACGCGAGCGCGTGCTCGTAAGCGCCCATCCCGCAGCCGGTCGACTCCCAGGCGACATAGGCGCGCGTCATCCGCAGCACCTTCGCAGTGTCGCGGAAGGAATTGTCGGCCTGAAGCCGGTTTTCCTCCGGCACGCGGCAATTTTCCAGAGTGATCAGCCCGTTCTGAACCACGCGCAGGGCGATCTTGCCCTGAATCTTTTCGACTTTGAAGCCAGGAGTCGTTTTGTTCTCCACGATGAATCCTTTGACTTGGCCATCGGCCACGTCGCGGGCCCAGATAATCGTTACATCGCCCCACGTGGCGTTGCCGATCCACTTTTTCTGGCCGTTGAGCACCCAGGTATCGCCCTCGCGCTTCGCGGTTGTGGTGAGGCCGCCGCCGGCTCCCGATCCCACCAGCGGCTCGGTCAGGCCAAAGGACCCTATCTTCTCGAGTCTGGCCATGGGCGGGAGCCATTTCTGCTTTTGGGCCTCGGATCCGCCAAGGTAAATCGATCCCATTGCCAAGCCGCTGTGGACGCCAAAGAACGTGGCGAAGGAAGAGTCGACTCGCGCCATCTCCATCGCTACAAATCCGGCGAGGAGGGTACTGCCTCCTCGACAGCCATAGCCCTGGTACCCAAGACCTTCGATCTTCAGATCGCGCAGAGCGGGAATCAACTCGAATGGGAAAGCGTCCTCAGCCCAATACTTGGTGATCACGGGCGCCACCTTGGTCTCCATGAACGCCCGGACCTGCTGCAAAATCTCTCGTTCCTCATCGTTCAGACACTCAGTCACTTGGTAGAAGTCGCCGTTCGGCTTAGGCAGCGTAACGGCCGGGGGTGGTGCTACAGTTGTTGTCATTCTTTTCTCCTTGAAGATCCTTACTTGCTTGTATTTGCCAGTTCCAGCTTGGCTTCCTTAGGAGGCGGCATCATCCCATCAGCGCCGTGGTGATTCACGATTAGCCGCGAGCCCCGCTGCCCAGTGATATACGTCCATACCCATTGCAGAAACACGCTTGCGCGTAGACTGGATTGCGCCAGGAACTGGAGATGCACTCCGGCCCAGGCGAGCCATGCGAGGAAGCCGCTGAGGTGGACCTTGCCGGTCTGCAGAACGGCGAAACCTTTGCCGACGACCGCCATATTGCCCTTGTCGAAGTAGCGAAACGGAACCGGTCTCGATTTGCCCAAAACGACCCGGTGAATCAGCTTTCCCGCATAGCGTCCTTGTTGAATCGCCACTTGTGCGACACCTGGTAGCGGCTTGCCATCCTGATCGAGCGAAGCAGTATCACCGACCACGAAGATTTCCGAATATCCCGGCACCGAGACATCCGGCTGGACGCGAACTCGCCCGGCGCGATCTGTCGCAACATTCAGCCACCTGCCGGCGGGTGATGGCGCTACGCCGGCCGTCCAAATCACTGTCTTGCTCGCAATGCGCGCGCCATCCACCAGGACACCGCCCGCGTCAATTTGATCGACGCCATGACCCAGCCTGACCTCTACACCCAAGCTCTCTAAACGTTCCTTGGCAGCCCGTGAGAGTTCTTCTGAGAACGGTCCGAGGACCCGCGAAGCCATGTCCAGCAGGATAATTTTTGTCGATTCGGGATTGATGCGCCGGAATTCAGACTTTAGTGTGTTGCGGACCAGCACGGCGATCGCACCGGCCATTTCCACGCCCGTGGGGCCCGCCCCCACCAGCACGAACGTCAGCAGATCGCCGTGACGGCAGGGATCTTCCTCGGCCTCGGCCTGCTCGAATGCATGAAGGATTCTGTTCCGGATCGCAACCGCATCGGCGAGGCTCTTCAAACCTGGCGCAAACTTCTCGAATTCGTTATGTCCGAAGTAACTATGTGTGACACCGGTTGCCAATACCAGGAAGTCGTAGGTGATCGGGACGTCCGCGCGGTCAGCGTCATCGACGAATACACATTTCTTGTCCTTGTCGACACCCATAACCTCGCCGAGGATTACGGTTGTATTGTTCTGCTTCCGGAGAATATTCCGGATCGGCGATCCTATCTGTCCAGGTGCCAGCACTGCCGTGGCCACTTGATAGAGCAAGGGTTGGAACAGATGGTGGTTGGTGCGGTCGATCAGGATAACTTCCGCGGGAGTGTTCTTGAGGGCTTTGGCAGCGGCTAAGCCGCCAAAACCCCCGCCGACAATCACGACACGTGGGACGCTCGCAGGCATGCTCGTCCGTCCTTTAGCTCGCTTTAGTCAACCTAGATGGCTCGGAGTGCTTCGCGCGAAGCTGGAGCAGTCCGAGCAGAACTTCGTCCCGTATCTCAGCCAACTGATCCACCGACTGGCCTTCGGCCTCCTGCGCTACGCCGTCAACGATGGTTTGCTTGGTCTGCGGACTTAGTTCGGTTAGCGTGCCGAGATCCTTCCACCAGCTCGCCATCGGGCCGGCCAGGTGCTCCATGAAATGCTGAATCCCCCCTTCGCCGCCGCCCAAATGAAACAGCATATTGGGCCCCATGACTCCCCAGCGGAGTCCAGGTCCCCAGCACACGGCAGTGTCAGAATCGGCCACATCCAGAACGCCTTGCTCAATGAGGTAAACCACTTCCCGATAGAGCGCAGCCTGGAGCCGATTCGCTACGTGGCCGACTACTTCCTTACGAAGGTGAATCGGCTTCTTGCCGATCGACGCATAGAAATCCATGGCCCGCCGGATCGTTTCTGGTGATGTTTTGGCGCCCCCAACGACCTCAACCAGCGGAATCAAGTGCGGGGGGTTGAACGGATGCCCGATGACGCAGCGTTCTGGATGCTTGCACGCTGACTGCATGACGCTCATGGTGATCCCAGACGAGCTCGACGCAATGATCGAATCGGCTCGTGTAGCGGCGTCCATATCCGCGAATAGCTTGATCTTGAAATCCGGCCGCTCCGGCCCATTTTCCTGCACGAGATCCGCGTCCGACAGCGCTTTCTTCATGTCGGCAGTGAAGCTCAGTCTTTCCCGCGAAGCTTTCTTCGTCAGGCCCATGGTAGTGAGCGCCGGCCAAGCCGCGTCGATGTACTTCCGCAGATTTGCCTCCGCGTTCGGCGCCGGATCCGTGGCGACCACATCGAAGTCGCGTGCCAGAAATTCCGCTGCCCAGCTTGCACCGATAACCCCGGTACCGACGATGGCAATACGTCGTACTGGTTTGCCTGAAGCCATATATTGTGTCTTCTCCTTGCGCAAGAGCACTCCAGGACTGCGATACGCGAAGCAGGTAAATCGGTCTACTCAGTTCCTATCGAAGTGCCCTGCACCCTGTAGAGAGACGTGGTCAACTCTTTTTGTTGGGGCTTGGCGATTCTCTGAACGCTTCTTGTAGCGTTCGATCGGCAGACGCGGAGGTTCGCAAAGAACGTTATCGATGAGTCGAGTCTTGCCGATCCATGCTGCCAGCGCGACTCGCAGCGGTCCCTCGACGGCATGGATGGGTCGAATCGTTTCGGGATCCACTAGATCGAAATATTCAATCTTGATGTCTGGGCCACTGTGTAGCACCTGGCCAATCATGTTGGAATTGGCCTGCATTCAGAGAGAACTCGCTGTCCCGCAGGTTGTTGGGAACTCGCGATTCTTTCCCGGCATTCGTCCGCAGCCA
The DNA here is from genome assembly GCA_050015435.1 of Bryobacteraceae bacterium. Classification (GTDB taxonomy): domain Bacteria; phylum Acidobacteriota; class Terriglobia; order Bryobacterales; family Bryobacteraceae; genus Palsa-187. The sequence goes on from JBEKBK010000298.1 coordinate 6,042, forward strand.
CGGCAAAAGTTCGGCCATTAAAAGAACAATCGCAATCCACAGGAGATCGGCAATCAACAGATGTAATAACTGAAGCCATGTGGGCGTCTTTAGCGCGATGTCGGCGACGCCAAGACTGAACTGGAAGAGCACCAGCACTGTCATTGTGCCGCCAAGGCGTTTCGCAACCACGTTTGATCCCTTGGAAGCCATAACGCGGAAGGCGATTGCTAAGAGGCCGCATCCAAGCCCTCCCGCCACCAGCGGGTGGAGAATGCGCAAACGCACGAATATGTTCGACAACGGCGAGAAATCCGCACGGAAGCTCTCAGTCAAAGATTTCGAGACGACAAGCGTATCGCCCAGCGCCGCGAAACCTCCCAGGATCGCCGCGATGAGAAATCCCGCCGTAGAAACGGCGAGGATTTGGGATATTCCTCGGAGCTGCTTCGTGCATCGAAAACCTCGCCGGAGGCCAACACTGGCGAGCCATGCGGTGAAGGCGAGGGCCGCCAATAAGAGCAGCGTATTTATCAGATGTGCGGCGAGCCACAGGCCGCGAGACAGGGACGAATTTGCCCCTACCAGACGGAGGAGGACAAGTGCCGCTCCGATGGCGCATTCCGCGAAAGTGGATATCAGCGTCAGTAACGCAGCCCCCCTCACTCCGTGGCCCTTAGGAAACACACGATATGCCCAAATGACAAGCACCAACACCGATACGAGTGCGATGCCGCTGGTCAAGCGATGACTGAACTCGATGAGGGTGGCGCTGAGCTGTGCTCTCGGAACGATCTGTCCATTACATAGAGGCCAGTGCTCGCCACAGCCCGCCCCGGAATTCGATGCGCGGACGAACGCGCCCCAAACGACCACGCCTAGGTGAAAAATCAAAACGGCCCACGCATAAAAACGGAAGTGCGTTTTCATTACTCAGAAAGTGTGCCGATCAAGGACCATCACAGCAAGAAGCGCTGGGAGGTAAAACACGGAGGCAAGTAGCACGTGCCGCGCTCGAGTAAGGGTGCGTTCCCGCCCAAGACGAAGACCGAAGTAGAGCAAGGCCAGGCCCGCCACGATTGCGGCGATGGGATAAATAAGCCCCGTCATTCCGAGGAGGCGAGGCGCGAGGCTTATCGGGATCAGAAGCACTGAGCAGCCCACAATCCGCCTGGCGGTCGACTCGCCATCTGGTTCGACTACCGGAAGCATCTTGATTCCGCCCATGGCATAGTCGTCTCGATACATCCACGCGATTGCATAGAAGTGAGGAAACTGCCAGATGAACAGGATTAGGAACAACGTCAGTGCTCCGGCATCGAGATGCCCGCTCGCCGCCGCATAGCCGATCAGGGGAGGCATTGCGCCGGGCAGCGCGCCTACCGTTGTGCAGGCTGGTGACAGCCTCTTCAACGGAGTATAAACAACCATGTAACTCAGGAGCGTAAACAGACCGAGTGCTGCCGCAAGCGCGTTCGCTCCGAACCACAACTCAGCGAAACCGGCCGCGGACAGCAACACGCCGAAAACGAATCCCCGACTGCGTTTCATCCGTCCTGCGGCAATGGGCCGCTCGCGCGTTCTGCGCATTTTGGCATCCGAGTCGGCCTCGTACCACTGGTTGAGCGCCGACGTTCCTGAAGCCATTAACGCTGTTCCGAGAAGGACGTGAGCAAGGATTGCGAGATGAAACACATTCCGGCAACCAAAGAAATAACCGACGGCCGTGCAGATTAGGATGAGTATCGTTATCCTCGGCTTGGTCAACTCCAGGAAATCTCGCATCGCTTATCCTCTCTCCTTCCGCCTGATAAGTCGTTCGCGAACTACAAAGAGAGCGATCATCAATGGCGGAAACGCGATGTAGCTCCAGTAGGAAAGCGCCTTTTCGGGAGCCGGCGCGACGTCGATTGTTCCCGCTGCGTCTGTTTGCTCGCCGTTCCGGAAAACCGTGACAGCGAAGTGCCATTTACCTGATTCTGAAAGTGTCACGGGGGCGGCATAGAGGAGTTTGTTCTGCGCCTGCTGTCGGGTCGGTCGCGCCTGGATTTCGGTGTCCAACCCGTCTGTTTGGAGCCGCATAGAGACATCGGCGTCCAGTACCGGCTCGAGCCCATTCCGCTTCTGCAACAGCAAGCTGACATCGGCGGCGCCGGCAGAAAGAGGCGATGGAGAAGTAAACACAGTGATCAGTAGCGCTCCGGCCTCCTTGCGTAACTGGACCGTTCCTCCGTCAGCGAAGAGACGTGCTGGAGCCAGAATCACGACCAACGTCACCAGTAATTTGGGGGGCTTCATGATTGCTCCTATCGCATCATCATCGTTCCGCGCATCTGCATGGGCTGGAAAACGATCCAGACACCTGCCGAATACAACGCGCCTGCTAGCACGGCCCAAGGCGCCAGCACTGCCAGCGCCATGCGCTCACCGTTAGCGACCTGGCGTGCCACACGCCATGCAACGTACAGAGTGAGCAGGAGACCAAAGTCCAGAAAAAGAAGGTCGACCGAAGGCATCCACACCGGCATCCACGCTTGCGCATAGACGCCAGAGGAAACTCGCGAAAAGAACCTTTCGACAGCCGGGAGCAATGCGCTCCATCCCGCCACCAGGTGGTTCGAGAAGTGTGCGAGCCACATACTGAAGCCGAGCGGAACCAGGGCAAGCGTGAAACCGCACGTCAACTCCTTCCAGCCGGCACTTGCTCGCGCCGAGTGAAGGCTCGCCCAGCCGCAGGCAGCGGCCAATATGCCTGGAATGATCAACACGCCACCGGCGTACAGCACTGAAACGATCGGCACCATCGAACTGAGTTCCAGTCGAGCGTGCCAGCGATGCATCCACATCATGACCGGTTCTGTCATCCCGGCCGCGTTCAGGAACGCGCCGAATACAAGGATCAGCGCCAGAGCGGCGACATCGGGTCGCCCTCTCAGGCGTCCTATTCCGGAGGCGCGGCGGTCCTCAAGCACGGTTTGCCCAGGCAGAACGCGCAAGATCCCCACGTTTTGTTGGGGACAAGCCTGCACACAGTCGAGACAAAAGGTGCAGTCAAAGTTGCCAGCCTTCTTTGGCTGAAACAGGTTTAGCTCACACCCTCGCTGCCGACTATTGCCACGAATGCAATCATGCGTACTGCAGCTCTCACAGACCGCCGGTTCGCGCACTTTCACCTCCAGCGGCGAGACGAGTGAGTGAACGAAATGGAACTGGCCGATCGGGCAAACGTACTTGCAAAAGCTAGCTCCCTTGAAGACGCTATCAACCGCGAACACGGCGATGAAATAGCCGACGATGATCCAGGCGGTCGCGCACGGCCTGTCCCAAAGGGCAAAAGCCTCATAGGCCCAAAGGTAGGCGCCAAGGAGGGCCGCCGCGATCCACTTAGAACGCAACTTTCTTGGCCAGTTATAGCGGGGCGCCACGAACTTTCGAGCGAGGTCGCGCGGAAGTGTGAATGGACACGCCATGCAAAACAGATTGCCGGCCATCAGCAGCGCAATCACAGCCATCCCTCGCCAGTGAGTCCAGGGCAGGACACCAGCTAGGTTCAGCGGAGCGACTTGCGGTCCAAAGAACCCATCTACAGCGACGGCGGCGGCTAGTAGGAGCATCCCTGTCTGGACACATCGCCGAAAATGGCGATACCCGAGAATCGATCCAAGAATGGGCGTCCTTAGGAGATCCCACGGCGCTTTGGCGAGGACCCGTGGACCCGGAACGCGCGGAACTGACCGAATCGGCTGGGTAGATCCGCGCTCAAGCGCCTGCATCCCCAGAATCAGTGCCGGCAGCAAGAACACGATCGATCCAGGCACCCACATAATGGCCCCCGCCGTTGCTTGGTCGCCGAGAGCGGAGATTCCCCATAGGCGAGGTGCTAGTTGATAGGTGGGATAGAGCACATGATCCGAGAAGCTCAACACTGCGGACAGGCCGGTGTTCACAAGATCCGCCAGCACGAGGTACGGAATCATCGCCCACCTTGGCCAGATGGGATGACTGGGCCACACTCCAATTACAGGCCACCAAAACACGAGGGCTGCCCAAAAGGGCTCTCCGCAGGAATTCGTGAAAACATTCAAATATCGATGATTCAGTGAGATGGCGTTTTTGGGTACACTCGGCAGTTGACGCACAAGGAATGGACGGCGATTCTGGCGTGGCCGG
>JBEKBK010000299.1:0-10162 GCA_050015435.1 Bryobacteraceae bacterium
CGCCTGTCGGTCATCCAGGCTCGGGTGGCCGGCTGCGTTCGCCGGACCGCTGCCCGTGCGGAGCCATGACTGCCGCCCGCGCCAGAAAGCGCGGACACCGGTGCTCGCCTCAGGAAGCTCCTACGCCTGAGCCGCGCTGTAGGGTCTGCGGGGGGCCACTGGTCGCAGTGCCGGGAGGTACATGGTTTCTGTGCGTAAGGTGTAGCCGACACCAGCAAGTTGCGGACTAACTGTCGCCGGGCAGATGTCCGCTACCCCGCGTTGAAGATTTTCGCAGCGCGTTGAAGAATTAACTTGATGTTTTCCCGCACCGGAGTGATGAATGTGACGACCGCAAACGACAAGCGGCAAAGGAGAAATACGATGGCAACGTTCACAATCGACTCTGACAACAACATCACAGCGCACGCCGAGCTTCCCGCTGGCGCCGACCAATCTCAAGCGTTCACAAACCAGAAGGAACTGGCCAAGCTCACTGCGGAGTGGCCCGCGTCCCGCCTGGTGGAAACCTGGAACAGTTTCGCGGGGGTCGCCCCCTTCGACGACCTGAAGCCGGTAAAGAAGTTCACCAGCCGCACGGCCGCCGTCGCCCGCATTTGGCAGGCGGTAGCGCGTCTTTCCCCGGACGTTGCGCAACCGGCGGCCGACGTGGCGCCCGCCAAGGGAAAGGCGAAGAAGTCCCCCGCCAAGGCTCCGCGGCGCACACGGGCGAAAAAGGGCGCAACTGAATCGGGCGCAAGCAAAAAAGCAGACGAATCGCGCACGAACAAAAAGGCCGAGGTAATCGCCATGATGAAGCGCACCAAGGGCGCGACCATGGCCGAGATCATCGCAGCGACGGGCTGGCAGAAGCATACTGTTCGGGGATTCGTTAGCATCTTGGGCAGCAAGGGCGGGCAGAAGATTGAGTCCTCGAAGAATGCCGCCGGGGAGCGCTGCTATCGAATCGCGAAGTAGTCTCCCTCTGGGAGGTTTAACGCCGCTTCCGGTTTCGTCCGGGGCGGCGTTGCTGCTTGTGGGGGCTTCCTTCCGGAGCGTTTTTGATGCAGAATGTTTGGGTAAGAGGAGCCATGATCGAAACCATCACCGAAACGGAGCGTAAGCATCCTCGTGGCTTACGGCGATGCGTCCAACGCCTACACAGACCCCTTACACGCCGTGGATCGCGCAATGGGCTGGGCGACTGCGCAAACGACGGCATTCGTGGAGCAGCTAGTCATACGGAGGCTTGTCCGCGTAGCTACGCCCGGTCGGGACGGAGCCAGCTACAAACCGCGCTGGCATTGGGAAGAGATCACGGATTGAATCCGGTCAGGAGAGGCGGGCTGTGGCGGCGTTGCTGCGTTGTGTGGCGGTTCAGCCACGACTTTCTGAAGGCGGGCGGGTCCGAGTAAGTGACGTCACGGAGCGGTCACGTCACTTAAGGGCTCCGGACCGGCGACATAGTTGACATTTCGGACCGGGGACATGGTTGACACTTCGCGACTAAGGCGAAAGCTTCCGAAGCAAAGAAGCGAATACGCTGCGCTGCCACGTTACTCAGAGAGCGAATGCTCTTTCGGTCGCGTCACTTGGCGGTCCGGACCGAAGCGGACTTGCCGGACGTCTCCTTGGGTCTGGGGTTGTGCCAACCCCCGTCTGAAGCGATGATCGCGTCAGCCTCTTTCGGCCCCCAGGTGCGGCGCCTGTAGGGGCGAGCCCGGTGATGCGTCTTCAGGACTGGATCGACCACCGCCCAAGCGGCCTCGACCGCGTCCTCACGCGTGAAGAGCGCTCCATCGCCGGTCAGGGCGTCGGCCAAAAGCCGCTCGTATGGCGCTTCCTCTCCCCGCAGTTCTTCGAACAGGTAGAGCTCTCGCTGCTCCCCGACGAACTCCTTCCCTGCGAGCTTGACACGAGCGGCGAAGGGCGACGGCCGAGTTGGGGGAGAGCCGGAAGCGCACGTAGTTGGCCCGGCCTGCCGGCGGCGCTGAGTCGGCGAACAGCCTCTGGGGCGGCGGCTTCAGCTCCACCAGAACCTCGGTCGCGGTTTCGGCGAGGTATTTGCCGGAGCGCAGGTACCATGGAACCCCCTCCCAGCGCCACGAGTCGATGAAAAGCCGCAGGGCGCAGAAGGTTTCGACGTCGGAGTTCTTCGCCACGCCTGGCTCCTTCCGGTAGCCAGCGTACTGACCGCGCACCAAGTCGTCGGGCTTCAGAGGGCGCATGGCTCGAAAGACTTTGGCTTTCTCCCTATGCACGGCTCCAAAGTCCCTTTCGGCCGGGGGCTCCATGGCAAGTAGCGCGACGATCTGGAAGAGGTGATTCTCGACCACGTCGCGCAGACAGCCGGCGCTTTCGTAAAACGCCCCGCGGTCCTCCACGCCGAAATCCTCGGATAAAGTCACCTGGACGCTGGCCACGTAGTTGCGGTTCCAGATCGGCTCCAGGAAGGAATTGGCGAAACGGAAATAGAGGATATTCATGATCGCCTCCTTGCCGAGGAAGTGGTCGATGCGGAAGATCGAGTCTTCTGGAAACACCGTCCGCGCGATGTGGTTGAGTTCCTTCGCGGAGGCCAAGTCACGTCCGAACGGCTTTTCGACAATGACGCGCGCGTGCTCGGCCAAGTTCGCGGCGTGGAGCTTTTGGATCACCGTCCCGAAGAGCGAGGGCGGGATCGCGAGGTGGTACGCCGGACGGCGGGCGTTATCCAAGGCGCTCTTTATCGCCGTGAACGTGTTCGGGTCTTTATAATCCCCGCTAACATAATTGAGCCGGGACAGAAGATGGTGGAGGGCAGGCCGGTTATCGATTCCGCCCGATCGCTCTATGCTGTCCGTCACGTGTTTGCGCAGACGCGCCAGATTCCACTTGGGGAGGGCGACGCCGATTACGGGCACCTTGAGGACGCCACGTTTCGCCATCGCATAGAGTGCGGGGAGGATCATCTTGTGGGCGAGATCGCCCGTCACACCGAAGAGCACCAGCGCGTCCGAACGGGAAGCGGCCATCACGCACCTCCTTTATTTCGACATGACCGCTGAACCCGAGGCGTAGAACGGCGTCGTACGCCTTGCGGGCGTTGTTGTGATTTCGAGTTACCGTCTCCTGAATATGTCAGGCCCGCGCAAGGTCCATGAACGTCATGCCAGCATCGAGATCCGTGAGCAGAAAAGCTATCCCGCCCTCGTTGACGTCGTGGAAGTTCTTTTGGGAAACCGCTCACGCAGCCATTATGCAGCAAAAGTGATTGTTCCTTGCCGCACCCTAAGGCCCATACGACGAGTGTATTGGTCGCCACAATCGCGACATACTGCTTGCCATCTCTGCCTCGATACGTAATCGGATTGGCATTGGCTCGCCGGTCGAGCTTGGTAACCCACAGTTGCTTGCGGGCCTTCGCATCGAGGGCCCGGAAGCGGTTGTCGTCAGTGGAGCCCACGAACAAGACTCCGCCGCAGTCACGATGGCGCCGGCCACCGTCGCGCCGATGAACAACCGGAGCTTTGTGGCTGTGACCGGGAGCGACGCCACCAAGTAAATTGGTCGCCGCCGGATGGAGCGCCCGGCGAACGCAGACATTAAATCCTTGCTGCGCCGCGGGCGGGGCTATAGCAACCTTCTCTATCTCCTGCTGAAAGTACAGCGGATGGCGGTAAACAAGACCGAATTCGTCGTCTTCAGGAAAGCCGCGTAAAATGCGTGTCCCGTCAGATTCTTGCGGTGAACCTATTTTTCATGGGCGCCAAAATCAAGACTCCATCCAACACGGATCAGAAGGCTGTCGTAGAGTGGGTTACTCGAGAGCCGCTACTTTCAACGGGAAGTCGGGCGATCCCACCGCCCGCTCCACGGGGTTCACTTCGACAGGAGAAAACATGACCAAGACCGTAATACAACACGTCCTTTCGCGTCTGCATGACATCGGCGTCAAAGACATCTTCGGGGTGGAGGGAGACTTTGTATTCCCCGTCCAAGACGCCGTTTGTTCCGATCGTAGCTTTCGATTTGTTGGGAGTCCGTTTCACCACGCCAATCCGAACACAGCACAACGGCGGGTTCTTCTTCATGTTCACAGGCTGCGGCTATGCAGAGCGTCATTGCACGAAAGTATACCAGCGCATCTTGACGGAACCCAGTAGGTGATGACTGGATGACAGGGCGGGTGAGGGAGAGTATAGTGGTTCCGCCGTGTTTGTGTGGCTCGGCGTGGCCGGAATTGCTGTCCTGATCCTGTTGACGCTTATTATCGTATGGGTCCTCTGGCGTTCGTCACGGAGACGGTAGGGGAGCAGTCGCATGGAAGTGTACAAGCGGGAAACCGAAGAGGTCATCAGACGCTTCCTGGACCACCGGCTCAGCTTCCCAGGTTGTATCGCTGCCCTGGATGCCGCCCTTGCCGATCTCATCCCCAGGCTCACTGCCGAGCAGATCGCCCCTCTTCGTGCTCTGATGTTGGCTAATAACGAAAGAGTGATGGAAGAAATGGAGAGACGGGAGCGCTACCGGAAATAAGCCTAAAGATCTATGCGGGCGCACTTTTAGCGAACTTGATCTTTGAACTTTCCGCCTGCCAGATGCGCAGACACGACGATCGTCGGCATGGCCGCCGAAGAGATCGCCAAGCTTCAGCAGGACATCGGCACGAAGGCCGAAGTCATCATCGATAGCGGCAATGTCCCGCAACTGTTGAACCGTGCGGCGGAGCGAACGAAGGCCGACGTCCTGGTCATCGGACACATTCCTGGGCGAAGTCATCTGGGGGACAACGGCGAAGGATACGGGATCATTCGGGCGTCCCCAATACCGGTGCTGAGCGTCTAAGGACTAAGGCGTTCACCAGCGTCCGATCTCGTGCCGGTCGTAAGCCTCACGCATCTTACGGAGTTGTTCAACATCGCTCCAAAGCGCGTCGCGCTCCGCCCCGGATAAGTGATTTCGATCCAGGATATGTTGCGTGTCACCGATCGCATCGTCAAGATTCCCTTTGTCAAACTTACCTTTCCGCCACTCCGCGCTGAAATTGCGGAGCTGCGATTCGGCATGGTTGAGTCTGTCCCGGTCCCTCCTGGATAGGTGCCAGACCGAATAACCGTGGTTCAAATCCTCGTGTACATGATTAACGAGCGCAGATACGGAATCCGGCTGATATGGGCCGCCCTGGGGCCCGAACTGGGTTTGGGCAAGGACTCCAGCGGCAATAAATGATAACGATATGGCAAAAGAGCTACCCGGAAAATGTTGCACGCATGCCTCCTCTTCTCGAACTTCGTTTTGGATTGCTTTGAAGGCGCGCCAGAATATGACGCGCCCGTGGACAAATCGGGCTACACAGCCCGTGTTCTGAAGGAACGAATGGTCAAGGCGCCGCCGAGCGCCAGCAGTCCAAACAGTGCCATTAGCGGGAACGAGCTCGCCGTTGCGGGAAGGGTCGCAGCTACTGGCGCGGGTGCCGCAGCTACTTGCATCTCCGCGGGCGGCGGCGGAGTAACCACCTGGGCAAGTTGCACCTGCTCTCCGCTGGGCTGCGCCGCCATGATAGGCGCCTGGTTCAGCTGCACTACCACCGGCTCGTTAGCCGACTGGATGGGTGCAACGACTTCGACGGGGATTTCCGCTTCGGTGAAGAGCACAGGTGTGTTCTCGGATTTGGCGAGTTCCATTGCTCTAGCTTTCGGATAGACGAATTCCTCGCCCCAATTTCTGCCGGGATAAAACCACGCCCGGAGCGCTTCCGGCTCGCCTGCCGGTCTTTCTCGGAAGGTAATCGTGGTCTTGTCGGTCGGTTGGAGCCGATAATTCGGGATCGCCAGGATCGTGGCGTAAACGGTCTTCTCATCCTGACTGAAAATCTGCACAATGTGACGGTCGGATTGTGAATCCAGGATCTTGAACACATAAGTTCCAGCCGGTAACACACCCCACCCCTGGAGGTGGACTCCTGGAATCTCGACCGGAGCACTAAACGTGACGACAGTTTTGCGGTTCCAGTCGTCCGCTTTGGCGTTCGGCGAGAATGCCGCGCCTAATAAGGCCATGCAAAACACGGCCGGTACTGCTTTAAAGAATGTCATTTTCTTATCTCCTTCGGTTACAAAACCCTGCGCTATTCCTCTTGGCAGGTTTCACACTCTGTCGTGGAAGCACTCCTAAGTCCATCAGTACCTTGCCGCCGCTCCACCTGGGTAGAAGCCCTGACGCCATGTGGCAAGGAGAGTGGGCCGGAGGATTGGCATCGGATAACTGCCATCCTCTCAAACACAAACGGATTTTCGATAGGGACAATCTATCGGACAACGAGACTGAAAGGCGAGATCCATGTTCCACCCAAGGGGGAGCAAAGCCGGGCTCGGTGCAATGCAAGTTTCTCAGCAGGAGGGAATTCATGCATCCTGCGCGAAAATGCGCAATCAGGCTTGACTACAGGTGGTCAAGTGACGCCATGTGGTCGAATCTATGACTTGATGCATCAGTCCTTGCCTGCTGTTACCTTTTATTCAAACGAGGTGAGATCTTAAATACTTTCCAATGATGATGCTACGGAAAGTGCTGCAGCAGGAGAGCCTGGGTTTCTGCCCTGTTCGCATAGATTCATCTTTGGTCTCCAATCTGCACTGGACTGATCGAGAAGATGTTTTTACTCGGTGGGTGGGGCAGGGATATTCTCGCTGGCGGGGGTAGTTCCCGCTGGCCATTTGACTTGGTCCGCGAAGTGAAGCTAGGACACAGGTAGGGCTGAGCCGCCCTCCTGTGATCTGGTACAGGAAGTGGAGGCAGATCATGGATATAACAAACGTAAGCACAACAGAATTAGCCTTAATCATTGCTCTCGTCGTGGTTCTCTTTGTAGGCGTCGTGGCATTCCTTTTGCACCGAAAGCGCCGCACGGAAAAGCTTCGCGCTCAGTTCGGTGGCGCTGAATATGCACGCGCAGTCGAGAAAGGCGGCAACCGGCGGCATGGGGAAGCCAGGCTCGAAGAGCGCACACAACGAGTTGAGGGGCTGCACGTCCGGCAGCTCGCGGCACGCGATCGCGCACGCTTCGTAGAGTCCTGGCGCGCAATCCAAGCGCGCTTCGTTGATGGCCCCGCCGACGCGGTAACGGAAGCGGACCAATTGCTGGTCGATGTCATGTCCACGCGGGGTTACCCGGTAAGTACGTTTGACCAGCGTGCGGCAGATATCTCGGTGGATCATCCGTTGGTTCTGGAAAACTACCGAACCGCTCACGCAATCGCGCTTCGGCAGACGCAGGGACAAGCCAACACGGAAGACTTGCGCCAGGCAATGGTCCATTACCGGACGCTTTTCGAGGAGTTGGTCAACGAGCCAGAGATGCCCCTAACGAAGGCCGCATCGTGAGCGGCGATGATTACAAAGAAATAGGCCGAGAGCTGAGAGCGCAGCCAAACAATGGAGGCAATCCTAGGAACGAAGGACATTAGGATCTCCTGTTTTTGGGCACGCTGGCTGGCGGCAGCCTGTATTGCGAGTAAGTCAGGACCCACTCAACGACGAGACTCAGGACAAAACGGAATCCTGGCTTCAGAACGAAAGACAAAGGAGATGACTTTTTTATGAGAATGAATTCAAAACACTGTGTCTGGGTTCTGGCAATTGCCGGTTCCCTTAGTAGCGCCGCTTTCGCGGCGGACAGAGCAATCAAGGTCGACGACAGGCTGAACGCTTCGGCTGAAACGCTGACCGATATGATGAGGGCTTCCGATAAAGGGATACCCCAAGATTTGATCGATAAGGCGCGCTGCGTCGTTGTCATCCCGGGCATGAAAAAGGCTGGATTCATTTTCGGTGCGGAGGAAGGCCGCGGGTTCGCCGTGTGCCGCCGGCCCGGTGGCTCAGGCTGGAGCGCCCCGGCCGCGATGCGGACCGAAGGTGGGAGTTTCGGATTTCAGATTGGCGCTTCGGAGACGGATGTTGTGTTGCTCGTAATGAATGATGGGGGAATGAGGCATCTGTTATCGGATAAGTTCACGGTCGGGGGAGATGCAAGCGCGGCGGCGGGCCCGGTTGACCGGGAGGCGACTGCTCAGACGGACGCCATGATGAACGCCGAAATGCTGTCGTATTCTCGTTCGCGCGGCCTGTTCGCCGGCATCTCGCTGCAAGGCGCGACACTTCGTCCGGATGGGGAAACCAACAGAGAACTCTACGGCCGCGAAGCAACGAATCGTGAAATTCTCACCGGCGACTTCAAAACTCCGCCTGTCGCGGGAAGGTTTGAACATGCGCTGAATCGGGAGTCGCCTCAACGCAGCCGATAGGTGCGGCTTTCGGATACGGAAGGGAAGAGCGCGCGTCCCAACGCGAGTGCGCCTGGGGCGCCGCTCGTGCCCAAGGCAATCAGGGCAGAAGAATTGCGATCTCGCACGAAGAATGTCTTTGAGAAAAGGAGAAACCAGATGAAGCCCAGTACAAAGGATCAGGTCCAAGGCGACCTTCATGAACTGAAAGGTAAGGTCAAGCAAAAAGCGGGACAGGTCACGAACAACCCTAACCTAGAAGCTGAAGGCCAAGCCGAAAAAATCGCCGGCAAGGTCCAAAAGAAAGTCGGCCAGGTTGAAAAGCTGCTTGAGAAGTAGCTGAATCGGCCTAAGGCCTTAAACGTGTCTTCGCCGGACGGAACGCACGCACATTCCGCCCGGGCGGTCTAACGCTCACTAGAAAAGGAAAATCACAATGTTGGTACTACTCATCGTTTTATTTTTGATTTTCGGTCTCGGGGGAGGGTACTACGGCTATAGCCGATGGGGACCAGGCGGTGGGGGTGGCATCGGCCTGGGGACAATCTTGTTAATTCTCCTCATCGCCTACATGCTTGGCATGTTCCACTGATCATGACACCCGATTATGAATTAAAGTCGAGGTTGCCGTCCGCGCGGCGACTCAGTAACCTCGCGCGCAACGCGGCGGGACGTGATTGTCTTCCCTGGCGCGTCCCCGGGTTGCGCGCTCCCAAACAACTACTTGCTTTCTCTGCGGCTGCGCGCTTGGGATAGACTCGAGGTTGCTAATCGTCGATCGGGGATCGTGGAAACTGAGCGAATGAGCGCATCCTGGATGTCAAACCGGATGTCGAAACGAGGACCTCTGATCTTCCTCGCCGTCCTACTGGCATCGCTCCTGCCCACCCTGTTACGGATTGCCTGGCCGTTCCTCACCTCGTTCATCCTGGCTTCGATTCTTGCGATTGTGATCAATCCGGTAAATAGATGGCTCACCCGTCGAGTCCATCGGCCCGGATTGGCCACATTCCTCACCACCTCCGCGAGCGTGCTTTTACTGGGAACCATCCTCGGCTTTGCCGGCTTGGCTTTGACCGAGGAATTGACGACTACTTACGAGGGGCTGAGCCGGCGTTCTCTTGAGGAGGGCGGCTGGCCGGCTCTCGTCACCCACACTGCCGATCGGGTTGTCGACGCATTGGCCACGCGCCTGCCTCTCAACGCAGATGCGATTCGGACGGAGCTCCTCGATGACATGCGGACGGTGACCGGCCATCTGCGAAATAATGTCGGCGCCGCGATTGGTGGTGTCACATCTGTCTTGATTACGGGGCTGCTCACTACCATCTTTCTTTATTTTCTGCTCCGGCACGGCGAAGACTGGATCGGCCGGCTTGCCGCTCTGACTCCGCTCGACGCGCGTGTCACCGCCGGCCTTTTTCAGACGGTGCATGACTCGGTCGTGGCGAACGTGAACGGCGTGCTGGCCGTCGTTTTCGGCCAAGCTCTGCTTCTCAGCCTAGGTTTCTGGCTTGTTGGCGTTCGGTCTTCTATGCTCTGGGGCGTGATCGCCGGGCTGGCCTCCATTATTCCGGTCGTGGGCAGTCCGCTGGTCTGGGTTCCCGTCGTCATCGCCTTTGTTCTAATGGGCTCCTATTGGAAAGCTCTGCTTCTGGGTCTATGGGGCGCCCTCGTCATCGGCTCCGTAGACAACGTACTGCGGCCGTTTGTAGTCGGCGCACGAGACAAACAGCACCCGATGCTTATCGCGATGGCGGCAATTGGCGGCACGTACGCATTTGGGATTCTGGGAATACTGCTGGGTCCCCTGGTGCTTTCGCTCGTCGCTGCGCTGCTGAAGGAGATTCAAGAGTTGCTCTCGCCGAGGGAGCTGATTGAGACAGATGAATCACATTCCGTTCAAGGAGATTGCGGCT
>JBEKBK010000300.1:0-10149 GCA_050015435.1 Bryobacteraceae bacterium
TAGAGAAGATCTACCTGCCGCAAAAGAGCAAGCAAACCCAGATTTTCGAAGGCGACGCGAAAACGGCCGCGGCCAAGCTGGTCGAAAAGCTTAAGTTCGAGGCACGGGTCATATGAGCATTTTGGTGGTCCTCGAACAACAATCCGGGAAGTGGAATCGGATGTCGTGGGAGACGCTGGCGGCCGGGCAGCAATTCGGCGCGGCGCTCGAAAAGTCGGTGGAAGCCGCGGTGGTTGGAAATGGAATCGGCGCGCTGGCGGCGGAGGCGGCCACGAAGAAGGTGGCCAAGGTTTATGCCGTGGATCACGCGCTGCTCGCCAGCTACACCGCGGACGGCTACACCGCCGCCGTGGAGGCGCTCATCCGCAAAGTAAACCCCTCCCTGGTTCTGTTCCCGCACACGTATCAGGTCCGGGATTTCGCGCCTAAACTGGCCACCCGGTTTTCCCAGGTCCTGATGAGTGACGTGATCAGCGTCCGGATGGACTCCGGCTCGCCCGTGTTCGTGAGACTCCTGTTCCAGGGCAAGCTGAATGGCGACGTGCGCCTGAGCGGCGGTGGTCCTCATTTCGCTTCGCTCCAGGCCGGCGCGTGGCGTGCCGACTCACTCGAGTCTGGTTCCGCGGAGGTGGAGACTTTCGCTCCTCCGCTCGACGCATCTCAAATCCGCCAGAAGCCCGAAGCGCCGTTTCGCGAGTCTGCGCGAGCCGTCGACCTCACGGCGGCCGAGATCATCGTTTCCGTGGGCCGTGGCATCAAGGAAAAGGAAAACATTCCGGTGGTCGAGGAACTGGCCAAGGCGCTGGGCGCCGAGCTCGCCGCTTCCCGGCCCATCTGCGACGCCGGATGGCTTCCAATGGAGCGCCAAGTGGGCAGCTCCGGCCAGACCGTTGCACCGAAAATGTACATCGCGGTGGGCATTTCCGGCGCGATCCAACACCTGGTCGGGATGAAAGGCGCGAAGACGATCGTGGCGATCAACAAGGACGCCAACGCCCCCATCTTCGAAGTCGCCGATTACGGCATTGTGGGCGACCTGTTCGAGGTGGTCCCGGCGCTGGTCGAAGAAGTGAAAAAGGCGAAAGCCCTCTAGCCAATTTGGCCGCGGATGCACGCAGATTAACACGGATAAAAAATCTGCGTTCATCGGCGTTCATCCGCGGCCAAAGGTTTTTATCCCGCACACGAAATCCGGAAACGCATCGATATGTCACAGGGGAGTCGGTATGAAAGGCGCGAAGACGATCGTGGCGATTAGCAGAGACGGCAACACTCCCATCTTCGAAGTTGCCGATGACGGCATTGTGGGCGACCTGTTCGAGGTGGTCCCGGCGCTGGTCGAAGAAGTAAAAGCAAATCCCTGAGACTCCACGAAGAACGTGCTCGTTGTGTCCTGACGAACGCTAAGGCCTATCCTGCGCCATTTAACGCAGAGCTACGCCAAAAAGCGCGAGCTTTTTTACCCGGGGCTTTTCCTGAAATGCGCCGATAAATCACTAAGAGGGTATTGCCTCGTCGAGGTGGAGCGTGCGTCCGGAAATTGGCGTTACTGAGCAGACTGGCCTGGGTGCGGCGGTAGAGCAGGCCGCGGACGGCGTCGTGATCACCGACACCGGCGGGAAGATCCTATACGTGAATCCCGCGTTCAGCGCCATAACGGGATATACCAAAGAGGAATCGTTGGACCGGTACACGAGCATCCTCAAATCGGGACGCCAGTCCGCGGCATTTTACCAGGAGCTCTGGAACACCATTCGTTCCGGGCAAGTCTGGCACGGCGAGCTGATCAATCGCCGCAAGGATGGGACCTATTATGACGAGGAGATGCGCATCAGTCCCGTCCACAACTCGCATGGCGAAATTATCAGCTACATCGCGATCAAGCAGGACGTGACCGAGCGGCGGGCGGCCGAGGAAGCGAAAGCCTTTCTCGCGGCGATTGTGGAAAGTTCCGAAGACGCGATCATCGCCTACACACCCGCCGGTATCATCCGCACCTGGAACCGCGGCGCTGAAGCATTTTTTGGCTACTCCGCCGGAGAGGTGATCGGGAAGCACATGTCGATGCTGGTGGCGCCCGAACGTCTGCCCCGCGTGCCTCACTTCATCGAACAGCTATCGCAAGGCAACGCCGTTTCCCAATACGAAAGCGTATGCCTGCGCAAGGACGGACGAGAGTTTCACGTATCGTTAACCGCGTATCCTATCAAGAACGCGGCTGGCGATGTGTCCGCTATTTCGACCGTTGTCCGTGATGTATCGCTCCACCGGAAGGCCGAGCAAGACCGGGCTCTGCTGGCCTCGATCGTGGAATTTTCAGGCGACGCGATTATCGGCGTAGGACTGAGTGGCGCCGTCGTCAGTTGGAACCGCGGCGCCGAAATGCTGTTCGGCTACTTAAGCCAGGAAATCATCGGGAAGAACGCGGAAATTCTGGCGCCGCCTAGGCTCCGCGAAGAACAGCGCCAGTACGTCGGGACCATCTTGAAGGGATGCGCCCTCAGTCCTTTCGAAACGGTCCGGCAACACAAAGATGGCCGCGAGATTGAAGTGTCTTTCTCCGTCTCCGGGATCCAAAATGCAGCCGGAGAGGTAGTGGGCGTCTCCGCGATCGCCCATGACATCAGCCAGCGCAAGCGGGCGGAGGAAGCCTTGCGCGATTCCGAGGAGTTTGCGCAATCCACGCTCGATGCACTGACTTCCCACGTTTGCGTGCTGAACGAAGCGGGAACAATCATAGCCGTGAACCAGGCCTGGCGGAACTTTGCGGAAGCAAACCGGAAAGACCGGCGCGCGGGCTGCGTCCAGGACTGCTTCGGCGAGGGAGCCAACTACCTGGCCGTATGCGATCGCGCGGCCGGCCCGGAGGCCGCGCAAGCCGCCGAGTTCGCTGCCGGTATACGGGCCGTTCTGGAGGGTCAACGCGAACAATACTCGCTGGAGTATCCATGCCATTCCCCCGACCAAGAGCGATGGTTTACGGGTAGAGTCACGCGATTCATGAGCAATCAGAGCACCCGAATTCTGATCGAGCACCACAACATTACCGAGCGGAAGCTGGCTGAGGAGGCGCTCCGCGAGAGCGAAGAGCGCTTCCGCATTATGGCGGACGGTTGCCCGGCCATCATGTGGGTGACCAACGCAGAAGGCGGGATTCAATTTATCAACCGGGCATACAGCGACTTCGTCGGTACAACCTACGAACAGGTGGAAGGACACAAATGGCAGTTCATCCTTCACCCGGAGGATGCGCCGGGGTATGTCGGGGAATTCCAGCGCGCGGTGCGCGACCAAACGTCTTTGAGTGCTGAAACGCGCGCCAGGCGCGCGGATGGCGAATGGCGGTGGTTCGCCTCCTATGCGGAGCCGCGCTTTTCGCCGCGTGGCGAGTTCCTGGGACATGTCGGCCTCTGTCCCGACATCACCGAACGCAAGCACGACGAGCAAGCCCGCCAATTTCAACATTCTCTGATTCGCGCCATACTGGACGTCTCGCCCGACGGAATTCTGGTGGTGAACGATGAAATGCTCATCGTTGCGCATAACAAGAAGTTCCTGGATGTTTGGCGGATTCCCCTGGATCGTATACCGGACAATCTGCCCGATTACTTCGTCGGTGACCAGCCTCCGCCTATCTTGTCGGCAGTCCTCGAGCGCGTGAAAGATCCCGATGCGTTCCTGAAGCGGGTCCGCGAAATTAACGCCGATCCAGATGCCAACGACCATTGCGAAATTGAATTGAAGGACGGCCGGACGATAGAACGCTATTCCACGAGCCTGCGGAGCCAAAGGGGACTGCCGCCGGGCCGCGTGTGGTTCTTCCGGGACATCACCGGCCGAAAGCAAGCCGAGCAAGCCTTGAAGAACAGCGAAGAGAAGTTTCGCCAGCTAGCGGAGAACATTCGTGAAGTGTTTTGGATAATGTCTGCGGCAACCCACGAGATTCTCTATATCAGCTCCGCGTATGAGCAGGTTTGGGGCAGGTCCTGTGACAGCCTCTACCAGAACCCGATGTCCTGGATGGAGGCGATCCATCCCGATGACCTGGAACGGGCCCATGCAGTGTTTGCGAGGCTGATACAGGGCGAGCCTTCCGATTCGGAATATCGCATACGAACCCCTGACGGGCAGGAAAAGTGGATCCGGGACCGCAGGTTCCCCATCCGAGGCCAAGCGGGCGAACTGATTCGAGTAGTCGGAATCGCGGAGGAGATTACTGAGCGGAAGCGCTACGAGGCAGAACTGATTCGCGCCCGGGAAGGCGCGGATGCGGCCAATCGTGCGAAGAGCTGTTTTCTGGCTAATATGAGCCATGAAATCCGCACGCCGATGAAGGGCGTCCTGGGCATGGGTCAACTGCTCCTCGATACCGATCTGACTCTGGAACAACGGCAATACGTCGACATAGCGCAGAGCAGCGGGCGGGCTTTGCTGGCCCTCATCGATGACATTCTGGACCTTTCCAAGATCGAGGCGCGTAAGATCGAGCTCGAGAATCTGCGTTTCAATCCGCGCCAGACCATCGAGGACGTCGCCCAGCTTTTGCAGGTCCAGGCGCAGACCAAGGGACTGGACCTTCGTTCGCGCGTGACGCCGGAGGTTCCGCCGGCCCTGTGCGGCGATGCGTACCGTCTGCGGCAAGTGTTGACCAATCTCGCCGGCAACGCCGTCAAGTTCACCGAGCGGGGTGGGGTAACGATGAATGCCGCGCTGGAGAACCGGCAGGACGGCAAGCTAACGGTTCGTTTCACGATCACCGACACGGGAATCGGGATACGGCCTGATCAGGTCAAGGAAATATTCTCTCCATTCGTGCAAGCAGACGTCTCCACGACGCGCAAATACGGGGGCACCGGGCTCGGGCTGGCTATCTGCCGGCAGCTGGTCGAGCGGATGGGGGGAACCATCGGTGTGGAGAGCCGCGAAGGCTATGGTTCCACGTTCTGGTTCACCGCTGTCTTTGAGCCGGCGTCCTCGATCCAACCGAAGCTCGCGAGCGCGCAGACGAGTGCACGCGGCACCGAGGTGACTCCTGGGACGCCGCGGAAGGCGTCGGCGGGGCGAATCCTGATGGCCGAGGATAACGCCACCAACCGGTACGTGGGTCTGGCGCAACTGAAGAAGCTTGGATACGAAGCGAGCGCTGTCACCAACGGAGCCGAGGCCATCGAAGCGATCCAACGCGGTAAGTACGATCTGGTGCTGATGGACTGCGCGATGCCGGTGATGGACGGCTTCGAAGCAACCCGCGGTATTCGCGCATTTAACCCGGACATACCGATCATCGCCATTACCGCCGACGCGATGCCGTCCGACCGGGATCGATGCCTGACCGAGGGAATGAACGATTATATTTCGAAACCGGTGGACCTCAAACGGCTTGCGGACGTGGTTGCCAGATGGCTTCCCGGATTGCCGGTCCCTTTCGATGGCGAGGCGCTGGTGGCAAGACTGATCGGGGACCGGGAACTGGCCGGCGTCGCCCTCCAGGCGTTCCTCGAGGATCTTCCCACCCAACTGGATAATTTGCGCCAGCGGCTCGACCAGGCGGATGCCTCTGGCGCGCGTGAGCAGGCGCATACGCTGAAGGGAGCGGCAGCTACGGTTGGTGCGGAAGGTCTGCGCGCGATCGCGCTGGCGATGGAACGGGCCGGGACCACCGGACGGTTGGATCAATGCGGCGAGCTTTTGCCCCGCGCCGTCGAGGAATTTGAGCGGCTCAAGAGCGCTCTGGAGCGCACCCAATGGCTCCAGCCGAACTAACGAAACTGTTTGGAAAGGAACACGAGCATGATCATCAATCTGGACGACGAATTGGCTGAATCTTATCTGGCCGAGTCGCGCGAGGGCTTGGCTGTGGTTGAGCTGGACCTTCTCGCCTGGAAAAAGGCGCGGAGATCGACGATGAGCTGATCAACCGGGTCTGTGCGGCTGTGCATTCGGTCAAAGGAGGAGCGGGCTTTTTCGAGCTGCCGCAGATCCGTAGTCTGGCGCACCAGACGGAAGACGCGCTTGCGCGGATCCGCGCCCGCAGAATGGCTCTCACGCCGGACCGGGTCAGCGTTCTACTGCGAGCTACCGATAAGCTGCGCGAACTGATTCATGACCCGGGGGCGAGCAACCAGGCCGACATCGCTGAAATGATGGCCGCCCTGGCCGGGCTGCGTCCGGATGGCGAGGGGTCCGTAGCAGGCAAGACGCGTGAGCGCCCACGGATCCCTTTTGGTGGAAGACGACTTCTCGAGCCGCCTGTTGCTCCAGACCTTCCTTTCGCGCTACGGCGAATGCCATATGGCCGTGAACGGCAGGGAAGCCGTGGAGGCGGTTCGCTCGGCCTTGGAACGAGAACAGCATTACGGCCTGATCTGCATGGACATCATGATGCCCGAAATGGATGGCCGGGAGGCGGTACGTCTGGTGCGGGGCATGGAAGAAGCCAAGGGTATTCACTCCACCGCCGGCGCGAAGATCATCATGACGACGGCTGTGAACGACGTGAAGGAAGTGGCCCGCTGCTTCCGGGATCTGTGCGACGGATACCTCGTGAAGCCGATCGATCTGGCCCAATTGCTCAGCCAGATGAGGTCCTATCAACTGGTCGAGCAGGAAGGTCGCTGCTCGCAAACTGGTAAACTAGCGACCAGCGCGTCCGCCTAACGCCCTAGCCGTAGGAGGACCGTGCGAACCCATCCAAGACTCATCTTCTCTTTCATCTCAGCCGTTTCTGCTCTTGCGCAACCGGCTATGCCGCCGTCGATCGGCGCAGCCGGGTACACTGCTCCCACGCCTTTCACCATCGCTCCGGGACAGATCCTTACGTTATTTGTGCCAGCCGTTGGCAACCTGCTGACCGCCCCGGTGAAAGCGCCGCCCGGGCTGATTCCGAACACTCTCGCAGGCGTCTCAGCAGTGCTGCTTCAAAACGCGGATCAATCGGTGCCGATGCCCATTATGGAGGTTCAGCCCATCAGCTCGTTCCTCGCCGTAACGGTTCAGATTCCGTTCAATATCCAAACGGTATGCCCATTGTGCTCGAGTCCGTTCGTTTTGGTAACTCAGATTGCGGTTTCGGTCAATGGCGTGACCGGGCCGTTCGTAACCTCGACGGCTCTCGCGGACCAGGTTCATTTTCTGACGGCATGCGACCTGATTCTGCCCGGATCGGCATCGCTTTACTCGGAGTCGGCCCTGCCGTGTGCGCCGATGGTTACACATCCAAATGGAGATTTGGTTTCCGCAACGAACCCCGCCAGCAGCGGTGAAGAATTGGTTGCGTACGCCACCGGACTCGGACGGACGAACCCGCTATTAGTCACCGGACAAGCCCCGCTTTTGGGCGCGCCGACCGTGACTACATTTGCGATCGACTTCGACTACCGTCCGAACGCTCTCGCCACCAAACCGCTGGCGCCCAGTTTGACGGCCATCGTGCCCCTAAGCCAAGCGCCGATTTACACCGGTGTGACTCCGGGCTTTGTGGGTCTCTATCAGATCAACTTTATCGTTCCTCCCGTCCCTGGTGGATTGCCGCCTTGCGCTGATTTGGGCAAAGTTGGAGCCTACGGAAATGTGGTTCAATCCAACCTGACCGTCAGCGTGGGATCGGTCTTCTCCTTCGATGGCGCCGGCATCTGCGTACAGCCGGGGAGTTGAAGGCACCAGGGCCCGGCCCTCTAATGTGCCGTCTTGTGTTCCTTCGGTGCTCTGAATATCTGTGACAAAAGCCGCGGGACTTTATGGTCTTCCAATTGGAAGCCCAGTAAGGTCTCTCCGGCCAGAAGAATCAGCGCAAACGGCAGGATCGGAGCGGAATAGTAGATCGCTCCACCAACTACCAGGACAAAGAAGGCAATCGAGATCGGGAAGTAAGTCTTTAGGGCCATGGGGCTCCTCCGGCTTGGCCTGGAGCATCTTCTCGGCCAACCCGCGATTCGCTGAAAAACCAATAGCGTTGTGATTCTCCCTGGGTGAAGCACCCCACTGTTCTGGTGGTTTGGCGCAGGGTATGGTTCAACCGGCCCGGAGGGCGCAATCACTCTATTGCGACGGTCACCGTATTGGACATCGCACCGCCGATCGAAATCGAGACTGGAACCGCATTCCCCTTGGCTGCCCCGTCAGGCACGATTACGTTCACTTGATACAAGCCGACTTCACCGGGGGTGAGGCCCGAGAACTCCACTGCGGCATTCGCCCCGCCGATGACGACTGCGGGAACATTGACCGTGTTTGACAGCGTAGTGCTCGACGCCGGGAAACCGGTCGACGGGGAATTCGTCACGGGGCCGAGGCCAGTGCAGTAAATCTGCACCGTGCTCCCGGCGGATACCGGATTTGAAGAGTTCACGAGCTGATAGGAACCGTTAAGGATGGCCCCCTGGCCAGTGCCTTGTCCGTTGGTTGCAAATATGGCCGGCGCGAACGGGACAAGGTTTGCGGTTTGGATTGGACCGTTCTGTCCGTTGAGCACAGCGGAAAGCGTGATTTGCGATTGCCCGGACACCTCCCAGGGGATCTGCAGGTTTACCAGCGTAGCTGACGCATACAGCAACGGGGCGAGAGTATCGCCGATTTGGATTGACACTCCAGCCAGTGTAGTGGGCAGCGGTACACCCGTGGCTTGCGAGGGCGAGTTGAGAAGATAACTTCCCCAAACTGAGGCCAAGCCGCCCGGCGCAACGGCCGCCGTGAAGCTTGCCGAATTCACAACACCGCCGGAACTGATCGCGGAAACGGGGGGCGCCGCGGAAATGCTAAGCCGGTAGACATGTAGATTGTCGTTGCTGAACACGACGTAAAGGTTGCTTGCGCCGTCGACTGCCAGAAGTATCGGACGCTCCAACGTTCCGCTAACAGCGGTCGAGCAGCCATCGCTCGTATAGGCGGGGCCGTTTACGACCACCGTGCTGATGATGCCAATGGAAACCCTGCGGACACAATCATTGTAGGTATCCGCTATGTAGAGGTTGGCGGCCGCGTCCAGAGCCAAGCCGGTCGAGACATCAAGCATTGCGTCCGTGGCGGGTACGTTGTCACCCGTGTCACCGTCGACCCCGTCACCCGCCACCGTGGTAATGATGCCATTTGAAATCTCCCGGACACGTCCGTTGTAGGCATCCGAAACGTATAGGTTGCCGGCCGCATCCGCAGCGACGTTCGAGGGGTTCACACTCGCACTCGTGGCTGGACCTCCATCGCCGCTAGAACCGCAAGTGTTATCGGTGACGGTGGTGATGATTCCATTCGAAACCTTCCAGATCATGCAACTCCCGACGGACACAATGTAGAGATTGCCTGCGCCATCCACCGAAATGGCCCCGGGATCCAGGCCCGCGCTCATCGCAGGTCCTCCGTCACCACCGTAATCACAACTGCCATTTCCAGCCACCGTCGTGATGATGCCGTTCGAAACTTCCCGGACCCGGCAGTTCCCAGTGTCCGCGATGTAGAGATTGCCGGCCGGGTCAAATGCGATGCCCGCAGGGTGAACGATCGTGGCGTTAACGGCTGGACCGTCGTCTCCGCTGAAGCCATACCCCCCGTTTCCGGCGACGGTAGTGATCACGCCATTTGAAACCTTCCGGATGCGATTGTTTATGCCGTCCGCGATGTAGAGGTTGCCGGTTGGGTCCACCGCAATCCCCGCGGGATATACACTCGTGCTCGTCGCTGGCACGTTGTCACCCGAATAGAACGGGTTTCCGTTCCCGGCGAAGATAGAGACCGCATACGCCGGACGTGTGCTGACCGACCACGTGGCAGAAGCGGTCAATCCGGCGCCGTTCCGCGCCACCACTTGCCAATAGTATGTCGTGCCTCCGGCCAAACCACTCGGTGCGCAGCTTCTGGCGGCTGTGTTTCCCCAAAACGGGGGTGGATTGCTGGCACCGAAATAGACGTCGTAGGAAGTTGCGTTGCCCGCTGCGTGCCAGCTCAGCGAGATGCTGAGTAGCTCGCCAGCCGTGCCCGAGGCAGGTGAGATCAAAGCAGGCGGCGGAGGGGGCTGGTTGGGAGGTCCGATCGCGAAGTTAGATTCTTAGGTCAGAGATTGTAAACAAGAATGCTTCAACATTCTGGCAGCTAACATCACGCCGCAGCAAGCAGGGCAACGATATTCTGGATAGCCTTGTCGGCCTTGTGATACGCGAC
>JBEKBK010000301.1:0-10142 GCA_050015435.1 Bryobacteraceae bacterium
AGCGCGCCTTCGATCGTCCGGCATTTGCTGTGGCGGGTCAAGAACTTTCTGCGTTGGCAACTCAGCCCCGGCGGGTGGACCTACACGTTCTTTTGGCGCTTCGGACATCCCGCTGCACTGCGCAGACCAATTCTCTACCGGTTGGCTTTGCTCCGGGGATGGTGGCCAGCGACGAAAGTTCGCGCACACACGGAAGCCGGGGTCCACGCGGAGGCCAAACCGGCGGGTATTTCCGTCGTCATCCCTTCGCGGAATGGACGTGAGCTTCTGGCCCGTTGCCTTCCTCTGATTAGCGACGCATCCGAGATCATCGTTGTCGATAACGGCTCGACGGATGGAACCGTTGACTACCTGCGTGAGATGTACCCTGAGGTCGCGATCGAGGAAAGTCCCGAGCCGTTGTCTTTCGCCCGAGCGGTTAACCGGGGAATTCATCGGGCGCGCTATTCGCACGTCTGCGTCTTGAACAACGACATGCTGGTAGAGCCTGGATTTTTGGCCGCGTTGCGGCGGGCTTTCGATCAGGTTCCGGACCTGTTTTCGTCGACCGCGCAGATCTTCCTTCCCGAAGGGCGGCGTCGCGAAGAGACCGGCAAGACCGTGATGCCGTCCACGCGTGGACTGACGGATTTCCCGGTGCGTTGCGCGGAGCCGATCGAAGGCGAGGATCTCAGCTACGTACTTTACGGCAGCGGCGGGTGCACGTTGTACGATGTGGCGAAACTTGCCGCACTCGGCAACTTCGGCGAGGTGTATGAACCCGCATACGTCGAGGACCTTGATTTAGGGTTCCGCGCCTGGCAGCGCGGATGGCCCAGCGTATATTGCGCATACGCTCGCGTTCTGCACCTCCATCGCGCAACCACTTCGCGCTATTTTTCGAAAGACGAATTGGATCGCGTTCTTGAGCACAACTACATCCGCTTTCTGGCGCGCGCCATCGGGAATCGTGCTTTGTTTCGCCGCCTGTGGCCCGAAAACGTCGTGCGCTTGAACCTGACGAACAATGTACCCGCGCTGGCGCTCGCCGCCGGTGAGCGGATCACTCGCCCTGAATCAGTCGCCGATGTTCGATTTCTAGATCTTGTGAATGGAGACGTCGCGGTGTTTCCGGGAAGGCTACCACAGGCAAAGCCGGTGGTGCTCGTGGCCAGTCCCTACCTTCCATTTCCGCTCGCGCATGGCGCTGCGGTTCGGATCTACAACCTGATGCGGCGAACTGCAGCCGATTTCGACCAGGTGCTGGTGGCTTTCGTGGAGGAAGCTCGTCCGGTTCCCGAAGAACTGCGGGAGATGTGCGTCGAAATCGTGACCGTGCGCCGTACCGGCAGCCACGCTTTACCGTCCACTCCGCGACCCGAAACCGTGGAGGAGTTTGACGCCGGCTCATATCACGCAGCACTCCGCCAGACGGTTGCGAAATGGCATCCTCGAATCGCGCAGCTCGAGTTCACCCAGATGGCACAATATGCGCCTGACTGTTCCCCGGCGCGGACTATCCTGGTGGAACACGACAT
Source organism: Bryobacteraceae bacterium (assembly GCA_050015435.1). Classification (GTDB taxonomy): domain Bacteria; phylum Acidobacteriota; class Terriglobia; order Bryobacterales; family Bryobacteraceae; genus Palsa-187. Next base: position 1,518 of record JBEKBK010000301.1, read on the forward strand.
CACTTATGATCTGTATGCGCAGATGCTCGCGCAGGGTGAAGATTGGGAAACACGCCGCCAGTATGAGCGCTGGGTCGCGTTTGAAACGAAAGCCTGGACCGCCGTCGATCGAGTGGTGGTCATGTCGGAAAAAGATCGCCGCCTCGTTTCGGGCTCGGTGGCGATTCCGAACGGTGTCGATCTCGAACGTTTCCAGCCATCGGAACACACTCCGGACCCGCGCCGTTTGCTGTTCATCGGTTCCTTTGCGCATCGTCCGAATGTCCTCGCGGTCGAGTTTTTTCTGCGGGAAGTGTGGCCGCATCTTGAGAATGTGACACTCCACGTCATCGCCGGGCAGCGGCATGAGCGTTTCTGGGATCTGTACTCGCCCGGCGTCGAGGTCGAGGGTTTCGTCTCCGACGTTCGTCCTGCCTACGCGCGAGCTGCGATCGTCATTGCGCCGCTGGTCGCTTCCGCTGGCACCAATATCAAGATCATGGAAGCCATGGCGATGGGTAAGGCGATCATCTCATCGGAAGCCGGCGTTCACGGTCTGGATGAGCTGGAAAACGGAAAAGACGTGATCGTGACGCGATCCGCCGAAGAAATGTCGAGTGCAATCTCGCGGCTGCTCGATAATCCGGAGGAGCGCGTGAGCCTGGAACGCCATGCGAGGGCAACAGCCGAGCGGATCTATGGATGGGACGCGATCGCTGTACGGCAGAAACAATTGTACGAGGAGCTGTGATGCTGGCGGTTGGTCTATATTAGATGCGAATGGCTACCATCCTTTGCAGGCCGGGCCGACGCCCGAACACATTCTTCAGCTCGGTCTAGCATTCTGGGGATCGAAGACTCTGCTGAGCGCCGTTGAGTTAGGGCTCTTTACAGAGCTCGCTTCCGGCCCGAAAGACGTGGACGCGATCATGGCTTAGCTCGAGCTCCATCCGAGAGGCGCCCGGGAGTTTCTCGATGCACTGGTCGCCCTCGGCATGCTGCGGCGCGAGAACGGCCAGTAAAGTAATTCGCCGGAAGCGGATTTGTTTCTCGACCGGAACAAGCCCAGTTATCTGGGCGGGATTCTCGAGATGGTGAACGCTCGCCTATATCAGTTTTGGGGATCATTAACCGCTGCTCTTCGAACCGGACATCCCCAGAACGAAATCAAGATCGACGGCGTCAACCATTTGATGTGCTGATGATCCGGATCGATTGCGGCAGTTCTTATCAGCGATGACCGGAATCAACCTGGGCGCGGCTCATGTCATCGCCGCGAAATTTCCCTGGGGCCAATACAAAACGTTCGTTGACATAAGATGCGCGCAGGGAGGCCTGCCCGTACAGATAGCTCTGGCTCACCCTCACCTGCAAGGCGGGGGGTACGATTTACCTCCGGTCCGGCCTATTTTTGAAGAGTACATAGCCCGCTTCGGATTAAGCGAGCGGCTTCGCTTCAGCGAGGGAAGCTTCTTTACTGACCCGTTGCCCTCGGCTGACGTATTAGTGATGGGGCACATCCTGCACGACTGGGATCTGCCGGCCAAACAGATGCTGCTGCGCAAAGCCTATGACGCTCTTCCGGAGGGCGGCGCATTGATCGTTTACGAAGCTATCATCGACGATGATCGCAGGCGAAATGCCTTTGGCCTATTGATGAGCTTGAATATGCTGATCGAGACACCGGGCGGATTCGATTACACCGGCGCCGATTGTCAAGGATGGATGCGCGCGGCTGGATTCCGCGAGACCCGCGTGGAACATTTGGTGGGACCGGACTCGATGGTGATCGGGATTAAGCAGCTTACAAGCGCCGTCCGAAGATCGCGTAATCGAGGCCTCCGAAGAACGCGTCGCGCACGGACGCAGGTAAATCGGCTAAGGCGGGCATGCTTTCCACCGCCGGCGACAGGCGCTCGACCTCGATATTGCCAAATCCGGCCTCTTCGAAGTAAAACCGCAGCAGAGCGGGCGGGATGGGCCGCGTGTGGGTCGGGTCCAGATAGAAGTGGGTCGCGAAGATCGCCAAACATTCAGGATTCGGCGTTTCGATTGCCAGGAGCGTGCCGGGGTGCATCTTCTTGGCCAGCAAATTGACCAGATCGGGCAAACGCTCCGGCGGCAAGTGCTCCACTACTTGGGAACAATACACCCCACCGAGCGACTGATCCGGCAGACCGTCCAGGTATTCGAAAAGCTCGGCCAGATCCGCACTCAGCCCTTTGGATCGGCAGATCGCGACGCATTCCTCGCTATCGTCGATGCCGCGCGCCGTCAGGCCGCCCTCTCGAGCCGCTTCCAAAAATTCCCCGCGTCCGCAACCCAGATCGAGGACCTCTGTCGCTCCCTGAAATCTGGCTACATATCGCTTTTGATGTTCGCGGATTCGGTCTTCTTGCCCGCGAAAGACCTGGGAGAAACGAAACCAGTCGATCGCGACGGGGGTGGTGTGGCTCGGTCGCGCAGGAGCGGCCCCAGCGCTCTGTGCAGCAGACTTTTGACGGATCAACTTGAGCTCAGTATGGATCAACTTTTCATACTGGCACCGAATCTCTTCCAGATCCCGCCACAGACGTTGCTGCACCTCCAAGGTATTGCGATCGAGCGCGGATTGGAAGCCGGTATGCGTCTGCCGGGCCAGTTCGCGAAAGTTCTGCTCGAGTAGTGTGACTCTATGTTGGAACGCGCCCTGCAATTCCGAGACGGTACGCAGCACATGGATCTCGCTGGCATTGCGCCGCTCCTCGAAACCCACGCGCCACTGGGCCCAATGCGCGCGAACGTCCTTGAGCTCCTGTGCCTCCCGGTATAACGCCGCCATCTCGTTCTCGCGAATCTGCTGCAGGCGAGCGTGCATCTCTTCGCGCAAAGCCTGGTGGTGTGACGCGAGCGACGCCAGCGCGCGATTCACATCCGTGAGCGTCTCGATCGACGCCTGCAGGCAAGCCATCGCCGCGCGATTGAACTCCACTTGCTCGCGAACATGCCAATCCAGAGCCCTGGAGATCGTCTTCTTGAAGAACTGAACGATCGAATTCTTCAGACCTGGCGGCCGCGGATTTACGGTGCCAATGGCCGCGACTTTCGCCTCCGCTGCGTCTCGCGCGTGAACCATCCGCATCAGGTCTGGCGCGGCGAGCCCATCGAGTCCCAATGAGCCTTCGGGATGGCGTGCGCGGGCGCGATTCCGCACTTCCTGAATTGCCGCGGTTAACTCTTCATCGAGCACGTTTGCGGCTCCAATTCGCCGTGATCTTCGTGTAGATCCCGCCGCGCGGCGTGAACTCGCCCGAAACGGACACGGAAACGGGTCGCGCGGCTTTCACCACGTCCGCGACGAAGCGATTGACCACGTTTTCCTGGAAAATCCCCAAGTTCCGGTAAGCGAGCGTGTACATTTTGAGGGACTTCAACTCCAGGCACAGCCTATCAGGGACATACCGCAGCGTCAGAGTGCCGTGATCCGGCAGGCCGGTTTTCGGACACACCGACGTGAACTCCGGCATCACGATTTCGATCTCGTACCCGGTCTGATATTGATTGGGCCAAGTCTCGATCTCGGGAAGTTCCGCAAGCACGCCGGCCGAGGCGTGCTCGTCTGTATATTGGCGCTTCATTCCCAAACTACTGAGCCACTGCCGGGACCTCGCGGTTCAGCTCCTTGGCGAGAAGGTCGAGGAACAGACCGACGTCGGTGACCACGCCGACGGCTTGCCCGGTGCCGCGATCGCTCACCTTGGTGGCCACCGCAGGGTTGATATCGACGCACACGATTTTCACCCAACTCGGCAGCATGTTACCGACTGCGATCGAATGGAGCATCGATCCGAGGCATAATACCAGGCCCGCGCCCTTGAGCTGCTCGGCGTAAGCGTCCTGAGCGCGGTTCATATCGGTGATGGTGTCAGGCAGAGGACCATCGTCGCGCAAACTGCCCGCAAGCACAAACGGCACTCCGGCCTTCACGCACTCATACATCACGCCGCAGGTCAGGCGTCCGCTTTCGACGGCCTTGGCGATCCCGCCCGCGTGATAAATCGCGTTGATCGCGCGCATGTGGTTGCGGTGCCCGTGCTCTTCCTGACGCCCATCGCTTTGGCGAACACCTAGCGAAGTTCCAAGCAGCGAAGCTTCAATATCGTGCACTCCAAGGGCGTTTCCCGCAAGCAGCGCCTGCACCCAGCCTTCGCGGATAAGGCGGGCGAGGGCCGGAGCACCCCCCGTATGGACGACCACCGGTCCACTGACCGCAATAATCTTCTGATCAGCGTCACGCGCCGCTTGCATCAGGCTCGCGGTCTGCCGAACAGCAGTCTCTACCTGGCGCTCCGAGGAAATTCCATTGCTCATGAAGGCGAAGGCAAGGCGATCGCGTTCCTTCGATTCGGGTATCACGCGGATGCCGCGCATGCCCACCACCACCCGGTCGCCGCGGCGCAAGTCGCGAAGGCGGCGGCACGTAGCTCGGTTCTGGTGCACCACGATCATGGCGTCCATTCGCTGGTTCTCGACCTCCAGCCACGCCCAGCCATTCCGGACGAGGGTGCGGTGGTTGGTGGTGGAATAGAAGTCTTCCGGAGCGCAGCAATCGCGTTCCACCACCACCAGTTCCGCGTCGCCTGAATCGCGCGGCGTGCAGCCGAGGCCGAGGAGCTGGCCGAGCAACTGCTGCATGTCCGCGGGTTCCGGCGTTTCCACCCGCAAACGCAGGTACGATCCATCGGCGTTGGTGCGGCCGATCTGAAACTCTTCGACTTCAAAGCGGCCATTGTATTGGACCACCGTGTCGAAAATCTGCTCCATCACGTGCGAATCGATCAGGTGGCCTTCGGCCTCAACGACTTCCTGTTGCATGGGTAAATTCCAGGATAGCGTGATACACGATGAGAAATCCCCGATGCTCATCTAACTAAAATTCGTGCGGATCTGCATTCTCGCGATAATTCTGGCTTTGGAGCTGAGCGCCCAGAGCCGTGTTGAATACGTGGGCGGAACTGCGGCGAAGATCGAAAGCGGCACTGGGGGCTCTATCGAGGTCGGGGATGAGCACTACTTTGCGTTCTACACGAAGAAGGGGCAGGTACGCGTATCCTATGACCGCATCGACCTGCTCGAATATGGCCAGTCAGTGGACCGGCGTCTGCTGCTGGCGGTGGTCATCTCGCCGATGTTCCTGCTCAGTAAGAAGCGCAAGCATTTCCTGACCGTTGGCTATACGAACGACGCCGGTCAGCACGAGGCGCTGGTATTTCGCGTCGATAAGAACGATATCCGCGCCACGCTGGCGAGTCTGGAGGCCCGAACCGGGGTCAAGATCCAATATCAGGACGAAGAAGCGCGAAAGGCAGGCCGCGGATGAAAACTATCTTGCTATTCGCATTTGCGGCGGGCGCTTTTGCTCAGCCGGAGGATTTATCGGGACAGCTTCTGACGATCAAGCGTGTCTATGTAGACAAGTTGACCGGCGGGGAAACTGCTGCGCAAATGCGGGAGCTGCTGATTACCAGTCTCCAGAACGCCAAGCTCTTCATCCTCACCGACAAAGAGGAAAAGGCCGATGTCATCGTCCGCGGTGCGGCGGAGGATCTAATCTTCACCGATTCTTTCTTCTCCTCCGACGGGCTGAACGTGCGCGGGTCGACGAACAGCAGTTCCGGAAGCGGGACCAGTTCCCGGTACAATGGCGCGTCGTCGGGCTACAACAACAACAGCAGCCGTGGAATGAGCCTCGGTGTGGGCGACAACGAATCGACCAACATCAAACAGCGCGCCCATGAGGCTTTGGGCACGGTTCGGTTCGTCAATAAAGATGGGGACGTGATCTGGTCCACCACGCAAGAGAGCAATGGGGCTAAATTCCGAGGCGCCAGCGCCGACGTAGCCGACCGGATTACCAAGCAGTTGATCTCGGATTACGAGCGTCTGCGAAGGCCCCCGCCGAGACCTTAGGGACGCGGGTGCTTAGGCTGGTAAAGACCAATCGCGCCTCCTCCGGGAAGCTGGATCGTGGTGATGGACCCCCATCTCTCTTCGTGCACTTCCCCACACTTCACCCCTCGTTCGCGGAGCGTCGACATTTCGGCCTTGAGATCGTCACACATCAAGTAGAATTCGTGACGGCCATTCTCCCCAGGATGAAAAGCCGCCTCAGCGGGAGGCAGAGCGAAGATCAGCCAACCGTGGCCGGCGTCCACCGAGGAGAGCCCCAGAACGTCTCCAAAGAACGCGCGATCGGCAGCGGGATCTTTGGTGTATACGACGACATGAGCGCCTGAAATCATGCCCTTCAGGATACTCCACGCTAAGATCGATCAATGCTGCTTTGCCCTGTCCGCGGCTGCCACCTGGGGCTCGAACGCGAGGAGCGGCGAATGGTTTGTTCGCGCGGGCACTCATTCGACATCGCGCGAAGCGGATACATCAACTTGCTCCAGCCGCAGGATCGGCGATCGAAGCACCCGGGCGACACGGTCGCGGCCGTGGCCGGGCGCCGGAGATTGCACGATCAAGGTGTGACTGAGCCGCTGCTGCGCGCGATCGCCGAGATAATGGCCGCGTCACCTGGCGACGTTGTTCTTGATGCCGGCTGCGGGGAAGGTTTCTACCTGGGCAGTCTCGCCCGCCAGACCGGCTTCGATGCGCATGGCGTCGACATCTCCATTCCAGCGGTGGATGCTGCGGCGCGCCGTTACCCTCCCAGTGAGGGGAAATTCGAGTGGATCGTCGCCAACGCCGATCGCTTCTTGCCGTATTCCGACGGTTCGTTCTCGATTGTCCTGTCGATCACGGCCCGGATGAACGCCGGCGAATTCCGCCGCGTTCTGCGTGACAACGGGCGGCTCCTGGTTGCTCTCTCAGCTCGGGAGGATCTGGTGGAACTGCGCAGTCCGATGGGAGAAGCCGGCCGTGATCGGGTAGCTCGGACGGTTGAGACATTTGAGCGGGAGTTCACCCTCGCCGATCAGCACCGCGTCACCACCAGGGCGGATCTCGATGCCACGGGCGTCCAGGACGTGCTGCATTCGATCTACCGCCCAAAGCGAGCCCAACCTGTGGAAGCGACGCGCGTAACGTTCAGCCTGGATCTGCTACTTTTTCGCGTGCGATAGCATAGAGTTAGTTAGGGTAACAAATTACTTGACTCACCTAGCCTACAGGTGTATACTTGAAACATGGAAAACGTCAAGATCAATGATAACAGCGGTTTGATGGCAGCCATAAGGCACTACAGTAACCCAATGACGTGCATCCATGAAGTTGCATCCGTGAAATGGCCGGATGGCAAACCGGTATGTCCGCGTTGCGGCGGCAAGAAGAACTCGTTTCTTCAGACGCGCCTTATGTGGAAGTGCCTTGAGTGCAAAAAGCAGTACTCGGTAAAGATCGGCACCATATTCGAGGATTCCCCTATCGGGCTCGACAAGTGGCTTTGCGCGATGTGGATGCTTGCCAATTGCAAGAATGGCGTTTCGTCCTATGAGATCGCCCGCGCCCTTGAGGTAACGCAGAAGACCGCGTGGTTCATGCTTCACCGGATTCGCTTTGCACAGCACCACGGAACCATTAACAAGATGACCGGGACGGTCGAGGCCGACGAAACCTTTATCGGTGGCGAAGCGCGGAATATGCACCTTGGCAAACGCGCGGAAAAGATTCACGGTCGCGGGCCAGTAGGCAAAGCGATTGTGTTCGGACTGCTCGAACGGGAAACCGGCAAGGTTCGCGCGTCTGTTGTCGGCACACGCCGGAAGCATCACCTTCACGCCGCTATTCGCGGGAATGTTGCGCCCGGCGCAGAGTTGAATACAGACGCGCTGAAGTCTTACGACGGGCTTGATGAATATACTCACAAGGTCGTGGATCATGCGGAAGCCTACGTCGATGGCTCGGTTCACACCAACAATATGGAGAACTTCTGGAGCCTGCTGAAGCGGGCAATCAAAGGCACGTATGTGAGTGTCGAACCGTTTCATCTGTTCAGGTATCTTGACGAACAATCATTCCGCTATAACGAGCGGACGGACACGGATGCGCAACGCTTCCAGAAAGTCCTCGGATCGGTCGCCGGGAAGCGTTTGACTTGGAATACTCTGACCAGTCAGGAGGTGGGGTGATGTCAGACCCGCAACCAAAAGACAGGGTAGAGGAAGAAAAGCAATCAGACATCAAAAAGACGCCAGAATATCGGAGGTTCCGAAAACTACTAAAACAGGTGGTAAAATCACCTCCGCTACGTAAGATCAAAGGGGGTCTCGGAATCATGAAGGAAGGCGAAGAAACAAGCGGAGGCGAGCACCCAGCCGAACACGATCAAAATAACACTGCAGATAAACATGAAGCCACCGCTATCACCAGGACTAGCGAAGGCGGCATAACAGAGAACAAGTCCAAAGACGGCAGAGAGACAACCCAGCACTCCGCTCACAAAATAGAGTCTTTTAAAATACGTCTCTCGCATATTTGGATCTGGGCAAAGACCAGAAGCATTCCAATGCTATGGTGGCGATTTTCACGGCCGTAATATGGTACCTGAATTATGCACGGACTGAATGCCGAGCGCCGGACTTGATGCGGTGCGATTGATCGGCTGCTGCGCTTCCCGCCACTGAGTTCCACCTCCATCTGGCGATCCCTGTTCGACCTTCC
>JBEKBK010000302.1:0-10108 GCA_050015435.1 Bryobacteraceae bacterium
AAGAACCAGCGCGTAGAACAAGTGGCAGGCCTGGCGCATCAGGTAAAAACGGGCGCGTTTGGTGTCGTCGAGCGAATCCCCGAAATAAACCCTGAGATATCGCTCTTCCTGCTCAGGGGTAGACAAGAAGCTGTTCGCGATATTGGCAAGATCGACAAAACGATCACCCAAACAGGACGCCTCCCAATCGATGATCCAGACTCTCTCACCGTCAAACAGAAGGTTGTTGATGTTCAAGTCATTGTGACTGGAGACCAATTCCGGATCGTTCGGATAGGCCTTCCTTAGTACGGAATACTTGTCCAGACACGCTTTGAGAACATCATTCGGACGGGGGTCAATCGACACTCTGCACCCCTGAACCCATAGGTCGAGAGCATCCAGGTAGTTGATGAACATCGGAAAGGGAGGCAAGCCGTGAAGGCGGCGAATCGTGCTCGCCAGATGACAGGCCAGAGATGCGGCAGCCTCACATTCGAACGGCAGTGGATGCGTCTGAATATACTCGACAATCGTTACGGCATCCTCCGGGCTGCTATACAGGACAGGCGGGGCGATGCCGGCGTCCGCTGCAAGCTTCATGCAAGCATACTGACGAGCTGGACTGTTAAGGATCGTAGCCAGCATTACGACCCGAAGGATGTATTGTTTACCCTTGACTTGTATACGGTAAACGAGCGCCGGAGACAGCCCGCCTTTCAATTCTTGAATGTCGTCGACGATCTCAGTTTTAAAAGCGGTGAGAAGTGCCTTCTCGACCGCTGACAGCTTGGAGATCGGAATTTGTGCCTTCCAAATAGAACTCGTCATGGAATTCCCGCCAAAGAGGTCGGCCCGCTGTAACCGAATTGTATTGTAATATTATGCAACAATCTTGCAGGATGCTTAAAAAGAAACTTGTTTAGGGCGTGACCATCGACAAACGCCGTGTCCACACGCTAACGCGTACATCTGGCACTCCGATTTCATAATTTGACCGGTGCCCGGGGGACGGAAGGGGATTGTGGAGGTTCCATGCTCGGGTCGTGTACGGATTCGCCGTCATGCAGGAGTTGGGTACTTCCTGATCGAGTAAACTCGGCTAAACGCTTATATGCCGCTATCTGTCGGCGCCCACTACGAAGTGCTCTCCTTGCTACACGTCGCCCACAGCAAGCGTGGCCGTGGTGCTTCCGCAAACCAGAATCATGATTATCAGGCACGGAGAAAAACCTCCGGATCCGCCTACTACAAAGGGGCCATGGGACGTTCAGGAAAGTGGAACAAGCGGGAATGGAAAGTCTCTCTGATCGTTAAGGGATGGGAACGCGCTAGAGCGCTTTGCACATTTTTTGCTCCTCATCGGAGCGACCCTGCCGATGATGCGATCAGGAACCCCGACTTTATCTACATCTACGCCGCAAATCCTGACGGCGAGACTCAGCGCCCCTACGAGACTGTCACCCCTCTTGCCGCCTGGTTGAACTACCCGGCCAAGACTCCGAAATTCAATATCAATTTCTCAGTTGGAAAAGACGAGAGGGATATGGTGGCGAGCGCCATGAGCCTGGACGGGCACGTTCTCATCTGCTGGGAGCACGACAATATCATGCCTAACATCATTGACGCTATCAATACCGCAGTGCCGATTAAAGATTATTCGTCCATTCCGCCGAAGTGGCCGAACGTACTCTATCTCGTCTGGGTCCTCAATCTGGAGGAACCACGTACCATTGGAGTGAACACAAGCAAGACCTGATTGCCGGAGACGTTTCGTAAAGGCCATCGTTTTTTGCACCGCGAGCGAGGGATAAGACGATTGGTCCATTGTCGCCAAGCTGCCTCCGCTGCATAATGGCTTTGGCATGATAGAATCAAGTAGCTTTATTCCTGCAGGAAAGTCTGGAGTTTGCCGTGGATAGACATACCCGTAAAGAACTGAAAACCGACAAGTTCGCGCAAGAAGTTACGCATACCTTCGAGGTGCTCTCCCAGCACCGCGATGAAGTGAAGAAGTACGGTGCGATCGGCTTGGCGGTGATCGTCGTCGTGGCGGGAATCTACTTCTATAATTCGCATCAGGCGGCGACACGGGGCGAGGCCCTCGCGCAGGCCCTGCGGGTGGATGACGCAACCGTCGGCGCCGACACGCAGCCTTCGAATCTCCACTTCAACACCAAAGAGGAAAAGGACAAAGCGCGTACCAAAGCATTCGCGGATGTGGCCGCGAAGTATCACGGCAGTCAAGAGGGAGCGATCGCCGCCATGTACCTCGCTTCCGACGTCGCCGACAAGGGCGACCTGGTCAACGCCGAGAAGCAATTCAAGGACATCATGGATTCCGCTCCCAAGGATTATGCCGCCCTGGCCCGCCTTTCGCTGGCGCAGATTTACGAAGGCGAGGGCAAGAACGCCGAAGCCGAAAAGCTTCTGCGGTATGCGGTGGCCAATCCAACCGCGACCGTGTCCAAGGAAGAAGCGACAATCGAGCTGGCCAAATTCATTGGGAAAACCGATCCAGCCCAGGCCCGGAAAATGCTGGAGCCTTTGCGGACTGAGCGCGCTTCCATCAGCCGGGCCGCAGTCAACGCCCTCGGCGAACTTCCGCAAACCGCCAACTAAGTGCGGCCGGCCGCACTCGCCCATCTCCGGTTTCCGGTGGAGCGGGCGCGCGGACACCGCCGTTATCCGGAAACTCGGCATCCTTACCGTAACGAATTCCAGCGCGATCGCGACCGAGTGGTGCATGCCCGTGCGTTCCGGCGCCTGGAAAACAAGACGCAAGTCTTCACGCCCGGCCTTTCCGATCATTTCCGCAACCGCCTGACGCATACGATCGAAGTGTCCCAAATCGCGCGCACGGTAGCAGGCGTGTTGGGGCTGGATGAAGACCTGACCGAAGCCCTTGCTCTCGCACACGACATCGGGCATCCGCCCTTTGCGCACGCCGGGGAGGACGAACTGGATCGGCTGATGCACCGCTTCGGCGAAGGTTTCGATCACAACCTGCACGCGCTGCGAATCGTCGAATCGCTCGAACATCCCTACGCCCGCTTTCCGGGCCTCAACCTGACGTTCGAAGTGCGCGAGGGAATCGTGAAACACTCGCGCGATTTCGCCCCCGGAGAAGAACCCGAGCTCGAGGAATATCTGCCGGGCTTGCGCCCGCCGCTAGAAGCGCAGCTCATCGACTTGTGCGATGAGATTGCCTACAACACTTCGGATCTGGACGACGGATACGTGGCGGGTCTGGTCACGATCGAAGAGGCCTGCCATGCGGTTCCCAAGTTTTGCGAACTGGAGCAGGCAACGTTACTCGCCTTCCCGGGTGCGGACGAACGCGTTCGCATCCTCGAGAACGTGCGAGCTTTGGTCAATTGGCTGGTTTCGGGCCTGATCGAAGGCACCATCGAGGCGTCGGATGGTCTCGCGGACGTGGATGAGGTACGGGCCCAGCCTGAGCGGGTCGCGCGCTTTTCGCCGGAAACCGCGCGGGCTTCGCAACAACTCAAGAAGCTTCTGCGCTCGCAGGTCTACAACTCGGAGAGTCTGTTGAGGGGACGCCAGGAGTCCATTAGCCGCATCGCAGCGCTCTTTGAGTTTTTCCTGGAGCATCCCGAGCATCTGCCGGTCCACCCGGAATCTTCCCAAAGTCAGCCGTTGCATCGCCGGGTATGTGACTACATTGCGGGTATGACCGATGGCTTCCTGATGCGGACCTACGCAGAAATGGCCGTTTTATACCCTACCTGATAGAACGGCGCAACCTTTTCCCCGGGTTTGGAGTTTAATACTGGTAGAGGCTCAGCAATGCGGAAGTATGTAGGACTGTCCTTGACGCTGGTTTGCGCCGTATCGTTAGCCGCCCGAACCACCAAGAAAATCGCCTCTACCGACTACTCCCAGTTCCAACGCAAACTCACCAAAGATCAGCAGGTCCTGCATGCGCTCGACCGTCTGACGTTTGGCCCACGACCCGGTGATGTCGAAGCAGCAAGAAAGATGGGGCTGAAGAAGTGGATCGATTTACAGCTTCATCCGGACCGCATTCCTGAAAATCCGGAGCTTCAAACCAGGCTCGCTCCGCTGGAATCGCTGCGCATGTCGCAGGCTGAGACGGTAAGAACTTATCCCACGCCGCAGATGGTTAGAGCCGTAGCTCAGGGACGTCAGCCATTACCGGAAGATCCGGTCACGCGCGCCGCCGTGGAGAGACTGGCGCGACGCCTGAAGGTAAAGAAGGGCGGCACTGACGCCGATCCCATGGAGCCGGCCACTAGCCTGGACGACCTCCTTACGCGGGAACAGGTCAGGATCCTGCGTAACGGGAACCTCGAGCAGAGAAAGGCCCTCCTGGCGTCGATCCCCGAGGATAGGGTCGATGACGTCGTGATCGCGCTGCCTCCTCCGCTACGCAATCAGTTGATGGCGGCCGCGAATCCGGTGATGCGACGGAAATTGCTGCTGGCTAACGCGCCGCAACAGATGGTCGCCTACGATCTTTCGGAAGCAAAACTGTATCGTGCGATTTTGAGCAACCGTCAACTCGAAGAAGAGCTCGTCGATTTCTGGTACAACCATTTCAACGTGTTCCTGGACAAAGGCGCGGACCGGTTCGACGTTCCGACATACGAACGCGAGGCCATCCGCCCGCATGTGCTCGGTCATTTCCGGGAGCTGCTGGAAGCCACGGCCACCAGCCCGGCCATGCTGTTCTACCTGGACAACTGGCAGAGCGTCGCACCCGAGACGATCCGCAGAGCCGGAGGAAACCGGCCCACGCGCGGCCTCAACGAAAACTACGGCCGCGAATTGATGGAGCTGCATACGCTGGGCGTGGATGGCGGCTATACGCAAAAGGATGTTACCGAGGTCGCGCGCTGCTTCACCGGTTGGACCATTCGAAACCCGCAAAAAGGGGGAGCATTTACGTACAACGACCGGGTGCATGATAAAGGTGAGAAGGTAGTGCTCGGCGTGACCATTCCTGCCGGTGGCGGAAGAGACGATGGCGAGAAAGTTTTGGATATTCTCGCGAAGCATCCTTCCACCGCGCGCTTCATTTCGACCAAGCTGGCACAGCGTTTTGTCGCCGATGATCCGCCGCCGGTGTTGATCGACTCAATGGCCAAGACATTTACGGCCACCGACGGCGATATTCGCGAAGTCCTGAAGACCATGTTTAACTCGAAGGAATTCTTCTCCGCCGGCGCCTATCATGCGAAGGTGAAAACGCCGTTCGAGATGATCGCAAGCGCGGTTCGCGCCACCGGCGCGCAAGTCGACTTCGCTTTTCCGCTGGCGAACCGGATTGCGCAGCTCGGGGAGCCTCTCTATCGGAAACAGGAGCCGACGGGCTATTCGAGCGCTAATTCGGAATGGGTCAACTCGGCGTCTCTGCTCGCCCGCATGAACTTCGCGATGGAGCTGACGCAGAACAAGGTGCAGGGTGTCAAAGTGGAGGGCTCGCGATTCACGGGCGATCCGTCGCGCGTCGCGCGTCAGGTGCTGTTCACGGATCCGACGGCGCAAACTCGTGAGGCGATCGCGAAGGCGCTCACCTCGGATGCCAACAAGAATGCGAAGGGTACATCGAATCAGGTGCTGGTGGCGGGTCTGGTGATTGGCTCGCCGGATTTTCAAAGAAGGTAGGGTTCTAAGTATGACGTCCCGAAGAATCTTCCTGAAAAGCTCGGCCATGGCGATGGTTGGAGTCGGATCCACGCCCCTGTGGCTTTCGCGCGCCCTTTACGCCGCCGACGCGCCGAGCCCGCGCAAGAAAATCCTGGTGGCGATCTTTCAGCGGGGCGCAGTGGACGGTCTCAACGTGATCGTCCCGCATGGCGAACAAAGCTACTACGATCTTCGTCCGACCATCGCGATCCCTCGCCCGAACCGGACGCCGGATAGCGCGATCGATCTGGACGGCTTTTTCGGATTGCACCCGTCGCTCGCACCCTTGAAGCCGTTTTACGATGCGGGGCACTTGGCGGTGGTTCACGCCGCCGGATCTCCGGACCCGACCCGTTCTCATTTCGATGCGCAGGACTTCATGGAGTCGGGCACGCCCGGCCGCAAGGCCACGTCGGATGGGTGGCTGAACCGCGCATTGCCTTCCGAATCGGGCCGCATTTCGCCGGCGCGCGCGGTCTGTATGGGCTCCGAACTGCCGCGCACACTCCGGGGCCACAATAACGCTGTTGCGATTAATAATTTGAACGATTTCCAGGTACGCGATGCGCGCGGGTCCTCCACCTTCGAGAGCATGTATGCGAATACGCAGGATAAGTTCCTGAATGGCACGGGACGCGAAACGTTCGACGCCGTGAAGCTGATGCAGTCCATCCAGAAGCAGAGCTACACGCCTGCCAACGGTGCCCACTATCCCAATGGCCGTCTGGGGCAGTCCATGATGCAAATCGCGCGGCTCATTAAAGCTGACGTCGGACTCGAAGTCGCCTTCACAGACGTCGGCGGCTGGGATACCCACGTAAACGAAGTCGGGCCGAAGCCGACCGTGGGACAACTGGCGAACCTGCTGAACGATTTCGGGCAGGCCCTGGCCGCGTTCTATCAGGATCTTGGAGATCGCATGGCGGACGTGGCAGTGGTCACTATGAGCGAGTTCGGGCGCACCGCGAAAGAGAACGGCGATCGCGGCACGGACCATGGCCACGCCAACGCGATGCTGGTCCTGGGCGGCGACATCCAGGGCGGGAAAGTCTACGGCGAGTGGCCTGGAATGCAGAACGAGCAGCTTTACGAAAACCGGGATCTGAACGTCACCACCGATTTTCGAACCGTGCTGGGAGAGCTGGTCACGCGCCATCTTGGTAATCGCCAGATTGCAAACGTCTTTCCTGGTTTCGAGTCACCCG
The DNA here is from genome assembly GCA_050015435.1 of Bryobacteraceae bacterium. Taxonomy (GTDB): domain Bacteria; phylum Acidobacteriota; class Terriglobia; order Bryobacterales; family Bryobacteraceae; genus Palsa-187. The sequence continues at coordinate 6,858 of JBEKBK010000302.1, forward strand.
CCTTCCGAGGTCTCCTGGCTTGATCAAGCGGGGCAAATCCCAGCCGTCAGGCCCTATGTAGCCCCCTTACTAAACCCTCAAAAACCGCCGATAAGTGGTAGAGGAAGATTTGATGCTGTGGCTCTACCTCCTGGCAATCGTGACGGTCTTGGGAATCGCTTTGCGGCGGGTCTTACGCCGCATCCGTCCCCTTGATGATGAGCTGTACTCTAAGACGGTGGCGGTTGAGCACGTCAATACGGGAGTGGCGTGGGTCGGAGTCGACGGCAAGATCGGAGCGGCGAATCCGGCGCTGGTAAGGGCGCTCGAGGCCAGTCCGGAAGCGCTGGTCGGGCATGAGTGGTGCAGCATCTTCGCGCCGGCCGATCGCGACAAAGCGCAGGAAGCTTTCACCCAGATGCTATTACGAGGGAAATCCACTTTCGAGGCTCGCGGATTGCGCGCTCATGGCGGAATGTCCTTGTTCGACGTTCTCCTGGTGGCGGTTCACGACCATAAGATGCGGTTTGTGGGACATCACTGCATCGCCGAAGATCGAACCCGGGAGCGCGAGCTTCAAGAACGTCTCGACCAGCTCACTCGGGCTTCGACAACGGTCCGCTAACTCACCTTTTCACTGAGACGTGGAGTTCCCACAGGAAATAAGCGGTCGGGATCGCCAGCAGGAGGACTGCGCCCGCGGCCAGTAGAAGCACCAGTTGCCAGGGCTTGAACTGAGCCACGAACCGCGCGCGCAAAGGCAATGGCTTCTGCGAATTAGGCCGGCCGTTGCGAGCGTGAAACATACCCGCCAACAGCAGCCGGTCCATGCACTCCTGGCAATCCACGATGTGGGCTTCAAATTCCGCACGGTCAGCTTGCGGGAGCGTGTTGCCAATAAAGCGCTCCGCCACGGAGTGCTCGTCAATGTACCGATGATCCATCGCACACGCCCTAATCCTATGCTATGGTAAACTGACACCAGCGAAACGAATCTAGGAGTGTCTCTGATGGCGAAGGTGTGTGATGTCTGTGGTCGCGGCCCCCAATTCGGGAATCGAATTAGCCACGCCCATAATGTGACCAAACGGCGCTGGAACGTAAATCTACAGGAAGTTCGCGCGATGGTGAAGGGCGCCGCCAAGCGTATACGCGTATGCACTTCGTGCATCAAGAGCGGCAAGATTCAAAAAGCCGCGTAAATCCAGTTACTTCAAAACCGTAACCTTGACGGGCCCTGCCCGCTCGCACGCCAGTGTTTCGGTAACACCGGAGGCGATGTCCGCGCAAGCATTCGTGATTGCTGAGCGTTCGGCGAACTCTTCACTCGACCCGGAGGTAGTCCGGCAGGACGTGCGCCCGTTGAACTGCATACAGACTTCGACGCGGTGGGTGGACGTTCCCATGCTCGAATAGACGATCAACGCCAGGAGCGCGGCAAACAATAGAATCCCGACCAGCACTGGTTTCTTCATAGAAAATCACGATTGGGCGGACGCGACGAGGGCCGACGGGGGCGTCGGCCGCGGTCCAGGGGGACCGCCCCACATCTCAACCACGGATTCCCGCCGTTTCGGTGAAGAACGCCCCCATCCGCCGGAATTTCTCGTAGCGTTCGTCAATCAGGCGCTGCGCCGTCATGCCGCAAAGCTCCGCGAGGCTTTGCCGCAACGTAACGCCCAACGCCTCAGCGGCTTTGTCCGGATCGGAGTGCGCGCCCTCACCGGGCTCCGGCACAATTCCATCGATCAAGCCCAGCTCCAACAGATCCGGCGCTGTCATTTTAAGCGCGGCCGCCGCCTCCGGCGCCTTGCCCGCATCCCGGTAGATGATCGCCGCGCAACTCTCGGGCGAAATCACGCTGTATACGGCATTCTCCAACATGTAAATTCGATTGCCGACGCCCAGCCCGAGAGCGCCTCCGCTCCCACCCTCTCCGATGACCACCACGATGACCGGCACGCCCAGACGCGACATTTCGCGAAGATTCTGGGCGATCGCTTCAGCTTCGCCGCGCTCCTCAGCGTCTTTGCCAGGGTAAGCGCCGGGTGTATCCAGCAGCGTGAGGATTGGCCGGGAGAACTTGGCTGCCAGCTCCATTAGGCGCATCCCCTTGCGATACCCTTCGGGCCGCGGCATGCCCCAATTGCGAAAAACCTTTTGCTTCGTGTCGCGGCCCTTTTGGTGAGCTATCACCATGAGCGGACGCCCGTCGAACCGGGCCATGCCCCCCACAATGGCATGATCATCCGCGAAGCCGCGGTCGCCGTGCAGCTCGTGAAATCCGGGGAAGAGGCGCTGGATATAGTCGAGCGCATGAGGCCGCTTAGGATGACGGGCGAGTTGGACGCGTTCCCAACTCGGATTGGTGGTCAGCGGGGACTGGGAATCAGGCATGCATGACGGGCTTGGGAATCAACCCGCCAGAATCTCCATCGCCTCCGACCCGCAAATGCGGGCCAGCTCGGCGCAAAATTCCTTGTCCGGGCGAACCTTCGCCGTAACGTCCAGGATAACCGAGAAGTCCCGCGTCTTTTCGAGGCGCAGCCGAACCTCGGTTTCCCCGGGCTTGTGATCGAAGAGCTGCCGCAGTTCCTGAGCCCGATTGGATGCGCTGCTCGCGCCGTTCATCGGTACCCGGATGGAGATCAGCGACGGCAGGCTTACACGCGCCACCTCCAGCGGAATCAGATCCTGTACGGAGATCTTCGGCGGAGCGTTTTCTTCGGGTAACACGAGCCCACGCACCAGGAATGCTTTATCCTCCACTAGCGCGGGCATCAAGCGTTCATACTGCGTGGAGAAGACCATCGCCTCCACCGCGCCTTCCAGGTCCTCGACCTGCATCGAGGCCCATGGCTTGCCTTCTTTGCTTCGGCGGCGCTGGACGCCGGTGAGGATTCCGCACAGCGCGACCTCGGTGCTCTTGGCCAATCCTTCGAGATTGCCGGACGTGTGGGTGGCCAGTTCCTTCACCTTGTCCATGAATTGATCGAGCGGATGACCGGTGATGTAGAAACCGAGCATTTCTTTTTCCGCCACCAGCTTTTCCGGTGGAGTCCAATCGGGCACTTTCGGCAAGTCGTGCTCAGTCTTCGGCTGCTCTTCGATCAATGCGGCAAACAGGCCGGATTGGCCGCTGGCACGATCCCTCCATGCGCGAGCGCCGGTCTCCATCGCGCTGTCGATCACGGCAGTGAGCTGCGCGCGCGTTCCCTCTAATCCATCCATTGCCCCAGCTTTGATCAGGCTCTCGATCATCCGGCGGTTGA